>JANSWS010000025.1 GCA_024743355.1 bacterium
CGACACCAAGATCGAGGACCCGGCCGGATCTTCATCCAGCGCATCACCCATCATCTCGCTGATCACGCGCTGAATCTCTTCTGGTTTGAACTTCCAGCTGGTTCCATCGCGGTAGCCGAAGATTTCTCGACGAGAAATCATTTCGACAACTTCTTCCGAGCTGACACCTAACTTTTTGGCCGCCTCTTCCAGCGGTACAAAATTGGACATCGAATCCAAACTCCTAAGCCATTTGCAGCCACAACCCTTGGCGTCGGTGCCTCGAATGCTCGTCCGTTGAACCGTGTGACAGAAAAGTCAGTGAAAAGTGGGAGGGAAAACCAACGCAAGTCAACCTGCTTCCGCGCCGACGCTGCACACATCCTACAGGGTGCTCGCGAATGTCGTTTGCAGGAATATCCCAAACATCCGCTACGAACCCTGTCATCGGCGTGGCTCTCCGGATTGTAAAACCGCCGTTGAGAGGCAAAGCCTGCCGCTAAGCTTCTCGAGAGACCCACCCGGTGCGCGAACCGTCAACTTACCTATCCTAACTAATGTTCCTCCGAATTCGAAACCCTGCGGCATCGTTTTCGAGGTTTATAGCCAGCTTATGCCAAGTTAATGCCTGTTCGTAGCAAGGATTCCAGCAAATCCCCACAACGAGACGCCCCACCACCGAAAATAGTGGGGATGGGAAGCTTGGCAAAGGGCATACCGGGAAGTCGGCGAAACACAGTCAGGCCGGCAAAGAACCCTGCGGCGGATTCCTGACTGTAGCAGTGATCCGACTGTCGCAGCGGCCAGACTGCGGCAGCCTCTAAACTGCGGCAGCCTCTAAACTGCGGCAGCCAGCCAATAGAGAAATGGCCTCGAGGGGGCGCGAGAGCCGAGCCCAATTGCCGCCAGGCATTTATGCCAGAGCTCGCCCACGGCGGCTAACGGGTTCAGGGCTGAACCTCTCGCAGTTCGCTGGGAAAAGGAGCCTCGGCGTTGAACTGCTCCATACGGAGATCCCATTGCATTCTGCGGACGCTCCGTAGCTGAATTTTTCCTTGACCGGGCTCGATATGGTAGACGGCCATCGAACGCTGGAGGGAGTCTACGACCACCAGTTGCTGAACGCCGGTGGGTAGCAAGGTAGAAACAACCTGCAGCGGATCCTGGTTGGACGACATCGGCGCCCGCTCTGTCTGGCTCATCACCGTCGGCGATCCGCTCAGGGCAGCCAGCACGGCAACTCCTAACGTTACCACCATTCCGGCTCGCATTTTCCAAGATTGCATCTTTACACTCCACCTGCTTCAACATCCCTAAGTGGCCCCTCGGTCTTGCTATCCAAGAGGCTACGGTGGTTGATAGTTCGGGCTTCGATAAAAGCACAAGAGCAACTGGCGAGCTAGCAAATTGCCGAAAATCCGAGCCGACAAACTTCTCTAGACGTGGCTGCGAGCGTTCTTCACAATCCCGCGACCTGTGCCCAGACCGAATCGATGTGAGGAGCATGTCAACATGCGTTCAAAACGCCAAGTGAAACACGAGAGCTTTACGCAATCCTTGCTACCCGTGTTGCTACTGGGTTCCTTAGCCTCCGGGGTCTTTCTCGGATTGATTCTGGCCGGTCCTTTGGATTACGGCTTGCTCAGACGTTATTGCCTGAACCACCCAGTAGCCATTGCCTGCGTTTGTTTGTTCTTTGTGGGGATCATTACGCTGGTATTGAAATGGTACCAGGCGGTGGTACAAGCGGGTGCGACGCGAAAGGCAACGCTGGCGCTACACCAACTGACCATTGAGGGAGCGGAGATTCCGTCTCACCAACGAGCGGAGTGGTTGGATGCCCACTGGCAGCGTCTGCATCGCGCGGTTGCTGAAAGCTGGATGGGTCGCCGACTAACCTCCGTGCTGGACCTTCAAATACGTCGCGGCCGTCGACTTCAGTTGGAAGCGGACTTGCAATTGCTCAGCGATGCCGAAGCGGATCGTCAGCATGACAGCTATAGTCTGCTCCGCATTATCAACTGGGCCATGCCGATGCTCGGCTTCCTGGGAACCGTGCTGGGCATCTCGCAGACACTGGGACAGCTCGACACGCAGATGCTTGCCTCGCAGCAGCAAGACGCTATGAACCAGCTGACCGCTGGTCTCTATGTCGCGTTTGACACGACCGCGATTGCCTTGATCCTGACCGTGTTTTTGATGTTTCTGCAGTTTGGCGTCAGTCGCATCGAGCAGAGTTTGCTGTCCACCATCAGCATGGAATGCAATCCAGAATTGATCGCCTTCCTGGGAGCCGATCCCCACGATTCGCAATCCAGCCTCCTGGCCCCTGTCCGCGAGATGGCGGCCGACCTGGTTGCGGCAGTTCGCGAGTTGACCGAAAGCCAAGCCGAGATCTGGAGCCGTTCGATCAACGAAAGCCAGGAACAATGGTCGGATTGGACCATCCAAGCGGCTGAGACTATCGAGAACGGATTTGGTGAATCCCTGCGAGAATCCTTGGAAAAACACGTGTCCGGCATGCAGTCGATTCAGAAGGACGCGCATTCGCATTTGGACGCCCGCTGGCAGCAGTGGCAAACAACTCTCAGCGAACAGGCTCGTACCATTCAAGGTCAGCAAAAGGAACTGGTTCGACAGACAGACGCTCTGCAAGGGCTGGCCGATGCCGTGCAGCAGTTGATCGGTCAAACCAGCGATCTGCAGAAACTCGAAGAAACCATCAGTCAGAGTGTCGATCGCCTGAGCAAGCTCAATCATTTCGAAGAAGCTAGCCATTGCATGAGTGAGGCTGTCGCAGTCTTGGCTACCAGCCTGGAACGAGCCGGATTGATTCGTGGGGCTCCTGTCCGTCCTCGCGTCAGCGGCGTTCGCGGAAAGAAGCATGAGCATTCAACTGACTGGGCAGCTGATACCGGCCCCGATAATGTGGAATCCGAAAAGCTATCGGCTAAAGATTCGATGAAAGGAAAAGCCGCATGAGCGGCTCAAAACGGAAACGCGAGTCCTTGGCTCCCAGCCTGTTTCCTTTTCTCGCGGTTTTGCTGTGCACCATGGGGGCTTTGGTTCTGATTCTGATGTTAGTCGTTTCAGCAGCCCAAGCCGATGCCGAGCAAATTGCGCAGCAGATCCAGGAACGCAAGGAGGAACTGGTCAGTCTGGCCGATCATGCCGTGGACTCCTATCGAAAAAAACTGGAGGACTCGCAGCTGGAACTGGAGAAGAAGCGGCTCCAGTTACAGCACTACGAAGAACACATCCTGGAACTGGCAAAAGAGCTGAAGGAACTCGAAGCACAACACGAACAAGCGCAGTCAGAAGAAGCAACCGCCGCCGATCTGGATCGTCATAAAGCCAAGATCTCTGAATTGGAAAGGCAGCTGGCTGAAGCCGAGGAAGAGCTAAAGGAACTTGAGAAGAAGCCCCAGGGCGACAAGCCGATCTTCGCGGTGATTCCCTATCGAGGTCCCAACGGAACCCACCGTCGTCCGATCTACCTGGAATGTACCTCGCAAGGCATCGTGCTGCAGCCTGAAGGTAACTTGATCAGCCTGCAAGATCTGCAGCCCCCGCATGGTCCAGGCAATCCCCTGGACGCAGCGTTGCGGGCGGTGCGGACTGAATACAAACCGGCCAATGGCGCAATTACGCGCACGGCTTACCCACTGCTGCTGGTGAGGCCATCCGGAATTCGCGCCTACGCGCTGGCCAGGTCGGCCATGAGTGGCTGGGATGACCAGTTCGGCTACGAGCTGATCGAAGAAGAAATGGATCTGGCTTACCCCGAAGGCAAACCGGGTCTGCATGCAAAAGTCGAAGACGCGTTGGCGCTCGCCCGGGAACGTCAGGCCGCATTGGTGATGGCCATGCCGGGAAGATATCAAATGGAACTGGATGACTTGTCGCCTTTGACGGGCAGTCAGGGTGGCGGCCGGGGAAGCCCAGCCACGGCGCGGGGTACTGGAGGATCGGCGGCGGGAGTCAACGCAACCGGCGGCTACGGCGGCTTGCCTGGATCGGCAAACGTGGCTGACTCGCAGAATCCTGGATCACGCTCCGCATCGGGCCCGAGCGGCATGGAAACGCTAACCACCAGCAATGCAGCGCCGGGAGATCGGCTGCTTGCCGGCGGGTCCGGCCAACCCGCAGGTCAAGCATTCGCCGATGGTACGGGGACCTTCGTGGAAGGCTCTTCGCCCATGTCATTCGAGGGCCAATCGCAAACTGGCAGCGATAGCAACTTCGGCTCGGCGGGGTCGGCATCCCCATCTGGAACGCTGGGTGCCCATAACCAAAATGGCGGCGGCCAAAGCGGTGGCAGCCAACCCCTTGCCGCGGGTTCGCTTGCATCATCGCCAACCTCCGCTGTAGCCAACGGAGCTGCAACGGACCAAAGCGGACAGGCTAATCAAGGACAGTTCGCAGCCTCTTCATCCAATGGCTCGGCCGAAGGCAGCGGAAGTTCTGCGGCTGCGTCGGGACAACCCGGACAATCTTCGGGAGACTCGACGACCTCGGCGGGAGCCCAGAGCGGGCAATCCTATCCCGGCATGTCGTCATCGATGGCCATGCAGAGCTCAAGCGGTAGTTCGACCCCCTCACCAACCGACTCCGAGATGGCGGAGCAGCAGGCAGCGCCGCAGTTCTCCATGAATGTGGATCTTTCAGATCGCGAACAGAATACGCGCCCCGTGGCAGCTGGCCGCGGTCGGGATTGGGCTTGGTCCGATGGTCCGCGCACACAAAACCCGATCGTCAGGTCGCTTTACCTGCACTGCTATGATGACCGTTGGATTCTGCTACCGGAAAACGGAAAACCCGACCAAGGCTTTCTGATCCCTTTCGATGGAACGCCGGAAGAGCGGGCCGAGCTACTGGCGAAAGCTGTGCAGCGTCGCGTTGAAGAATGGGGATTCGCTTTGTCCGGCGGTTACTGGAAACCCGAACTGGTGGTCGACGTAGCTCCCGGCGCGGAATGGCGTTATCGACAACTCGTGCGACTGTTTGAAGGAAGTGGATTGGATATTCGCCAACGAACCAACACCGCCAGCCGCAGGGAGGCTCGATAGCTCGGATGAAGCGCAGCCACGCAGACGACATGGCGGTGGGCCAGGATTCCTTTCTGGACACAACGGCCAATCTGGTAGGAGTCCTGATCATCTTGGTAGTCGTTATCGGTACTAAGACCAAGATCGATGCTGTCGAATACGGCAAGCAACAGGCTGCTGCCGAAGCGGAATCACCGGTCGAGATCGAAGCCGCTCAGCGCGAGGCCAACGGTCTGGTGAACTCGCTCAATCAGCAGGCAGTGCGTCTTGCGGAGTACGAGCTGGAACTGGAATATCGGAAGAAGGAAAGAAACCTGCTGTTGGCTCAGGTATCTATGGCCCGAGAAGCAGTCCAGGAAAAGATCGATCAACTGGACTCGCAGAAGCGCGCCGAAGTAGAGCAAGCCTCACGCATCCGTGAATTGGAATCGCAGGTTTCCGAAGTCGAAGAACAGATTGGACAAGCGGACCTCGATCAGCGGCCAACGATTCTGTTAGAGCATCTGCCCACCCCGATGGCCCGCACTGTCTTCACCAAAGAGATGCATGTGCAACTCAAAGACGGGCAAGTAACCGTCATTCCCTGGGACAGGCTGGTGCAGGCTCTCAAGGATCAAGTCCCACTGGCGGTACGCCGCAACGGCTCCCGACCGAGCATCGAAGAAACGCTTGGGCCCGTGGGTGGATTCCTCATGCATTATCGAATGATCGCTGTCTCCGGCGGATATGAATTGGAGCGTTTTGAGCTGGAAGCGACACCTACCGCGCCCAGTGAACCGCTGCAACTAGCCCTCTCATCCTCCGGTCGCTTACGTCTGGAACTTGCCAGCCGCGACCCGCATGAAACCGTGGTCACCGTCTGGGTTTATCCGGACTCATTTGAGCAATTTCGCGCGCTCAAATCCAACATCTTCGACCAAGGCTTTTTATCGGCGGCGCGGCCACTACCAGACACCGTTCGCATCGGCGCTTCGCCGCGTGGCTCACGCAGCTCCGCCCAATAATTCTTGTGGAAGCCTTCGCGGAGTATCGCTCTCCGGCCTCTCTTGCAGCTTCTACGAAAGCCGAAGAGAACCGCGGCTAACGCCAAAGCGGCTAATGGCTTTCGGATAGGTTCATACTCGTCAGCCCAGAACCTGTCTTCCGACAGGTTTCGGTCTCCCCAAACGCATCACCACCCTACCCCTGCCAGGAACCTGCTGCTACTCTGAAACAGCTTTCGATCGGTTCCCAGTCCTCGTTTCTTGTGCCCACCATGCCCAGTCGACATTCCTCATGGATCTCTGAACGCAGCCACTGTTTCGACAGCAGTGGAATTCGCAAAGTCTTTGATTTGGCTTCCAAGCTGAACAACCCGGTTAACCTAAGCATCGGACAACCGGATTTCGACGTCCCCGAAGCGGTCAAAGCTGCATGCATTGATGCCATCGAGGGGGGCAAGAACAGCTACTCACCCTCGCAGGGAATCGCACCGCTGCGGATGAAACTTCAGGAGCGGATCCAAGAACGCTTCCAGCACGAAGACCGTGATGTATTCATTAGCTCCGGAACCAGCGGCGGATTGGTTTTGGCCATCATGAGCTTGGTCAACCCGGGCGACGAAGTCATCATCTTCGATCCCTACTTTGTGATGTATGTTCCGCTGGTTCAACTGGTCGGCGGCATACCGGTCGTGTTGGACACGTATCCGGATTTTCGAATTGACCTGGAGCGTGTGGCCGCGTCGATCAATGGGCGCACGAAAATGATCCTCTTCAATTCGCCGGGCAATCCAACAGGCGTCACCGCCACCAAGGAAGAGGTCATTGGGCTGGCCCAGCTGGCGGCGGAACACAATGTGGCCCTGATATCAGACGAAATCTACAGCCAATTTGTCTTCGACGGGGAATTGCTGACGCCCGCCGACTACAATCCGGACACAATCGTGATCGATGGCTTTTCCAAGAGCCATGCCATGACCGGCTGGCGGGTCGGTTGGGTACATGGCCCCACGGAAGTCATCCAGACGATGGTCAAGTTGCAGCAATACTCGTTTGTTTGCGCTCCTCAACCGGCTCAATGGGCCGGACTAGCCGCATTGGATGTGGACATGTCCGGCTATTGCGATGCGTATCGGGCCAAACGCGATCTGATGGTGCAGGGACTGAAGGATCACTTCGAATTTACGGTTCCGGGTGGCGCCTTTTACATGTTCGCCAAAGTCCCTAGCGGTAGCGCCACGGACTTCGTGAAGCGGGCCATTGAAAGAGAACTGCTGATTATCCCCGGGAATATCTTCAGCCAGCGTGATACGCACATCCGCATTTCTTTCGCGGCCCCGGATGAGACATTGCACAAGGGCATCGAAATTCTGCGGGAACTCGCCGAGAGTCACTAAGGGCCTAGCTGCAGCGGCGGGCCAGCCTTAAGAATGTTAGATCTTGGCACCGGAGCCCTTAGTCAAAGCCATAAAGGCGGATTCCAAGTTCGTGGCTTTCTCGGTGAACTTACGCAAATCGAAACCCGCATGAACAATCTCGCTGGCCAAGCGACCGTAATCCTTGGCATCCGAGTTGAGCGTGACTTCCATCAGGCCGTTGTGCCGGGTGAGATCTTCGACCCACGCATGTGCCCTTAAGAACCTTTCGGCCTCATCTTGCCGATCGTCAGGCGTGACCACTACTTCTAGCACCGTGTTGGGGCGGACGGTTTTGATCAGCTTTTCAATCGAATCGTTGAACCCCATCTCACCACGATTGATGATCCCCACTTTGTTGCAAATATCCGCCAACTCCGGCAGGATATGGCTGCTGACGATAATGGTCTTGCCCATTTCTCCCAATTTTCGCAACAGATTTCGCATTTCGATACGTGCTCGCGGATCCAGCCCGGAAAGCGGTTCATCCAGCAGTAAGACTTGGGGATCATGCAAAAGTACGCGAGCCAGGCCCAGCCGCTGAGTCTGTCCACGCGAGAGCGTGTTGGCATAAGCGTCGCGTTTGAAATCGAGATCGACGATGTCTAGCATTTCATCGCATCGCTTGCGCCTCTGCGGACCTTGAATGCGGTAGGCGGCGGCAAAAAATTCAAGATATTCAATGACGGTCATGTCGTCATAGACACCGAAGAAATCTGGCATATAGCCGACCAGTCGGCGGATTTCCTTGGGATGCGTGTAGATCGAATTGTCGCAGACATAGGCCTCGCCGTAGGTTGGTGTCAACAACGTGGCGATGATCCGCATGGTCGTGGTTTTGCCCGCACCGTTGGGACCGATGAAGCCGAACAGGTCTCCCTCTTCCAATTCCAGATTAATGCCGCGTATGGCGTACATGTCGCCATACTTCTTGGTCAGGTTGGTTGTTCTAATCACGCTGCGGCTTTCCCATTTCACCCTGATAAATATGTTCGGTCCGTGTAGCCCTAGGACAACAGGCTATCAAAATCTTTGCTCGGGCTTGCGAACAGGTATCAACAGCCGGAACCAAACGCGGTCCATTAACTGCTGTGCATCGACCGAAGTGTCATCTTCGTTGTTCACCTCGAGCGCAACCAGCGGCTCGTCCAATCGCCCAACCAGAATCGCGTAATCGGTTTCCAACAAATTGCTGTGATCCATCATCGGCTGATAGCGATGCGCCAGCGAAGTATAGTTGGAACCCGTGGCTGCCTTGTGGAACATCATCAATTCCAACAGTCTGTCGACGGAGTCGCGGTCAGACGGATCCCACTTACGCGTCGAAACTTTGTCATCAATCTCCCGTCGCTCGTTCAGTTTGCGGGCGATGTCTTTGGGGATCGTGTCCGATGAGATGGTGACACGATCCCCGGCTGGAATTCGACTATTCAACCGGTAGAACCAGTTGTGATAAAAGATCACCGAATCCTTAACGTCAGCTGCAAACGGATTCTTGAACTCGCCGGTCAACTGGTCGACACCCGGGAGTTCGCTCAAATCAAAGTCCGTTTCGAGATCGATGGCGCCCGACCAATTTGCTGAGAAGCCTTTGCTGCCACCGGTTGGAATGCCCACTCCGAAAATGCTGGAACTGCGATCCGCTGCCAGCTCGATCCGATAAGGCGGCATTCCACGGTCGGTAGACAGCTGGGTATTGAGTCCACCCAACCCCTGACCGGGAAGGCCCTGCCAATCCAGCGTCACCGCGGCGCCATCCCCGCCGCGAGCCTGCACATTCAGCTTCCGGGCGTTGCCGCAGTAGACATGCGACCAAAGCGTGCCCGTACTCGTGCCGGCTGCACCATCGATATCCAAGATCTGGACGGTATTTACGAGCACCCGATCTTCGTGCACCCAACTCCCCAACCAGGCCAAAGCCGAGCAAGCAAGCAGTAGCACCGCACCGGTAAACCACCAACTAACTTGGGGCCGCTTCAACCAGCGGACTGAGATCAAGTAATCGACGGGCCCGATCAAGAGCACAATGGCGATCAGTGCAGCTGAAATCTGACCGAATGAAATCACCCTCACGCCTTGAAAGACATCCAGGGTAGCCCTCAGTTGACCCACTAGATCATCGTAGCCCAAATAAGACGTATCAGCGGTTTGACTTTCCGCCACACTGCCCTCCAACAGCTTGCGATCCAAGTAGGGCTCGATCAACTTTTCCCAAAACAGTCGCCGGTCATCCCAATTATTGAAGGCTGGTGCGTCGAGATCCGAGAGAACAACTCGCACGGTACCGTGACCGTGAGCAAAGGTGATCCACCAAGGAGTCGACCGCGAAAGGGTATCGGAAAATGCCAACTCGACCCGCCCCCGCTCGGCTTCAAAGCGGACGGCCGAAAACCGTTCCAGAGGATCTTGGGTGCCCACCAGCGACTCGAGTGCTCCCGGATCTGATATCACGCCTTGACCGAGCACGTTGCCGGGAAGTAATTTCAAAAAAGCACTCAACCCAACCTCGGGCGAAGGCGTCGTCGCGTTTTCAGTATCGCTGTCCGCGATCGGTTGGTTGCGTTCCCGGAAAGCCTCTTGCTGAGCCATGAGCTGTTCTGCAATTTGCGGAGAGACTGAAATCACGCAGCCCCCGCCATTGCGGATCCACAGGTCCAGGGCCTGCCACTTGTCGCCAATCGCATCCAGAAACTCCACGTCTTGAGCTGCAATCAACAGCACATCGACGCTGGAATAGTCTCGCCAGTCCGGTGGCAACTGTTCGGGATCAGATATCACCACAGTAGAAAAATTCGAGTCGGTACCGCTGGCATTCGAACGTAGCAGCTGTTCGAGTCCCAGGGATGAATTTAAAGCCAGCACCAGCGGCTGATCGGAATCCAGACTTTGAAGGTCCTGACTTTCCGCGGGCACACTGGCCAGCACTTGGCCATCCGCATCCAGCAATTCAACCAACAACTCCAGCCCTGCTTGCCCCACTCGGACGGGCAGCCATATTTCCGCTGATGAAGACTGCCATTCGGACTCGCCAAGGACTCGATCGTAGGCCACATCCACACCATCCCCATCGATGGATCGGACACGCACAATGCGTGCTGCCGACAGCAACGCGCCCTGAACTTCGACCCGCACCGGACAGATATGCCCAAGCTTCCAGGCCCCGGAAAACCCAACCTGTACCGCTACATCCGCGGCCGCCGATTCCGAGTCGACAGGCTGCGGCGGCGCCTCGGCTTGCGCAACTGCCACTGCGATAGCCCAGGCCCAAATCAAGCATGTGACCCCACAACGCACTAGAAACGAATGCACAGCATCGTGGCGGATTACCCCGAGCCATGTTTGGGTCAAGTCAACAGCTCGCAGAGCGATAGCACCGCGGGATTGCGGGACAATTCCTAGCTGCCTGGACAGGCTTCCGCGCTGCTCAGAAGTTCGTGAGTGAGGCTTGCTGACAATAGAGCTCATGAAATGCGACAGTTCTGGGGGCCGTTGGTGAAACAGTCTTAGGCCGTTTCTCCGTACTTGCGGGCGGATGACTCGGGATGGCGTCTTCCGGCAGAGTGCATCGCGAAACCAACTCAGCAATGGACGAGCCGCCGGTTTGTCTACGTTCGGCGAGCCGCAATGGATTCGCATCATGCACCCGGTTGAGCGATTTTTGCAGGAATTCCCGCACTGCCCAGCCCAATTCCAAACAGCCCGCTGGAAAACAGCGGCGTGTATAACAGCCACCTCCGCCCCGTCGCGTCCGGCGGACATGGTGCCGCCGCCGCCAGACCTTGGATTTCGGCTTACAAGCTATCTGAAAACCATCCGTCGGTCGGCATGAGCCAAGGTTCTCTTGGGTTTAGGGACAGAACCGGACGGACGCATCGGGCTGGACGGGTTGGGTTGGGCTGCTGGGGTTCATGCCCAGGCGCGCATCGTTGCAACGGTGGGCGAGTTCCCTAGGGCAAGCGCTTGACCTGCAGATTGCGGAAATAAACCAGGCTGTCGGGGTCATGAGCCTGAAGTGCAAAAGTACCCTGACCCAGCCTTCGTTCGAAATCTTTGGAGTCCGCTTGCTTGCCCTCGGGTTCGGTGTAATCGACCAAAGTCTTGCCATTCACCTTCAACTGAATTCGACGGCCCTGAACGATGATTTCTTGGGTGTACCATTCACCATCTTTTGCAGGCGGTTCGAACACATCCTGTACGCTATACAGACCGCTGGTTTTCTTCGGGTCCGTATGCGTGATGTTGACTTGGCATTCGTAGCCGTATTTTGGCCAGCCGGTCTCTTGATAGCGGGTATGAAAGTAGATTCCTGAATTGCTGCCTTGGGTTGTTTTCACTTCCGCTTTGAAGTGAAAATTGGTGAAGGGCTTGTCGTCTCCCACGTAGAACAAGTGCGCGCGAGGACCGTGGCAAACCAGCATTCCATCTTCCACTTTCCAGCTGTCTGGATTCTCGTTCACTTTCCATCCCTGCAAAGTCTTACCATCAAACATATCGATCCAGCCAGTATCCTCCTGAGCGGTCAAGATCGAGGCCGAAGAAGCGAAGAAGGCAAATAGCACCAGCAAGACATCGAAGCGGGAGAGGGCAAGTCGCATGGGGTCATTCCTGTGAATCCAACGATTGATCGACAGCAGCCCGAGACCGGGACTTGCTGGAAACTGGCGGCCAACAAAGCAAGCCAATGAAAAAGGCCAAGCTCCGTGCAAGAGCTTGGCCTTCCATTTTAGCCAATTCACCGAATGCCCGTGTCGATCGCCTTTGGGCACCGTGAATTTTCCGCTGAAATGCCTATTCCGGCTTTCCTTCGACGTTACCGCCTGGCAGCAGGTTGGCCTTCATACGATCCGCAAAGGTCTTATGCTTTTCATCGCCGCTCTTTTCTTCGGCGATCTTCTTGAAGATCTTGGTCAGCTGTTCTGCGTACTTCTCAGGGTCTTTCTTGAAATCCGCAATTGGGAACTCTTCTTTCTCCAAGGCTTCATGCAATGCCTTGCCATAAGGATTGCGCACCTGCTTCTTGTTTTCCTTGTTGACGTGACAGACATTGCATTTCGCTTCGTCTACCAGGCTCTTGAATTCCTCGTTTGCGTCCTCTCCAGCGTAGATAGCCTTGAACTGGTCGTTCAACTGCTTGATAGCGAAAACCGGAGTGGTGGCCATCATTGCGCAACTCGCGACGACCACAGCCAGCAATACTCTCTTCATCCGTTAACTCTCCTAGGTTCAAAATGGGGCCGGAGGATCCGGCACATATCACGACAGGTCCTGCAAGTTTGCGCGGGCGGGCTGATAAAATCAAGGGTTTGTCAGGAGCGAAACCTTGGCCGCAGCAGCGACGATTCTGGCCCTTTAGCAGCCACCTACGCCCGAAACACCCCGTAGGGGTGGTGTGCTATTCAAGGCGAAATCCCGGCAGGAAGCGATCTTCGACGATTCGAAAATCCTCAAAGGAAGCACGCGAAAGTTCTATCATCGGGTCGATTGGCTTTAACCAACGAACTTGACGTTCGTTGCCACGTTCTTCGAACCAACCGTTTTGCGCTGCCTCATTGAATCCAAAGGAAAAGATTTCCGCACCGTCGCGATCGTAACATCGACAGAGAAGCTCCGAATTGCTGTCGTAGGCATTGTTACTACCTCTTAATAAGAAGCGGTCGAGGCAAGCAAGCACACTTTCCGTTCCCAGTCCCCGAATGGACAGATGGGAAGCACCGCGCCGCGAAGCATACACACAGCTTTCGCTGTTGCGATTCAAGCTCAACAGGGGCTGCTCGAACTCGCCATACTCAACTCGCGCGAAACCATCATCCAGGTAGAAAGTTGATGCTTCGCAATACATGCGCACGTTGCGTTCAATCTGCGCCCCCAAGCCTGCCGGCAGGTTCTCCAGATGCATTCCGACTCCTGCCAATGCCACCACCGAATCCAAGACGCTCGCGCTGAAGCGATGGTTTCCTCCCAGGTTCACCCGCAATCCAATCAGGGAGGCGTCTCCGCGAATCAGACAACTGTCCTGGATTTCAAGCGTTGTGCTCTTGCCCTCGCTGTCGACCAGCGTGCCAAGTTGCTGATTGAGGTGAGCTTCATCCACGAGAAACGCAAAGACTTCCGCAGCCGGATTGGCGTTCGTAAACGTGACTATGACCTGCCTGAGAGTAATGCTGGAACTGCTATGCCCTCCCCACAAACCTACCTTACGACCGGGATAGACGGATGTCCCGTCGACTTCTATCTCCAACGCCTCGACGTCCACAGGCATTCCGTCGACCAGAAAGGCCGACTGCCAATCAACCAGCTCGCCCAGCAGTTGCGGCGGAACGACGATTTTGGGAAGGGTGCCGCTGCGGCCGCGTAGCTGTAAGGGATATCGAATCGTTACTAGCCTCTCGAGAGGTACACTTCCGCGGATCTCGATCTCGGAGACTTCCGCGCGGCCAGCCAGCTCAATGGCTTCATCCAGGCTACTAGCCCATAAACCGCTGGCGACATCCGCAGGTCGTAATTGGCTGACCACCACGGGCAACCTGGATGGGCTCGCGGCGGCCGCGTAATCCACGGAAGGGTCATCACTGAGGCTTCGGCTCACGGGACTTGCCAGGCTCTCGTTGCCCAAAGTCTCGGTGGTTTCCAGAGAATCAGCGGGAGACAGGGCTGGCGTCTCCAGCGTGTTCGTTTGATTTTCAGCCGTGCGACCGCTCCTCAATTCCGGCAATGCAAACCCACTCGAAAACGCTTGCATGCTCTGTAACCACAGCGTGCTTCCCAGCAAGAAGGCGAAAGCCACCAGCCAAGGCAGATTGGCTTCCAGCAGAGTCTTCTGTGCTACCGTCGGTGTGAACATCATGGTCCCGGGTAGTTGGCTCCGCGGTAGATCTTCGATCTCGGCCAGGAGCAACAGATCATTGATCAGTTCGGCTGGAGTCTGGTAGCGATCGTGCGGTTGCTTAGCCATCAACTTCATCAGAATGGCATAGAGTTCATCGCTCAAGTCATCCCGCCAGGCTCGGGGATCGGGTGGAGGTACACTTCCATGCTTGAGTAATTTCTGCAGCACCGTGCCTTCGGAAAAGGGAGGCTGCCCGGTGAGCATGAAGAATAGAGAACAGCCGAGCGAATACAGGTCACTGCGAACGTCTGCGTCGCGTGGATTGCGAGCCTGTTCAGGAGAAATGTAATCAAAGGTGCCTAGAGTAACTCCGCTGGCCGTTGCATCCGCCGTGGATTGTTCGATGGCGGTTGTCCGGGCCAGCCCCATGTCCACAACTTTGACGATACCGTTCGCAGTCACCAATATGTTGGACGGCTTAATGTCCCGGTGCACGACTTCCCTCTCGTGCGCGTGCTGCAAGGCCTCGGCTACCTGTCGCGTAAAAAACACCGCTTCGTCGACGCTCAGCGGTCCCCGCATACTGACCAGATCACGCACGTTGACCCCGTCGATGAACTCAAAGACGATATAGTTCCATCGATCGGACTCGCCAACATAGTAGACGCGGGCGATATTCGGATGGTCCAGGCGGGCCGCGGCTTGCGCTTCCAAGCGAAATCGTCGCAACGTTTCCGGATCGCGTTTGGAAGCAGGAATGACTTTGATGGCAACGATGCGATCCAATCGCAGATCGCGGCCACGAAATACCGCACCCATGCCTCCACCACCAATCATGCGTTCGACGGTGAAGTGATCTAGCTGCTTCCCCTCCAAGACCCGCGCCAACTCGCCAAGCGGTATGGATTCGTAGAATTGCTGGCTTCCAACCAGAGGTCTTTGGCTGATTATGGTAGGATCATTTTCGTCCGTATAACCGGAAATGGGTTCCGGGGTTTGGGCGGGATGCGAACGCGTAGATGCTTCCCCGGACGGAATGGGCGCTCGTCTGGGCAGTTCCAGCTCGGCCTCTGAACCGCGGACGCCAGCGTCCTCGCGTTGCGAGTCTGATCTACCTTGATTCATGCTGCTGGTCACGAATCCGCCCAAAAATTAAGGATTCACTGGAAACAAGACGTGCGTGCTGACAATTAGTCACCCCTCATCCATAATCACCATCCCCACCACGCAAGTCTAGCTTTCCCGGGGATCTTGAGCCCTGGTTTTCACCAATCTGTTGCGTCTTCTGCCATATTTGCGCAAAACAGGAGAATCTGATGTCACGAGGCGTGCTTTCTTTCCTTGGCATGACGGCTTGCCTTCTCGTTTTAAATATGGCGGCGACCCGGGCTGCCACCCCCGACATTGTGCTGATCGTAGCCGACGACCTGGGGTGGGGCGATCTAGGCTGCTTTGGGTCCGACCAAGTGAAGTCTCCCGCGCTGGATCAGCTGGCCGCCTCCGGTCAAAAGTGGACGCAATTTTACGCCAATTGCTGCGTCTGCTCGCCGACGCGAGCTTCCATTATGACAGGCTGCTATCCGGATCGTGTCGGCGTTCCGGGCGTAATTCGTACCCACCCGGAAAATAGCTGGGGAAAACTGGCCGACGTGGCCACGCTTCCAGAAATTCTGACTCAGGCAGGATATCGGACCGCATGTATTGGGAAATGGCACCTGGGCTTGGAAGCCGGCGATCATCCACTCGACCGAGGCTTCGCGCATTTCCACGGTTTTCTGGGTGACATGATGGACGACTACTTCGATCACCTGCGGCACGGTAACAATTACATGCGTCTGGGGCGCAAGACAATCAATCCGGCCGGACATGCGACTTCCCTGTTTGCCAATTGGGCTATTCAAGCCTTGGATGAAATGTCGGCCCATGAACAACCCTACTTCCTATACCTGGCATTCAACGCTCCGCACACTCCCATCCAACCGCCACTTCGCCAATTGCAGGCCGTGCAGAAGCGACTGCCGGACGTTGACTTGCCACGCGCCCAGCTCATCGCTCTGATCGAAGACATGGACAGTGCCATCGGGCGTGTCTTGCAGCGCGTCCGCGACACACAGCGTGAGACCCTGGTCGTTTTTGTGAGCGACAACGGAGGCCAATTGAATGTTGGCGCGGACAATGGAGACCTGCGAGGCGGAAAGCAATCCAAGTACGAAGGGGGCCTGAGAATCCCGGCCATTTTTTATTGGCCGGAACACATTCCAGCCGGCACAACCACAGCCGCAATGGGAGTGACCATGGACTTGCTGCCGACGCTGTGCCAGGTAGCGCAGGCGGAACAGCCTGACGATATCGATGGACAGTCGCTTGTGCCTTGGCTGAAAGAGCCAAGTTTGCAGGCAACCGAACGCGAAGTTTATTTTGTCCGCCGCGAAGGCGGACCTCAATACTGTGGCCTGACCATCGAAGCTCTGCGGATGGGCGATTGGAAACTTGTCCACAACTTGCCGACCCAAGCCTTTGAACTGTTTGACCTGAGCCAAGATCCCCTGGAACAAAACGATCTCGCCAAGCAACAGCCCGCGCGTGTCCGCAGCCTGATGCAACGCATGATGAAACACATCCAACGAGCCGGCCAAGTTCCCTGGCAAGCAGCTGGCGATGGCTCACCGCAGTGAGACACCAGCCTTCAAAGGCACACTCTTGAGCGCGAAGTGGCGATGCGAGCGGCGGACTCCCATCGCCACTTGATCAGCTGGCGACGGGTTACCATCATCTTCCTGCAAGTCGTTGCGGATAGCTCAGCGATACCACGCGGCGGCATCGGGCGAAGCATCTACCAACTGGGCAAGCTGTTCACGCATGCGCTCCAGGATTTCCCTGGAATCAACGTCCAAAGCCCGATTGAGTGTTTCAAGCGGATCCAAACGATGATCGTAAAGCTCGCGGGCGAGAACCAAACCCGACTCGGGTCCCCGCCACTCTGTATAGCGATAGCGATCCGTCCGCAGCGAATAGCCCATCGCGGAAACCGGCTGAGAGTCCGTTGGGTACGCCGGGCGCGTATGCTGCGTCAGGGCATAGCCTTTCGTGGGCAGAGACGCATCACGCAGCACCGGGAGCAAGCTCCTTCCCTGCAACCCCTGCGGCATGGGCAGATCACAAAGCTCGACCAGCGTCGGATACAGATCCAACAGCTCCACCACCGATTGGACTCGCTGTGCTTTAGGCATACCAGGCGCAGAGATGATCAAGGGCACACGCGCATCGAGCTCAAAATTCGAAGTTTTTGCCCACAGACCATGTTCTCCCAAATGGAATCCGTGATCCGACCACAGTACCACCACGGTATTTTCGCGCAGTTCCAATGCATCCAATGCCTCTACGACCTTGCCGATCTGCGCGTCGACATAGCTGATAGCCGCGAAATAACCGTGTCTTAAAGCACGCACTTCGGCTTCGCTCAAGTCGCTACTTTGCTTGCCCACAAAACCGCGCAGAATTTCCCGTGAGTCATGCATGGCCAGCGAAGGAACGTTGCGCGGCGGTTCGGGATTCTTGGGTAATTCAATCGCTGATCGATCATAGAGATCCCAATAGGCTTTCGGGGCGTTGAAGGGCGCGTGAGGCTTCCAAAATCCGACGGCCAAGAAAAGCGGTTTCGGCTCCGCCTGTTCCTCTACAGCCGCTTTCCATGCTTTGAGCCTGGCAATTGCCAAGTCCGCGATGCGCCCGTCAAAGTAAGCGTTATCGGGGACGTCGCGCATTTCCGTTCTCGGTGTAAGCGACAGGTTCTGTGGAACTTCCTGATCTTCAATCCATGGCTCATCCGTAGCGTGGGAAGCGTAATGCATGAGCGCCGGCTCACTCCACGATTCGGGATCTCCGCGGTACGCATCCTGACGCCAATTGTGAAAGATCTTGCCGATATCAATAGTCTGATAGCCCTGTTGCTTGAACCACTGCGGCAGGGTCACCACCTCGGGCAGGTTGGCACGAAAATGCGTCGGCAAATCCCACACACGCAGGCGATCCGGCCGCAGGCCCGTCAACAGAGAGGCGCGGGATGGATTGCAGACAGCTTGCTGGCAATAGGCTCTTTCGAAAAGCGTTCCATCCGCTGCCAACCGGTCAATATTCGGGGACAGGGCTTGGGTCTCGCCATAACACCCCAGTTCCACTCGCATATCGTCAACGGCGATGAATAGAACGTTGCAGGGTTCTCGCGGCAGCGCCCGCTGCGGACCACACATCAACAGTAGAAGCAGGCTCCAGCAACATAACACGGAGCGTCGTGGCGAATGAGCGGCCGAAGGATTTACATTCATCATTGCACGCCCCGCAAAATAAGTCTCCGGAAAATCTGCCGATCCGTGGCGACCTAGCGATCGGCACGGACCACAACGGCTGTCGCGTTATCGCGACCGGATTCATGAACCGCATGCTTGACCAGTGATTCGGCTTCCGTTCTATCCGGCTCGGGATGCCGCACGAGATCCTCGATGCGGTTGTCCCACAAACCATCGGTAACCCCGTCGGTACACAGGACAAAGGCGTCTCCTGGCTGATACTCCAAGCAGCCGATGTGCGGATCCAGGTAGCGATGCCCGGCGCCCAAAGCCTGGTCCAAAGCGTTCTTTCGCGGGTGGTTGCGCGCCTCGCGTTCATTCAGCGTCCCTGCGCGTCGCAACCAACCCACGTGCGAATGATCGTGGGTCACCTGCTCGATGCCCGATTCGGCCGGCAGCCGATACAGGCGACTGTCGCCAATGTGAGCGAAATACAACCGACCGCTACGGAGCCACACCAGCGTCAGTGTGGCGCCCATATTGCGGCAATTCGCATCATGCCGGCCCAATTGCAGCATCGCCTGATGAATACTCGAAAACAGTTCACCCAGTACATCTCCGCTATAGGCGTGAAAACGTTCCTCCGATACACCGAATTGCTTGGGCAGCTGCAGCGTTATCTTGTCAATCGCAATGCGGCTGGCAAACTCACCGGAATTCTCGCCGCCCATACCATCACTGACCGCGAAAATATACTCGGCGTCGGACAGCCGCGCCTCGCCGGTCTTCCCCAGGTATTGGATGCCGTGTTCATCCAGCATCATGGCCAGAAAAGCATCTTCATTGTTCTGTCGGCAAGTCCCACGGTCGGTCAGCCCGGACCAACGAATGCTTGTCGCCGAAGTCTTGCTCAGTCCGCTACCGCTGCTTTCGCCGGCTTCTTCCCAATCATCCCCAAGAATGGTGGCAAATTCAAAGTCGATGGCGCAAAATCTTCCATCCGACGCCCGATAGGTAATGTTGCGGGCAAAAGCATCATCGTGACGAACGCCGTACTTCTCCAACTCTGCGAAAATCTCCCGCGCCCGCTCTTCATCAATATGCTCGACGATCTGCCCGCAGTTGGAAGTAACGATCTTCAGCTGCGATGCGTCGGAATCCAGCAATCGCGGCACGAAGGGACACTTCTTTTTTTCAAGATATCGCAGCACACGCACTTCGTTCGCAAACCGTTCTTCGGCCTTCGGTCCACGAAACGTCTTATGCACCTTGCCGTCGTAGCCAATCTTGACGATCGCACGTTGTGTATTTTTAGCTTCCCGCAAATTACCCGCCTCTTAATCCGCAGCCCTTTAACAAAAAACGCCGCACCAATTTTGGCGCGGCGCAGGGAAACTTGCAATTTTTGCGTAGCGATTAACCCACTTCGGCAATCGTCTTAACGATCCGTGCGATAATCTTGTAAGGGTCGGCCTGCGAATTCGGGCGGCGATCTTCCAAGTAACCCTTGTAATCGTTGTTGACGAAGGCGTGTGGCACGCGAATGGAGGCACCGCGGTTGGCGACACCCCAGTTGAACTTGTCGATCGACTGCGTTTCGTGCAGACCGGTCAAACGCAAGTGATTGTCGGGGCCGTACGCGGCAATGTGCTCATTGCGATACTTCTCAAAGGCGGCCATCAGCTTCTCGAAGTAGGCCTTGCCACCCTCTTCGCGCATCTTCTTGGTCGAGAAATTGGTGTGCATGCCCGATCCGTTCCAGTCCCCGCGTATGGGTTTGCAATGGAACTCAACATCCAGGCCATACTTTTCCGCAGTCCGCAGCAACAGATAGCGGGCGACCCACAGGTCATCGCAAACTTTTTTGGCGCCTTCGGCGAAAATCTGGAATTCCCACTGACCCTTGGCAACTTCTGCGTTAATGCCTTCGTGGTTAATTCCCGCATCCAATACCGCATCGATGTGGTCTTCCACAAACTGCCGGGCGATATCTCCCATTTCTCCGTAGCCAACGCCACAGTAGTACTTGCCCTGGGGCTCAGGATAACCTTCCTCGGGGAAACCGAAGGGACGTCCGTTTTCCATCAAGAAGTATTCTTGCTCGAAGCCGATCCACAGATCGGGATACTCGTCTCCGATGGTAGCACGATAGTTGGATGGGTGCGGCGTCATGTCAGGATTTAACACTTCGCACATGACGATGTAGCCATTTTTGCGAGACGTGTCCGGATACAGGCCCACAGGCTTGAGCATGCAATCCGAGCTACTGCCCTCGGCTTGCTGCGTCGAGCTGCCGTCAAAGCCCCACACGGGACAGTCTTCCACGGACTTGGGCTCGTCCTTCACGATCTTCGTCTTGGCACGCAGATTGGGCTCGGGTAGGTAACCGTCTAACCAAACGTATTCCAGCTTGTACTTTGTATCCGATGACATTCGTTACACACTTCTCTAAATAGAACAACTTGGGCAGGAAGACACTCAGCTGATTCGCTCAAGTAAGCTCCGCGGCAACACGCTTGGACCGCAAAACTACGAAATCCGCCTAGCGAATCCTTCGAATCCGCCTCTGAGCCCCGTTTACATCACTCAAGAGGAGAAGAACAAAACGACGAACGGACGAGTGCCCAGCAGTATCCCGGTGAACTCCTACCCGATCCTTCAGTCCGCGGCACGATGACTGCAAGTCAGCACACGCTGTCGACGCTGTCTGAGTAGATGGTTCAGCGTGAGCTCAGCGATGTCGGGCAATAAATTAACACGGGCTGCATGTCTCTTCAAGTTGCCGTTGGGGCTAAGCTCAGGCAATAGAATGTCCTCCGCTGCTATTCTCACCGGACGCCGATTCGTCGGCTGATCCAGCGTGCGAATTGCTGAACCGAGCAGCGCCCGCAGAGCTCCCGTTAATTGCTCTTGCAGGTGTCCATTTCCACCTTGCTGCAATCCTGCTGGGAACAATTCGGATCGCAATCCGCAGTCTGAGTGGCCTGGGTGGATTCTGAGCATTCGCGTGCTGCGGACCAACTTTCGCTGTCAGCATCAGAATTCTTCGACTTGCCAGCCTGCATGCGACGCCCGAGTTCACGGCAGGCGGCATCGGGGTTAGTACACAAGGAACAACTGGTCTCACCATTTGCATCGGTTTGATTTGCCAAGCCACCGCAGCTGCCGCTGATGGCTCTCCGCCCTACCAGCACACCCACGGCCATGCCGCAAATGACCAGCAAAAACGCCGCCAGGGTAATCGCAAATACTATCACCACGCTCATGGGACTACTCACTTTCGTCTGTTCGATCACCACCCGCTTCCGCGTCGGATGGAATCGTCTCAAAGTCGGGGAAGTCGCGTTCAAAGCTCTCCGAGAGCTTGACTTCCATATCCTGGCCCGCAGCTACCACCAGCAGCACGCACCACCCCTCCTGGTTCGCCAAACGCAGACCTTCTTGCCAACCCAAACACATCATGCTGGTGGCAATCGCATCCGCTGTCTGACAATTATCCGCAATAACCGTTGCCGAAAGCAAATCTCCGGCAACTGGCCGCCCCGTCCTGGGATCGATGGTGTGGGAGAATCGCTGCCCATCGACAAAATAAAAGTTGCGATAGTTCCCGCTGGTGGCCATGGCACGGTCGCTCAATTCAAGCACGGCTAGAAGCGATCGCTGCTCCTCCGCGGGGCGTTCGATGCCGACCCGCCAGGGCTTTCCATCCAGGCGTTTGCCTCCTACTCGCACCTCACCGCCGACTTCAACAAAAAAATGCTCCACACCTAGTTCGCGCAACACTTCCGCCACCCGATCCACGCCGTGACCTTTGGCAATTGCCGACAAATCGACCTGCAATAAGGGGTCCGACTTGCGGAGGGCCGGGGGATCCAGGCTGACCTCCAGTTTATCCAGGCCAGCGTGCCGACGCGTCTCCTCGATTTGCTCTTGGCTGGGCGTCTGATCGGGACGTGCGTCCGGGCCGAACCCCCACAGATTCACCAGCGGTCCTACGGTCACATCGAAGGCTCCGCCCGTCGTCTGCCCAATATGCAAGGCCGCATCGACGACCTGGGCGGTATCCGCTGAGACTGGAAACCAGGCTTGTGTATCGCGACTTTGATTGAACTTCGACAGTTCGGAATTGTCGATGTAGGTCGACATCTGCCGGTTGACCAGCTCCAGTTCGGAACTGATCCGCGCATTGAGCTCTTGCAACGACCAATCCGCCGAAGGCACGACGGTTACGGAGTACGTCGTACCCATAGTCCGACCAGCCAGCAATTGGCTGGCTGTCTCAACCTCGGGTTTGCAGCCCACCGAGGTGGCCAAGACCACCAACATGCCCAAGACCTGGGCAGAAACATAGGCACGATGAGCGAATTGCATGGCCGTATTAGCCACCGAAATCGTCGTAGGCGATGTTCTCGGGCTCGACCCCCAGATCGTCCAACATCTTGAACACAGCCGCGTTCATCATCGGAGGTCCGCACAGATAATACTCGATGTCTTCTGGAGCCGGATGATCCTTGAGATAGTTATCCAATACGACTTGATGGATGAATCCCACGTAGCCGTCCCAATTGTCCTCAGGCTTCGGCTCGGACAACGCAATATTGAATTTGAAGTTTGAAAATTCTTCTTCTATACCGCGGAAGTGATCGATGTAGAACAGCTCCTTCAAACTGCGGCCCCCATACCAGTAGCTGACTTTGCGGTGTGTCTTGCGATTCTTGAACAGCTCGAAAATGTGGCTTCGTAGCGGAGCCATTCCAGCACCGCCGCCGATATACAGCATCTCGGCGTCTGTATCCTTGATGAAGAATTCGCCGTAAGGACCTGAAATGGTGACCTTGTCTCCAGGCTGTAAACCGAAGATGTAAGAACTCATCTTGCCCGGCGGCGTGCCTTCCGGCGCACG
This sequence comes from bacterium, assembly GCA_024743355.1. Classification (GTDB taxonomy): domain Bacteria; phylum Planctomycetota; class Planctomycetia; order Pirellulales; family Pirellulaceae; genus Aureliella. The sequence continues at coordinate 23,438 of JANSWS010000025.1, forward strand.
GGGTGGAGGCGAGGCAACCCGCACGTTGAGCATGATGATGCCCTTCTCGCCCGGGTAGTTGGCCATGGAATAAGCTCGCACTACCGTCTCATCGACCTTGGAAACGTACCTCCACACATCGTACGTGTCCCAATCCTCGCGAAACTGCTCTTCGATTTTGAAGTCTTTGTAGTGAACCACGTGAGGTGGGCACTCGATTTGGATGTAGCCGCCCGACTTGAAATCGACCTGCTCGCCTTCGGGCAATTCCAGGATCAATTCCTTGATGAAGGTGGCCACATTGCGGTTCGAGCGAACCGTGCATTCCCACTTCTTCGTCTCGAAGACCTCGGGGGGCACTTCGATCTTCATGTCTTGCTTGACGGCAACCTGGCAGCTGAGCCGGTAGCCTTCTTTGGCTTCGCGGTTGTTGATGTGAGATCTCTCGGTTTCCAGGATCTCGCCCCCTCCTTCGGTGATCCTTACCAGACATTGGGCGCAGGTACCGCCGCCGCCGCAGGCACTGGATACGAAGATTCCTTCATCGGCCAAAGCCCCGAGCAATTTCCCACCCGCTGGAACCGAGATCTTCTTGGACTCGTTGATCTCCAACGTGACATCACCGGAAGGCACAAAAGCCTTCTTGGCACCCAGGATGATCATGACCAGCGCGAGCACGACCAACGTGAAAACAACTACACCGAGAAAGACGATTAACATGGTGGATCTTCAGCTCCCAATTAACTCGCCCCGCAAAACTGTGCGAGCCGACGAAGTGTATTTTCCCGGAACCCCAGCAACTAAATTCCAAGCAACTAGAGTTGGATTCCCGAGAACGCCAAGAAGGCCAGGGCTATCAAGCCCACCGTCACAAAGGTGATACCCAAACCTCTCAATCCCGCAGGGATGTCGCTATAACGCATTTTCTCGCGGACGGCCGCCAGGGCTACTACCGCCAAAGCCCAACCGAAACCCGAACCGAAACCAAACACCACCGCCTGGGGAAAGTTGTAATCACGCTGCTCCATGAACAGTGAGCCCCCCAAAATCGCACAGTTAACGGTGATCAATGGCAGGAAGATACCCAACGCGTTGTACAGCGGGGGAAAAAAGCGATCCAAGACCATCTCCAAGATCTGCACACTCGCTGCGATGACACCGATGTAAGTGATCAAACCCAGGAACGAGAGATCTACGTTAGCGTAATAATCACTGCCCAAGGTGTTGGCCAAGGCCCCATCCTTCAGCACGTACTGATACAGCAGATTGTTCACGGGAACCGTAATTGTCTGCACGGCAATGACGGCAATGCCCAGCCCGATAGCTGTTTTAACGTTCTTGGATACCGCCAAAAACGTGCACATTCCCAAAAAGAAGGTCAGCGCCAGGTTTTCGACAAAAACCGCTTTCAGGAACAAACTTAAATAGTATTCAACCACGCTTATGCCTCCTCAATTTGCTCTGGCTTAAACGTTCGGATAACCCAAATGATCGCCCCGATGATGAAGAACGCACTTGGAGACAGTAGCATCAGTCCATTGGGGGTATACCAACCATCGCTGGTCACCGGATTGAGAACAGTGATGCCGAACAGAGTTCCGGAACCAAACAGCTCTCGAAAAAATGCCACCACCATCAAGATAAAGCTATAACCCAGCCCATTGCCGACACCGTCGAGAAAGCTCAGCTTGGGATCGTTCTTCATCGCGAAGCCTTCGGCTCGCCCCATGACGATGCAATTGGTAATGATGAGACCGACAAAAACACTGAGCCGCTTGCTGATATCAAACAAGAAGGCTTTCAGAATTTGGTCGACGATGATTACCAAGGACGCTATCACCACCATCTGCACGATGATGCGGATGCTGCTCGGAATGCGATGACGAATCAGCGAAACCGAGGCACTGGCACATGCTGTCACCGCGATGACGGCGATGCTCATCACCAGCGAGGTGGACATCTGAGTTGTAACGGCCAAGGCCGAACAGATACCCAGGATTTGCAAACCAATGGGGTTGTTATCGAAAATCGGCTTTAACAGTACTTCTTTTGCCGATGGTGCAGCCATGAGTTAGGCTCCTTGTTGCGAAGCAAGTCGTTTGAAGTAAGGACCAAATCCCTCGTCGCTAAACCAGTACTTCAGCATGGAGTCGACGCCGCGGCTGGTGATAGTGGCCCCTGAGAGTCCATCCACCATGTACTTGGCATTCTCCGAGGAAGGTGCGCCCTTAGCCACACCGACTCGAATATCATTGTTCGACGCATCCTCGACATCCACGCCATCTTCGTAGATTTGCTTGCCGACCCACTTGGATTTCCATTTCGGATTCTCGACCTCTCCACCCAGGCCCGGCGTTTCACCGTGCTCGTAGAATGTCAAGCCTTGAATCGTCCGCAGGTCGTTGTCGACAGCCACATATCCATACAGTGTCGACCACAGCCCCATACCGTAGATGGGTACGATGTACTGCTGAATCTTGCCCTCGTCTTGAACCAGGAACACCCAAGTTCGTTTCTCGCGTCGGGCTTGGCCGATATCGACTGGACCATCCACGGGAACACTTCTTTCCGGATCCTTGGCGGCCTTTCTCGGATCGAAAGTCGCCTCAGCATCCTCGATGTACTCGCCGGTGTCGATATCCAGAAGCTTCCGCGTAACCTTCTGCTCGAATAGCTTCTCAACTTCCGAAGATGACATATCGGCGGCGGAAATTTCTTGACCACCGCGATCCACGGTCAATCCAGCCGCAGCCAGAATGTTTCTCTGCTGATCCAGCGCCTTGTTCTTGACCTGAAACTTCTTCAAGCCCACCGCGGCCGTGCTAACCAGCAAAGAACACACGACGCACAGGGCTAAAGAGACGACCAAAGTATTGGCAATCGAATCTTTAGGTAGCATATCGGATCGACCTCCGCTTGATATTGGCTTGCACGACAAAGTAGTCAATCAGTGGCGCGAACACATTGCCAAACAGAATGGCCAACATGATGCCCTCCGGAAACGCAGGGTTGATCACACGGATCAAGATGGTCATGCCACCGATCAAAGCCCCATAGAACCATTTGCCTGTATCCGTCATTGACGCGCTAACTGGATCCGTAGCCATAAACACGGTTCCGAAAGCAAATCCACCCACCAGGAAGTGCCACAACGGAGAGACTCCGAACATGGGATTGGTCTCACTTCCCACCATGTAGATCAGCGACGAAAAGCCCAGGGCTCCGATGCAAACCCCGGCCATAATCCGCCAGGAGCCGATGCCTGTGGCAATCAACACAGCCGCTCCCAACAAACAAGCGAACACACTGGTTTCGCCCATCGAGCCGGGGATCCAACCCCAAAAACAATCCCAAGGAGTCAAGGCTGTCGCAGCCACACTCTCGCTGGCCACCGAGGCAGCCGTAGGAATCTCGGCCAGAGAATCCACCACGCGGCTATAACCTTTGTCAGCCATGACCGACGGGGTTGTGGCAGCCAGCTGCCCCAGAGCGGTTGCCCCGGAATAACCGTCGACGACCGTTTTCTCAACGCCGTCAACCACGGTGGTCGTAGCCACGCTGGCAGCCGTCCACACCTTGTCACCGCTGATCTGACCGGCATAAGCAAAGTACAAAAAGGCTCTGGCGGTAAGGGCTGGGTTCAAGAAATTGCGACCGGTTCCACCAAAGATCTCCTTCCCCACAATCACACCAAACATGATGCCCAGGGCAACCTGCCACAAGGGAATCGCGGGGGGTAAGGTCAGGGGAAACAGCAAACCGGTAACCAAAAAGCCCTCATTGACTTCATGGCCGCGGACAATACTAAAAATGACTTCCGAGATACCACCTGCTGTCATGCACACGATATATACGGGCAGAAAGAAGATCGCACCGTAGATGAAGTTGTCTAAGAAGCTCGAGGGATTGTGCCCCAAGCCGAGCATGGAATGAATGCTATGATGCCAATCGAATGCGGGCTGCAAACCAGCAGCTTCCAAGTTCTGAATCGCCAGATTGGCCTGGTAGCCCGTATTCCAAAACGCCATCAGGACACAAGGAATGAGAGCTACGACGACCATGCTCATCATCCGCTTCAAATCCAAAGCATCACGCACGTGCGTGCTGCCCTTGGTCACCTGGCCAGGCGTATACAAAAACGTATCGCCAGCCTCGTACAGCGGATAGAGCTTTTCGAACTTGCCGCCCTTATCAAAGAGCGGATGAAGCTTGTCGAGCGTTTGACGCAGAAACTTCATAGTGAAAATTAACCCTCTTTTTCAATCTTGAGCAGATTGTCCCTAAGAATCTCGCCGTATTCATACTTGCCCGGACAGACGAAGGTACACAACCCTAGATCCTCTTCATCCAATTCCAAGCAACCCAACTGCTGAGCCGATGCCGTATCGCGCGAAATCAAGGCACGCAGCAACGGTGTGGGGATCAGATCGAGAGGCATGACCTTTTCGTAAGTTCCGATAGGCACCATGGCTCGCTCACTGCCGCCCGTGCTGGTAGTCAATCCGAAGCGCTTGGCACCCTGCCAGGCGGATGCGAAGGCTCTGGTCACCGAAAACTTGTCAAACCCAGGCATCTGCCAGCCAAGCAATTCACGCTCATGCCCTTCCTCCAGGCATGAGATCTGCAAGTGATAACGCCCTAGATAGCCGGTCAACTCCTCGAACTGTCGGCCACACAGCACCGACCCGGAAATGACGCGGTTGTCACCTGCCTTCAGCTCACCATCAACCAGCTGCTTGAGGCTTGCGCCCACCTGAGTTCGCAACAATCGCGGAGAACTAACCGCCGGCCCAGCCAGCGAGACAACGCGACTGAAATCCAACTGGCCGGTGACGAACAATCGACCAATCGCCATCACATCCTGGTAATTCAAATACCAGTTCACGCGTCCGATGCTGGCTGGCTTCAGAAAATGCATGTGCGTTCCGACCAAGCCGGCCGGATGTGGCCCCGTAAACTCCGCCACCACGGTTTTCGCAACCGACTCTCCCGGAATGGTGGACTTGGCACCACGGCATAGAAACACATCACCATCCGTGAGATGGGCGATCACTTCCAAACCGGCCGTGAAAAATTCGCCGTGCCCCTCGACCACGAAGGAAGGATCCGCCGCCAAAGGATTGGTATCGATGGCCGTCACAAAAATTGCGCGGGGTGCATCGTCGCCGGGAGCCGGCACTTTACTAAAGGGACGCGAGCGGAGACTGGTCCAAAGCCCGGACGCAACCAACTTTTCCACAACCTGCTCGCGGGACAAGCCGGCCAAAGCCCCGGGCTCGGTAGCACCAAAGTCGCGACTCTGCTGATCGCCCTCTTTATCCACAATCAACGATAAAAAACGCCGCTTCGCCCCACGGTTGATGGAATGGACGCGGCCTGCGGCCGGCGACACGTAGGTCACCCCTTCCGTCTTCTTGTCCGAAAACAGAGGTTGACCCAATTCCACATGATCGCCCTCGGATACCAACAAGGTCGGCCGCATTCCGATGTAGTCATCGGCCACCAGGGCCACCTGTGATACTTCCTTGGCATCTATTTTCCGATCGGGCTCTCCCGTCAGCGGGATGTCCAACCCTCGACCAATTTCAAACCGTTCGACCATTGCCTAGGCTCTCTCGTCGACCGCCGCCTGTCCGCAGTCGAAACTTTGTGAAAGTTTTCACAAGCACTTGTTTAAAATAATCCCGCAGCATCTGGGTGCGGCGGGAACCTCTGTGGGTCAACCAATATGACGCTGTCTTGGCAATCTGACAACGCCTTCTGATCTACGCTAAAAGCTGTTTCGTTGTTCTCTGCAGTCCGTTCGTCAACGGAAGCAAGGCTCACACCAGCCCGAGTCGAAATGGCACAAGGTGGTAGAAGCTGCCGAGGGAGGCTTGCAAAGGAAAACTAACCCTCCTTTGCTTCTACCGCGACTTCCTCGGGATATTCCTGGGCATAGACTGCAGCCGCCTCGCGGGCCGGTGCTTGCCAACCCAGTTCCCGCAACAAATCCCTTCTTTTCTTCAGCAGCCATTGCGGATCCACCGTATCACCATAGGTTTCAAGCAATCCCAAGGCCCGACCGTACCAGCCGTCGTGACGCAACATCCGGATATCCAGCAACACAAACTCGGACCGGATCTGAGAACCCAGCAGCTGGCGCAACTGCGTGTAGGCCGCCAGCAAGCGAGCCTGATGCTGCTCGGGGTCGGGCAGAGGGCTCTCGGAGACTACCTCCGGCAGCCCACGATAGATCAGAGCCCTGCCGAGCCGATATAAGCAGTAGGCGCGAGCCAATCCAATTTTGTCGTCATCATCTTCGATTTGCTGTAGCTGTTGCTCCAGATATTGGGCGGATTCGGCAATGGCATCGGCATACTGCTTGCGATATTGACGCTGATCAATCCAATGCAGGTGAAGCTGTCGCAAGCCGAGATCGTCAGGCTGCTCGGCGAGCGCTGCACGGAGCGCCTTGGTATCCCGGGCGGTCGGTTGGGCTCCCGCTCCCAGCAATTTTCGGCGAAGCGATGCGGCAGTACCGTTGGGATCGATAATCGGCTCAGCGCCCAGAGGTCCGGGCCTGGCGCCAGCCTCCCACAAGGGATCGGTGGAAAGCTGTTTTGGCTGCCAACTCTCGAGCCATTTCCGCTGGGCTTTCAACTCCAATTCCATCTCGGAAGTCGCCCCACTCGCAGCGCTGGATCCCAACGTTGACAGCTGTTCTTCGATGGCAGCTAATTGGGCTTCGCGCCACTTCTCGCCGGTATCCTCAACCGACAGCACACTGAGCTGACCCTTGGCTGTCGCATTGCAGAATGCGAGCCAACAGACGCATAGAATCCAGCAGGCATATCTTGGCTGCGGAGACGGCAGGCCGCCGAAAGCGTGGAATCCAGTTCGAAAGGGCTTGCTCATCGTTTCCCACTGCATTGGAACACCAAGGGGCGGACGTTTTGGCTGGAGGAAGTCCTTCAAGACTGCCAAGCCAGGACAGGTTGCTCGCGATGTGATTTGCTAGCAGCCCCATGCGGCCGAGTTTGCCAGCTTCATAGCCAACATTGTAGTTGCTCTGGGACACCTAAGCAGACAATTGGTCGGATACGCCAAGCAGCACAGGCTGAGTTGAAAACAACCTGCCTTCCAGCGGCAGTCACTTGAGCCAGCCGCCTTCGCCAGTGAGTCATTCCGCCACTTGGCTCCGATCCCGATTGCGTCCAAAATCGTAGCACACCACAAGCGTGTTCCTTGAACCGCAATTTCCATGTTCCGAAACATCGTCGATTTTGAAAGGTCCGCCAACGATGCCACGATACCTCGCCATTCTGGCTTTGGTTGCTCTTACCCTGCCCTCTCAACTCGGTTGTGACAGTCAGCCAGCTCCCCAGGCTTCCGCACCCTCCGAGACGACAGGCGCGTCCTCCGAAAGCCATGCCGGTCACTCGCATGGCCACGATGAAGTGGGACCTCACGGGGGCCACTTGTTACACCTGGAACCTTCCCAAGTACATGCGGAATGGACCCACGATGACGACAGCCATCTGATCACAGTCTTTCTAGATGACTTCGACGCCGACAAAATCGAGAACGCTAAATTCGTAGTCCAGGTCGGTGATCAAACCGAAGAGTTCGCTCTTGCTTCCGGTGAGCAAGGTTGGACAGTGACCAGCGAGGCCTTGATGAATCACATCAACATGGGTGAAGCTGCGGACGTCCAGTTGGTAGTAACCGACGACGAAGGGGACCACACCAGCAAGATTGAAGCTCACGATCACCACCATCACTAAGTTCTACACCGGTTCCCCTGCCGAAGCGAATGTAGTGCATGCGGGCGCGCCACCTGAAGTGATCAGGGGGCCCGCCTGCCTATCAGCAGCCAAACGCTCTGCCCAACAACCGTCATGCGCTGCAGCAGATGAGTTTGGCACTGGCCTGCGGATGGGATGGGAGCATCACCCGGGACCCTGCCGGCTAGGCTTCTTTCCGCGCCGGCGACATGCGGCTCATACGACTCCCCCTGGCCTTCCCCTCTCATCACCGACCTGCAGACCTGTTGAAGCACGACCCGAGCGGCTGCACAACCGTTACGTTCCAACCCATCGCTTCAACACGAACAGATTCGCCAACCGCTGACGTTTATCTACGACGAAAACTACTTCTTGATCCGTACTCTCGACAAAGTGCGGTATGTTTTCTCGACAACTTGGCAATCTTGGCTCATTGCGCGATCGATCGCGAAGTTGCTCAATGCGTTGGCTCGCTGCCGCTACAAGGCCCGTATCTGATTTCTGGGGGGAAGAAGATGGCTAAGTCTCCGAAGACATCCGCAAACGAATCCACAAACGAAAACAATCTGTCCGCTAGTGCGGGTGATCAAGAAGTTCAAATGGACCGCCGCTGGCGAAAAGATCGACGCAACACAGAGGACTGCAATGCGGAATTGGATGACGAGACTTCCGTGGACGAGCCCAAATTCAACCCACCACGCCGCAAGAAACAGCGTCGCCGTCAGATTGATCCGACGACCTGCGAGCGGGATTACAATGACGAAGAGATCCGCTTCATGAGAGCCATGGATGACTACAAGCGGGACAGTGGACGTATGTTTCCGACCTGCAGCGAGATCTTGGAAGTGGTCCGCAGCCTCGGCTACTCCAAGCTGACAGAAGAAGAGCAGCAGATTCTGGAAAGCATCCAAGAGGTCGAAAATGACCTGGAAGAAGCCACGCGTCGACTGACAGCCAATCGACAGCTGGGAGTCGATCCCAACGGGTTGGACGAAATTATCGATCATTGATCCACGGTCCGCGGGCGAAACAATAATCTCACCCTGGTCTGCATCAGACCAGGGTTTTTTCGTTGGCTCCTGGGCGGACTCTTTCGCTCAACGGATGATTGCGATCGGCTACAATGCCTTTGTTCGCGAGAATCTTACATGGGAAACGCCAATGGGCTCGCTGCCAACCACATCTTGCGGGCTTGCCACCGGATTATCTACCGCCCGACCAAACATACTGCGGCTGAGCTTGATGACTTGGGCGCTCCTGGCTTGGCCTGTCGCCGTTCAGGCCCAAAGCTTGGAGGTTCAAGTTCGCAAGCTGCTCTCGGGGCGTTGCTTTGCCTGCCACGGTCCGGATCAGGCCCAACGCCAAGGAGGATTCCGCTTAGACCTTGAGTCATCTTTCACCGAGCCAGCCGACTCCGGAACTATTCCGATTGCCCCGGGAGAACCCGATCAAAGCGAGTTATTGCGGCGACTGTCCAGCCCGGATGATTCCGAGCGAATGCCGCCTCCTGAATTTGGCGGCCCTCTCAGCGAAGAGGAGATTCGTCTGCTGCGGAAATGGATCGAGTTGGGGGCCAAGCTACCGCGACATTGGTCTTTCGTACCCCCGCAACCTGCCAGGATTCCTGATTGGAGCGGCATCCAGCCCGCCATTCGCCGCAGTTTTCCTGAGTGGAGTCAGCATCCCATTGACCGATTCGTCTTGCAAACCATGCAGACACAACAACTCGCCCCCTCGCCCGCGGCTGAGAAATACGTTCTGTTGCGTCGTTTGAGTCTGGACCTGACCGGCCTGCCACCCACGCTTGAAGAGCTCAAGCACTTTGAACAAAACAGTTCACCGGAGGCTTACACGGCCGAGGTCGATCGTTTGCTGGCTTCTCCGCGTTTCGGCGAACACTGGGCAGCCCGCTGGCTGGATCTGGCTCGCTACGCGGATTCGGCCGGTTATGCGGACGATCCACCGAGAACCATCTGGGCATATCGTGATTGGGTCATTCGAGCCTTCAATGGCAATCTCGGCGTGGATCATTTCACCAGGGATCAGATAGCCGGTGATTTGCTTGCCGACAGCTCCGAAGATCAATTGATCGCTACCGCATTCCATCGCAATACCTTGACCAACAACGAAGGTGGCACCAATGACGAAGAGTTTCGCAACGTGGCGATCGTTGACCGCGTGAATACCACCATGTCAGTGTGGATGGGTCTGACCATGGGCTGCGCCCAATGCCACACGCACAAGTACGACCCCTTCACTCAGCAGGAGTACTTTCAGCTATTTGCGATTTTCAATCAAACTCAAGATGCGGACCGCAAGGACGAACAACCGGTCCTGGATCTTTTCACACAGGCCCAGAAGCAGCAGCGTCAAGAGCTGCGACGGCTGCGAAGTGAATTGCAGACCGAATTCGCCGCCCAGAAAGCAAAGCAGGCTGACGCCTTCGAAAGCTGGCGGCGGGAGCTGACCGCACCGGCCTGGTCATCCTGTCAGCCGCTGGAATTCCGCTGTTGGACCGGAGAAGACATCAACGAGGATTGCGAAGCCAGCTTTGAAGAGATGCACCGCGTCCGGATTCACACGGGCGACACGATGCCCGACCAGGCCCGCTATCGGTTGACACTGCAGCTGCCCGAGGAATTTAATGCTCAGCCCATCACCGGTCTTTCCCTGGTCAGCTTGCCGGATGCCAGTCTTCCGGGTGGCGCTGCGGGTCTGGGGGATGGCAGTTTTGTCATCACTCATGTCCAACCCGCGCTGATCCGAGAGTCCGACGATTCGGCAGACACCCCCTGCCCTCTCCCCTTGCGGCAGGCATTTGCCGATTTCGCTCCCGAGGGCTTCCCGGCTCAGGCGGCCGTGGATGAAGACCCGTCATCCGGTTGGGCCGTCGACGGGCTGGAGGCAACATCTCACCGCATTTCCTTCGTTTTTGAGCGCCCCTTCGTGGTGGGCAAGAATTCCCGGCTGGAGCTGACAATCGATCAACAATCCCCACGAGCGCAGCATCTGCTGGCCAGCTTTCGCGTCGAAGCAACCCGGGCGGAGCATCTGTCGCACTGGGCCGCCATGAGCCCAGAGTTGCGTGCCCTACACAACCAGGCACAGCCAGAAATCCCAGCCGATAACGGCCCCTTGCTGGATTTTTTTGTGCAACAAGTGGCCGATGAATCCCGCCGTGTTTGGGAGCGGCTGCAACAAGCCGAGCAGCAACTGAAAAGTATCCAAGCCTACACCAACGTTCCCATCATGCGCGAGCTGGAAGCGTCACGCCGCCGTGATACTTTTGTACAAATCCGTGGCAGTTACAAAGCGTTGGGAACCCGGGTGGATCCGGGTACTCCGGCGGCCTTACATCCGTCCCAAGTCACCCCGGAACGCGAGTTCATGAATCGCTTGGATCTGGCCGCCTGGCTGACCAGTACAGAAAACCCATTGACTGCCCGTGTGTGGATGAATCGACTTTGGGAATCGCTGTTTGGAATCGGATTGGTCCGTAGCAGTGAGGAATTTGGAGCGCAAGGCGAACTCCCCTCGCATCCCGAGTTGCTTGATTGGCTGGCCCTGGAATTCATGGACTCCGGCTGGGATTACAAATGGATGCTTCGGAGCATAGTAACCAGCCAGACCTATCGTCAGTCGGCAGCAGTTGAGGCTGATGCGATCCTCCGCGACCCTGACAACGTGTGGCTGGCCCGTGGTCCCCGAGTTCGGCTGACGGCCGAGATGATTCGGGATCAGGCCTTGGCTCTCTCCGGCTTGCTGTCTTCCAAGATGTATGGACCGCCGGTGCGCCCACCGCAACCGGACATGGGACTCAAGGCCGCCTTCGGCAGTGCCACGGACTGGGAGCCCAGTCATGGTGAAGATCGTTTTCGGCGAGGACTCTACACGAACTGGAGACGCTCCAATCCCTATCCTTCGCTGGCCATGCTGGATGCCTCCAGTCGCGAAGTCTGCTTGCTGCAACGTCAGGTAACGAACACGCCCTTACAGGCGCTGGTGACCTTGAACGACCCTGCCTTCGTCGAGGCCGCGCAAGGGCTGGCCCGTCGCGTCGTTATTCATTCCGCCGCTCTGAATAACACGCAACGGCTGAAGACCATCTTCAAACTGGCTACCGGCCGCGAGCCAGACAGCGGCGAGTTAGCAACTCTGGAACGCCTGCTGCAAACCGCCGAGGAACACTTGGCCAAGAATCCGGAAGCAGCTCGAAAACTAGCCAGCGAACCGCTGGGCCCCCTACCGGATGCAGCCGACCCCGTTCTGATGGCTGCTTTTACCGCCGTATGCAATGTCGTTTTGAATCTCGATGAACTACTCATGAAACGCTAGCGACGCACCGCACCGATCTCGTTGGCTGCCCCGCCCACATGCCCCGCCGAATCACCCACCCATGGAACGCTCATGCATCCCATCCTCGAACACCTGCAGCTGAAAACTCGGCGTTACTTTCTCCAGCACAACATGCTTGGATTGGGCGGCCTGGCTCTCTCGAGCTTGATGGGCGGCTCAACGAAGGCCGCTTCCAGCCAGTCACCAGGCCCGCACTTCCATGGAAAAGCGAAACGCGTCATCTATCTACACATGACAGGCTCGCCACCCAACCTGGATTTGTTCGACTACAAACCCTCGCTGATCCGGCATCATGGAGAGGCATGTCCCGAATCCTTTCTGGCCGGCCGCGAATTCGCCTTCACCTCCGGCACACCTACGCTACTCGGAACGCCGCAGAAATTCAGCCGTGCCGGCGAAGCCGGTTTTTGGATGTCAGA
>JANSWS010000523.1 GCA_024743355.1 bacterium
ACGCTCAGAGTTGGAGGCGTCTCACAAGGTGAGGAAGATTTGTGTTTTTCGCAGCAGAATGAGGCTCCCAGGCGGGATGTCTGTTGCCCATTTTACCGTAGAGTCACATGGAAGAATCGGACCCCAATTTTATGAGCACGAAGCAGCACACTTCATCTTCCTTGCGCCGAGCAATTTGGCGAGGTTGTGCGATCATTGCGCCTCCCTTGGTCACGTTGCTGCTACTTCTGTGGATAGGCAACGCCATCGAGCAGTACATTCTGACTCCGCTCGAGACGGCAGCCAGATCGGTTATTGTCTGGCGTTTGTCGAGCAGTGATGTCCTGGACGGACCACCTCCGGGTGCGACGGCGATTGATGATCGCCCCATTGAGGAGGGCTTCGATTTTGAGGGAACTCGATACATTCATCCGCCGATCGGCAGACGCTACCTTCCGGATTACATTGTGGGCAAGGTCGATGCCAATATCGATCGGGTTCCCTACAAGCTGGCCAACCCGCAATCGGCCACAGATTACTACCATGCCTTCGTCAAGTTGCAGTACATGCCGCGGTGGTGGACAATACCGCTGCTGCTGCTGGTTTTCTTGAGCGTTCTCTATTTCGTTGGTCGATTCCTGGCCGCGGGTGTCGGCAGATTCTTCGTGACTGGGTTCGAGAGACTCATTAACCAACTGCCGTTGGTGCGGAATCTGTACTCTTCGGTGAAGCAAGTCACCGACTTTGTGTTGAGCGAACGCGAAATCGAATTTACACGCGTGGTGGCCGTGGAATACCCAAGAGTCGGAATCTGGAGCATTGGATTTGTTACTAGCGACAGCCTACCAACTTTGCGTAATTCTCTCGGCGAGGATCTGGTTAGCATATTCGTGCCTACATCGCCCATGCCGATGACGGGCTTTACCGTGAACGTACGCAAGCGCGAGGTCGTGGATCTGGAATTGACTATTGATCAAGCCGTCCAGTTTATTGTGAGTTGCGGTGTAGTTTGTCCAACGCAGATACCGAATGTGGGCTTGAAGCAGCCGCAGCGCATCGACCGCCCTCGTCCGGAAGGTGAAGCGTCAACTTAGTCGCGGGCAACTTCGTTGTATCCCGACTTGATTGTCTGGCTGTTATTTGGCGTAGGGTTGGCCGCATAGCCTTGCGCCGGGCGTCGATAGATTTGGGCCAGGTATTTCAGCGGTACTCCGCTGCGGTAGGCCAGCACAATGAACTGATTGATCAGGGTTGTACGCAAGAACCCCAAGCGTTCCCAACGCCTTGCCGAAGTACAAACCGACTCGGCACAGATGACTAATCTGCCAAGCTTTCTCAGTCGCCGCGCCATTTCGTAGTCTTCCATCAGAGGCCAGTCTGGAAAGCCCCCCAGTTGTCGGAAGGTCGCATTGCGCAAGAACAACGCCTGATCTCCGTAGGGTAGCCCCCAGGAGCGAGATCTTAGTTGCACGCTGTATTCCACAAGTCTCGCCTGCCAGTGTTTGGAATCTATATGCAGGCGGAATGCTCCGGCCGAATTGGTAGGCTGTTCAAGAACCCGCTTCACTGCCGCTGCATAGTTCTGCGGAAGCTGTGTATCTGCATGCAAAAACAGTAGCCATTCGCCGCGTGCTACTGCTGCGGCCTGGTTCATCTGTCGGGCTCGCCCTGGTCTACTGGCCAGGAATTGAACCTTACTTTCAGCGGCGATTTGCAACGCATTCCAACTCTCGCCAGCTGCTGACACGATGATCTCGATATCGGTATCGCGTTGCCCGCTTTTGATTGCGGCTTGTAGCAACGGCTCGCTGCCAAATACAGGTAAGATGACTGAAATTTTGCATGCAGGACTCTGCTGGCCCAAACGTCTGCTGTTCCATATGGCAAGATCGTCGGGGCGATCCACGTCGGCGGTTGCCAGCAGCAAGCGCACATGAAGACCTTTTCCCGCGACGGCCGCCAGGGACTGGGCAAGCACGCGGTTGGTACCCCAATCAATATTCTCAAACAGGCATGCGAGAGCGTCTGCATAGCGATGCTCAAGATCGAGGCCGAGCAGTGTGTATCCCCCGTCCAAGGCGGGTGAGAAACAGATTTGGTGACTTGCGAGGCTTTCAAAAGCAAGGTTCAAGATCCGCTCATCAAGCTCGGGGCAATCGGAGCCGATGAGTACAGCTCGGCGGATTCCTTGCGAGCGCAATGCATCCACGGCTTGCCTCAGTTTGTTCCCCAAATCCCCATCCGCCTGTGGCACCAGCTCTCGCCGCCAGCCGTGATGCTGCCGTAGTGGAGTTGACCAATCAAAAAGGGTGGTGAAGTCTGACGCCTCCCGGCCGTGATAGCGAACCTGTAGCAGTAATTTTCTGGATTCGGCAGCGGCCTGAGCCCACTGCAGAGTATGCAGGGTCATGTCGTGATGCACGCGAGCGGCGCCCTCCGCTCCTAGACAGGGCATCAATCGTGTTTTGCAGCAGCCCGCCTCTGGATAGCGGGCAAAGACTACTAAAGCTTCATTGATGGGAGTGGATGGCGACAAATCTCTTGATTCGCTATGCAAACTTGTCTAAGTAGATGCGGCGTGGTCTTGGTAGGGTTCAAACGACTGCCGGGAGCCGATCGGTCAGTGTGATCGAATGCGTGACAAAAGGCCACGCCTGCCGCAAGTTAGGGTACTCGGCATACCTCTGGGCCTCGAGGCAGCCCGGCTGCTTGTGGTACCTGCCCGACGGCTGGAAAAAGCGATATATTAGCGGCAAATCGTGAATTCGGGCTTGTCTCCGATCAACACGCTTCGGTGAATCGTTAGCTTTTCTGTCTACTGACGGTTAGTGGACCAGAAAGCGGTCAGAACAGGTGAGAGTCGCTTCGGAAGAAGTTTACCGCAATGAGTTCAAGTTCAGCAGATTCGTTTTTTGTACGAAATGAGTTCGTTATTCGTCGCCTGCATTCGCTGAGCGGTCTGATACCGGTCGGTGCCTACATGACAGTGCACTTGATCGTCAATGCATCGCTTCTGAATGGTGCGGGTACCTTCCAAAATAACGTCAACCAAATCCATTCACTGGGCCGACTTTTGCCTGCCGTTGAATGGGGGTTTATCTTTCTGCCGATTATCTTTCACGCTGTGGTGGGCGTTTGGATTATTCGGTCCGGAACGATGAATCAGGACCATTATCGCTATGTCGCTAACTGGCGTTATACGCTCCAGAGATGGACCGGAGTGATAGCCATCCTGTTTATTTTTACGCACGTATTCCATTTGCACGGTTGGCTACACTTTGACTGGTGGCTGAAGAATGTTGCCGAGCAACTCGGTATGGCAAAATTCCGCCCCTACAATGCGGCCAGCAGTTTAGGCATGGCCATGCAGGGTTACGTTTGGCCTGTGTTCTATTTAATCGGGATTGTGGCCAGCGTGTTTCACTTGGCCAATGGCGTCTGGACCATGGGCATTACCTGGGGATTATGGATTAGTCCCGGGGCTCAGCGGAAGGCGAGCTATGTGTGCTCTGCAGGTGGGGTGTTGCTGCTGGCCGTAGGCATCAGCGCGTTGGTGGCTAGTACACAGGTCGATGTGGCCAAGGCAAAGCAGATCGAGGATGCGATGTACAATGCCAAAGTCGCTTCGGGAGAAATTGTCCCCAACGAGCACAAACGGTCTGATTCCTCGCATTCGTCCGCCGGGGAATCTGGTGATGGCGAGCCCACCGGCGCAGGTGAACTGTCAAAGAACGATGCGGATTCCGAAGAGGTCCGCGATTCAGAAGAAGATACGGGGGGAGCTACTGCCGGTTCTGCTACCGAGCAGCACTAGTCACTCGGATTTTCAAACTCAACCATGTTGTTTCCTTTCGAAGTCTTAGACGAACTATGAGTAGCAAACGTGTCGTGGTAGTCGGCGGTGGCCTGGCCGGGCTGGCCGCCACAATGAAACTCTGCGAATTGGGAATCCCGGTCGACCTGATCAGTCTTACGCCTGTCAAACGTTCGCATAGCGTTTGTGCCCAGGGAGGAATCAATAGCTGCAACGACCAAACGCGTCAGCTTGGCGATTCGGAGTGGAAGCATTTCGACGATACGGTCTACGGCGGGGACTTCTTGCAGCACCAGCCACCCGTCAAAGAAATGGCGTACTGGGCTCCCAAAGTCATAGATTTGATGGACCGCCTGGGCGTAACTTTCAACCGAACCCAAGAAGGATTCTTGGATCGTCGCAGATTCGGTGGCACGCTTTACAAGCGAACGGCTTTCGCGGGGGCAACCACAGGACAACAGCTCTTATATGCTCTGGATGAGCAGGTTCGGCGCTGGCAGTCTCAGGGGTTAGTGCGTAAGTTCGAGTTCTGGGACTTTTTGGGCCCCATCCAGGACAGTGCAGGGCGTTGTGTCGGAGCCGTCGCTCAGGACATGGTTTCGATGCAGATTCAGGCCTTCCCGGCCGCAGCGACGATCGTTGCTTCCGGTGGTTGTGGATTGATCTACGGCCGTTCCACCATGTCGGTGTTTTGCAATGGCTCCGCAGCCAGTCGCTGTTTCCAGGCGGGCGCTAAATACGCCAACGGTGAATTCATTCAAGTCCATCCGACTGCCATTCCCGGTGCGGACAAATTGCGTTTGATGAGCGAGTCGGCACGCGGTGAGGGCGGCAGAGTG
>JANSWS010000317.1 GCA_024743355.1 bacterium
CGGTGACTCAATAACCGGTGACTCAATAACCGGTGACTTAATAACCCCGTGACTGCGTAACCCCGTGACTGCGTAACCCCGTGACTGCGTAACGGTCCTAAACTGCCGAGCCAAAGGAATTCTTGAGTTTACGCGGTGCTGCTGCTCGGTCGGATTGGGCACGAGACAGCAGGCAACTGCCCAGGCTGGCGTCGAGCCATTAGAATCCGGATAGACTGGGGGGCCGTTGAGTCCTGTACATGAAGGCTTGGATAACGGCTTGATGGAGAGCCGCGATTGGGCTCTTCCAGATTGAGTATCCGCATAGACAGGGAACAAAGTAAGAGCATGAGCTATCTCTCCGTTACGAATGTACAACGCGTCGCTTGCAGTTGCATGCTGATGGTTTTCGCCAGCCTGAGTTGGGCGCAGGATCCTCTGCCTTCCTGGAATGAGGGGGAAGTCAAGCAGAGCATATTGGAATTCGTCCGTGACGTTTCGACGGTCGGGTCAGAGCGATTTGTTCCTGCGGAGGAACGCATTGCGGTATTCGACAACGATGGAACTCTGTGGTGCGAATACCCGATCCCCAACCAGGCGGCGTTCGCCTTCGACGAGATTCAGCGCATGCTGCCTGAAAGCCCGGAGTGGCAAGACGATCCGGCCGTCAAAGCCTTGCTCGCCGGTGATGTGTCCACACTCAAAGCCGACCATCATCATGGCTTGTTACGCATCATGGCCTTGACTCACAGCGGAATGACCGTGGAAGAATTCGACACGCGTGTGGCGGAATGGCTTTCCACAGCCCGGCATCCTCGCTTCGACCGTCCCTATACGGAAACTGTATATCAGCCGATGTTGGAGTTGCTGGCTTTTCTGCGAGACAACGGTTTTCAAACTTGGATTGTTTCCGGAGGGGGCCAGGACTTCATGCGGGTCTTTGCGCAAGACACCTATAGTATCCCTCCCCAGCAGGTGGTTGGTTCCTATGGCCGCCTCAAATACGAGCTGAAAGACGGCAAGCCGCAGCTTACCAAGACCCTGGATACACTTTTTGTCGATGACCGTGAAGGAAAGCCGGTAGGTATCCAACAGTTTATCGGTCGTCGTCCGATTGCTTGCTTTGGAAATAGCGATGGCGATCAGGCTATGCTGGAATACACCACGATCGACAATCCCAATCCCAGCTTTGGACTGATCGTTCATCACACCGATGCAGAGCGCGAATATGCCTATGATGCTAATCCCACGAGCAGCGGTAAATTGGTGACGGCGCTCGAGGCAGCATCCCAAAATGCCTGGACGATTGTGGACATGCAACGCGACTGGAAGCAAGTTTTTACGGACAGCAATCATATGTCGCTAAGTCAGACGATCATCGGAAAATGGTTGGCGGAAGATATTGATGCGAAAGGCATCGTCGACAACGCGCAATCCACGCTGGAACTTGCGGCCGATGGTTCTCTTTCCGGATCCACTAGCGTCAACCGTTACTCTGGTAAGGCCACGATCGAAGCGGCCCGGATTCAAATCGGTCCACTGGCAAGCACGCGACGAGCTGGTCCACCGGCGCTGATGGAGCAGGAAAGGCGATTTCTGCAGGCCTTGGAAAAAACTGCCAGCTATGCCTTCACGGAGAATGGCATGCTGCAGCTGCTGGATAGTAACGGCCAGGTTTTGGCGCGGTTCTCGCGCGTGGTAGCCGATTGAACGGTTGGGTCTGAGTTTTCGCGACGGTGACGAAAAGCCCCTCACCGGCCGCTTTGACGTCCGACTCTCCCAAGGGAGAGTGAGTGCCAAGGTCGATCGCCGAAAAGTGTGGAAATTGGCTGTACGTTTCCCCTTGCCGGGCCGATAAATTACATGTAAAGTATTGTGTATTGGGCTTAGCGGAAGAGAATTCGTGGCACCGTCACTGAAAGATGAGCTTAAGAAGCGGGGGCCGTTTGATTCGCTTGAGCAAGAAGCCATGTTGGCTATCATGCGAACCAGCGATTTGTTGGAGAATCGAATGGCACGCTTGCTCCGAGAGCATGGCCTGACGCTGACCCAGTACAACGTGTTGCGGATTTTACGCGGCGAAGGAAAGCCGCTGCCATGCCTGGAAGTGGCCAGTCGGATGATACAGGTCGCTCCGGCGATCACGCGTGTGGTCGATCAATTGCTGGGTATGGAACTGATTACCAAAACACAGTCGCAAGCGGATCGAAGGGTATTTGAAATCGAATTGACGCAGACGGCCGCCCGTCTGTTAAAGAAGCTCGACCGTCCGGTACTGGATCTGCACAAGGTACTTTTGGCAGGCGTTTCCGAAACGGATCTGGCTGCTCTGGTTCGAATTCTAGAACTTGCCCGCAACTCTGTCGGCGACTAATTTTTACGGAAATAGTTGACATGTGAAGTTGTTGCAGGCGGGGCCAGCCTGGCAAAGGGAAGGGAATACCATGGAAATCTCGCGACGAAACGCCATTTCAATGACCGCCGCCGGGCTCATTCATATTGCCGGCCGGCAGCAAGCTCTTGCGGACGCCCCGGAGCCTGGGGTGGAATGGCTGCTCAGGCGGGCCCAGGACCGAGGCCATACGGACCTGGGGTGGCTCAAAAGCTACCACTCCTTTTCATTCGGAAAATACTTTGACCAGCGTCACATGGGGTTCCGGTCTTTGCGGGTAATCAATGATGACAAAATCGCGCCTGGAAAAGGGTTTCCCAAGCACCCACACCGCGACATGGAGATCATCTCTTACGTTCTGGACGGCTCCTTGCAGCACCAAGATAGCACGGGGCAGGGGGCAATCATCACTCCCAACGACGTGCAGATGATGTCGGCTGGTAGAGGTATTACTCATAGCGAGTACAACCCGTCGGCCTCGCAGGCCAATCATTTTCTACAGATTTGGATTCAGCCAGCATTCCGGGGTGTGCAGCCACGCTATCGCGACAACAAATTGAACCCGGAAGAAAAACGCAATCGGTGGAAAACGATTGCCGGGCCCGAAGGTAGTTCAGCATCCGTTGCCATTGGACAGGATGCAATCATTCAAGTGACCCAACTCGATAAGCGTCAGCAGCTGCACTATTCCGTGGAACGCGGACGGCATGTCTGGCTACAGGTGGCCCGCGGACAGGTGATGGTGAACGGGACTTGGCTGGGGGCGGGGGATGCCGTTGCCGCCAGCTTTGCTACCGATTTGCATCTCAGCGCGGTGGAGTTGGCCGACGTATTGTTGTTTGACTTGGGGTAAAGAACAGCCTTCAAGCCTATTTTTGTTTTTCGTTTTATTCCGGAATCTGAAAGGAGATACTATGGCCAAGTTACTGTATATCGAGTCCTCTCCACGCAAATCGCGTTCGAAATCCATCGCCGTTGCTCAGGCATTCATCGAGCAATACAAGTCTTCACATCCGCAGGATGAGGTTGAGACGCTGGATCTGTGGCAAGCCAAACTGCCCGAGTTTGATGGCTTCACCATCGATGCCAAGTATCAGGTCCTGCATGGTCAGGACTTTAGCGCCGAGCAGCAGCAAGCCTGGCAGTCCGTCGTCGATGTTTGTGACCATTTCAATTCGGCGGATAAATACCTGATCTCGCTTCCCATGTGGAATTTCGGCATCCCCTACAAACTGAAGCACTATATCGACGTTCTGACGCAGCCCGGTCAGACGTTTAGCTATTCTCCGGACAGCGGTTACAGCGGGTTAGTGACCGGTAAACCCGTAGCCGTGGTCTATGCTCGAGGCGGCGCCTATGGAAGTGAACAGGCCAAAGGAATGGATCTGCAGAAGGGCTACATGGATCTTCTGCTGGGCTTTATCGGCTTTACCGAGGTGCACTCGATCTTGGTCGAGCCTACTCTGGCCGCAGCCGAAGAAGTGGATCAAACCGTAGACCAGGCTACCGCCCATGCGCGGGAGGTCGCTCAGAATCTTTAATTTCGCGTCGGGCAAGCTCTAACAGTACTCACGATGGAAATTCAGGGAGTCTGCAATCACGGGTTGCCGGCTCCCGCAATTCGTCGATCGAAGCCCAAGGTATCCTGCATGGATGACCGGCGACCAAAACCAAGAAGCGATCGAAAACCATCAGCTGGTCGAATTTGACTTCGTTCAATCCCTAATGGTCGCCTTTCGCTCTTTGAAGATGTGAACACGCTACTTTCGCGGAGCGAAAGGCGACTATCAGACGCGGATTAATTTCTGGTATCAAGAACCAATCCGAAAACCATTAGCCGCTTTGGCGTTAGCCGCGGTTCTATTCGGTTTTCGGATAGGTCGAGACGGAGCCCTAGCGACGGGAGAGGGAGCGTGCCGGGATAACCGGCTGGGCTGTCAGGGGCCGTCCCTAGGGCGAAAAAGCCCCTCACCGGCCGCTGAGACGTCCGACTCTCGCGACGGAGAGTCAGTGGTACGGTAATCCGCAAGACGTTTCAGCTCTACTGAGCACAACGTTTAACGGGACCGGACTTCTCCGCGTTCTCGTTTGTCGGCTAGCTGAGCTCTCAAGCGTTGGACGATCTGCGGGTGATCGGCGTAAAGATTACGCCTCTGCCCCAGATCCTGCCGTAAATCGAAGAGGGCCGCCGGCAATTCATTTTCCGGAAAGTCTCTGCTTTCTCGATACCATTCGGGCATCGCGCTTACGCTGCCGCTCGGGGCGTCGATCAGCAGCCAGTCACCGTTTCGAATAGCGTAGGCGTTGCTAACGGTATTGTGGACCAAGGAATTTCGAGCACTGTTGCCTCCCGTTAACAACGGCAGCTGATCATGGCTATCTTCGGCCGCGTTATCCGGCAGTTGGTAGCCGGCAATACTGGCAATTGTGGCCATCAAGTCGATCTGGCTGATAAGACCGTCGGAAACGGAGCCGGCTTGGACGACGCCGGGCCAGCGCACGACAAATGGCACACGGTGCCCGCCTTCCCACACATCCCGCTTTACGCCTCGCAGGGGTCCGCTACTCGCATGGGCGTGCTTCCGGTACCGCTCAAACGCGTAGCGCTCGGGACCATTGTCGGAGCTAAAGATCACGATGGTATTCTGGCGAAACCCATTGTCATCCAGAGCTTGGAGCAACTGGCCCGCATGGTAATCACTTTGAGCCATATAATCACCGTAGCCTCCGGCTGCGGTCTTCCCCTGCCATGCGGCGACAGGCACGATGGGTGCATGCGGTGAGGTCCACGCCCAATACAGGAAGAAGGGATTCCCGCTCCCCTTTTGTTGCCCAATCCAGCGAATCGCCCGCTGGGTTAATTCCGGCATGACCGCATCCTGCTGCCAGCCATCGACCATGGGCCCAGGTCTACCTTCGGCAGCGCCTTCGCTGGGGTTAGGATGCGGTACGTAGGGGACGCTGGGAGCCTCGACGACTCGGTCGTTCTCAATCCAGGTATAGGGCGGGAAATTGGGTACATCGTCACCAAAGTAGTAATCAAATCCGTGCTGCAAGGGTCCGCCGGGAATAGAGCTGGACCAATCGAAGGCATCGGCAGGCCAGGTCTTTCGATTTCCCGCCTGCATCATCTCCGCGTCCGCTTTGCGAATCTCCGACCAATTAAAGCCCAGATGCCATTTGCCGATACACGCAGTCCGATACCCTCGTTCACGCAGCATCTCGGCCAGGGTTAGACGATCATCGTCGATAATGCTGGGGTCCCATGCATTGACAATTCCATGAAATTTTCTCCAGTGATAGCGACCGGTCAGCAGAGCATAGCGGCTCGGTGTGCAGATTCCTGAGGAACTGTGGCCATCCGTGAAGCGCATGCCATCGCGGGCCAATTGATCCAGGTGCGGAGTGGGTATCTTCGATTCGGGATTTTGTATGCCCAGGTCGCCGTAGCCCATATCGTCCGCGTAGATAATGACGATGTTGGGCAGCTCGGAAGCATGGCCAACGGAAACTAACAACAGCCAGGCAAAGGCTACAATGGCTCGCATTCGGATTCTCACTTTCCACAACGTTTGCTGTTTCAGACTGGCGGACACGACCGGTTGCGGCGCAAGGCATGCGAAACGCAGCTGCAACCAGCAACGATGGATCCTTAGCCGCCCGAACGAATGACTACGGCGTATAGACTTCAAGAAAGACTTTAGGGTGGTGAGGCCAAGGCTGATTCGGCGACCGTCGCCAGAGCACGATTCTACCGTAAGGATGTTTGACGTGTCTCATTGGCTTGCAATGGCCGCAGGAGGCCGCCGTCAAAACGTGCCCTTATCAGAAAGCGAACGCAATGAAACCTGATGAAATGGTTACCCAGGCTGAACAGGAAGTTAGGCGAATGCTGGCGGGGCAAGCTGCCGGACATGGGTTTGACCATGTGCACCGCGTTTTGCGGACTGCCCGCGAGATTCAGGCCTCCGAGGGCGGTGAACTGCTGGTGATTGAACTTGCGGCTCTGCTGCACGACGTGGGAGACGCTAAGTTTCATGACGGAGTTGAACGCAGTGGTGAGCTTGGTAGTGAAATCCTGGAACGGTTGGGGGCTGAGCAATCGTTAATCGAGCATGTCGTGCATATTGTGGAAAACCTCTCGTTCCGCAAACGAAATCAGGCTCAGCCATTGAGCTTGGAGGGTCAGATCGTCCAGGACGCGGATCGATTGGATGCCCTGGGAGCTATCGGCATTGTCCGAACTATTGAGTACGGCGCTGCTATGGATCAGCCCTTCTATGTGCCTGAAAATCCCCACCGCAAGTCAGGCGTGAGCCATTTTTACGACAAGCTGTTTCATCTGCGAGATCTGATGAATACCGAGACGGCTCGTCAATTGGCGGTTGGGCGTGAGCAGTTCATGCGACAGTTTCTCAGCCAATTCTTGGCGGAAATAGGCCACGCGTCTGAGACGCCGAATGGCGAGGTAGAGATCTAACGTCGAGCAGGTTTCGGCTGCCTTAATCGCTGGATGCGTCTCTGCCTTGCGATTGGCCCATACGTTGCATCCCCAGTTGTCGCCTCTGCCCGCCCATCTACCTGCCGCTGTGAATGCCATCGAGACTGCTCTTTAGGAACTTGATTTTGGGGCCAAGCCCTTTTCGCCTAACGTCGCAATGGAATGAGCTGGGAAATCTGTCACAATAAAGAGCTTGCTTCTTTTTGTTGATCCATAGTCCTTTGGGGAGTCATCTGATGCGTCATGGTTTGATCTGGGCTAGCGGGGCATTACTATTCTCCTTCATGCTGCGGCAGTCGTCTGAAGCCACGGATTACCAACTGTATTTTTTGGGTGGACAGTCGAACATGGATGGCTTTGGCTACGTCAAGGATCTTCCTCCGACTGAAACTGAGTCCATCCAGGGTGTCATGATTTTTCACGGCAACCAAGGTCTTGATTCACAGCCGGTCGACGGTCGTGGCGTTTGGTCACAGCTCCAACCTGGACATGGGACAGGATTTACTTCGGACGGTAAGACCAATCGCCTGTCGGATCGCTTCGGTGTAGAACTAACTTTCGCGAGGAAATTGCGTGAGTTGCATCCGGAAGCCAACATAGCCATTATCAAATATTCGCGAGGTGGTACCTCGATTTCAGCAGAGGCGGAAGCTGCACAGCAATTTGGTTGCTGGGAACCCGACTTTGGAGATTCAGCGACGTCAGATTCACCGGCGTCAGATTCACCGATGACGAATTCACACGTGAACCAGTACGATCACTTTTTGGCTACGCTGCGAAACGCGTTTGCGGTGAGCGACATCGACAACGACGGTGAGATAGACCGCTTGCTGCCGGCTGGAATCGTGTGGATGCAGGGAGAAAGTGATGCTGGGAGTGAAGATGTGGCTCGGGCCTACGAGGCCAACCTGAAACGCCTGATGGATTTGATTCGCGCTGCCCTGCGAGAGGATGACTTGCGAGTCGTGATTGGCCGGATTTCCGAATCCGGCAATGACCAATATGAACAGCAACCCAATGGTCGGGTGTGGGAGTTCGGAGATATCGTAAGGCAAGCCCAGGCGGAATTTGTTGTCAAAGACGGTAATGCGGCACTGGTAACTTCAACCGACGCCTATGGCTACTCGGATCCTTGGCATTACGATTCCGCCGGCTATCTGGATCTGGGGCGGAAATTTGCGGAGGCTATGGCGGATGATTCTCCCTAGCAGAAGCAACGCTTTGGCTGCTATATGCGAGAAGCATCGGTTGCTTCAGCAGACATAGGCTCAGGCGACCGGGAAGCCCATGGCCCATTGCAACTGCAATTGCGACTGGTTGTAGTCGATGACGGCTCGCAGGTAAGCTCTTTCCGCGGTTTCCAGAGCCTGGATGGACTGAAGCACTTCCAGCGGCAGACCCTGACGATCGCGAATACGTTCCAAGTTGCGACGGTAGGAATCCTGAGCCGCGCTAATCGCTTGTTGTGTGATGGCGATCTGCTGGCGTCGAAACTCGACCTGTGCACAAGCTTCCGAAACTTCCCTTGCGACTTGGTCCATGACCTGCAGTTTTTCGAAACGCGCCTGTTGGACTCTTGCGGCTTGTTCACGCCGCGCCGCCCTTTCGCCGAATCCAAGGTTGCGTGTCTCCCAGGTCATCAACGCATCCAAATCGTATCGATCACCGATGTTGTCCAATTGATTCCCCAACCCGCCACCAAAGCCGCCTGTGCTAAAGCCCAACAGCACGCTGGGGACAAAGGGCGCGAACTTTTCCCGGCGGTATGCCTCGCAAGCAGCCGCGACCAAGGCCTGGGATTGTTTGAGTTCCGGCCGGTTCTGCAGTGCCTGGGAAACGAAGCATGCGCGGTCGGTACAGGGTTCTGCCAACTCGAGCGGAACGGCGTTAGCATCCATCGGAACAATTTGACCGCTGCCGTCCATGCTGATTTCCTGTGCTAGCCGAGCGGCTGTGATCGCAGTCCGTTCCTGGACGGCGATCTTGCGACTTTCAATCAGGCTTAGCTCGGTCTGTAATCGATCGGCATCGGCTTGCAGCCCTTCGCCGGCTTCGGCGAAGTTGACGGTGATCGTGTGTAGCTCGGAAAAGCGTTGCCGCGACGCTTCCACAATCTGCAATTCCTGGTGTGCGTCGAGCAGTTCCAAGTAAGCCGAGCCGGCGGCAAGCAATTGTTGATTGAGCGTTGCCGCCGCACCGTGACCGAATGCCCAGGCCGTTTTTTGACTTAGCTTGGGTTGAAAAATTGCATCGGCAAGGTGAAAGTCGGCAATTAAGCCTGGCCGTGGCATGGTGGTACCCGCGCCCGTCGCACCGGCTCCGAGGCCATACTGAAATGAATTTCGATTGACATCGACAATGTCGCCATTGCTCGCTTGGTAATTTCCATCGTGTCGATGAAAGCTGAAGCCCGCCTGGATCGAGGGCAGCCAAAGGGCTTTGGCGCCATCGTACTCTGCGTAAGCCTGTTGAACTCGCCAGCGAGCTTGGCCCACGATAGGATGGCTGCTGTCGATCGCGGCGAGCACCGATGGCAAGTTCAACGGAACGAGATTCCCAGAGCCCACCAGCGTTGGTGACTCCGGCGCAAGGGAGACCGTCAATGCATTTTCTTCTTCCACCGTCCGGATATCTTGCGATTGCATGGCCTCCGCGGCAACTACGACGCTCAAGTTCTGATTCGCGCCGGCTTCCAGCGCAGCTGCGACCTCAGCATCGGGCATCTCACGCACGTGCTTGGCCAGGTGCAAGATCTTGGGTTGATCATCGGGGGCATATGCGGAGGGCGGCAGA
>JANSWS010000362.1 GCA_024743355.1 bacterium
AGGCTTGAAGGATAATGGGACCCACGTTCCTCTGGTTGCCTTTTGGAAGGGTCGCACACCTCAAGGAAAAGTCGATGAATCTCTGATTGAGTTCACCGATTTCTATCCCACCTTGGCGGAATTGGCCGGTGTTCAGTTGGGGCAAGATGATCCAGTCGACGGAATGAGCTTTTATCCGCAACTGACGGGTAACCAGGGCCGCACACGTGACTGGTTGGTCTGCCACTATCAACCCTATTGGAACAAGCCGCCGGGACAGTTTATTCGCAACCAGCAATACAAGCTCTATCGTGACGGTCGGTTTTACGACATTGGAAGTGGGGACTTGGAAGAAGCTCGCAATTTGACGCCAGAGGTTGCGAGCGAGACAGCCAATCGTAATCGACAAGGGCTTCAATCAACCATGGATCGGCTTCCTCCCGCCCCTGTCGGAATAGGCACACGCGATTCCGTTGAGCGGCCGACCTACCCCGATTGGCCCAACTTGCTCGCCGTTCCCCAGCGTTAGCATGCTGCTTTGCGGTGCAGGATTAGGACGACCACCTTTATCAATCAGCGCAAAATCGAGCTTCGCAAGTCGATGTTCAGCAAAAACGTAACTGGTTACCAGGCTCTGCCTGGCAACCCAATGTCTAGTAGGCTCTGCCTGCGTTGTATGTGACTCCAGCCATGAAGTCGCTTATTCTGCCCACAAGGCAGAGCCTCGTAGAAGACGCGTCCCAAGGCAGAGCCAGGCAGAGCCTTGGAACGAGGGTTTTGAGCTTCGCAAGGTGGAGCTTCGCAAGGTAGAGATCAGCGAGAAGTGGCATTTTTGGTGCAATTTACACGTCAAGTGAATCTGGCTAGCTGTAGCCCTTTGGTATAAAATGAGCCCTCTAAACCATGACTATGACGTCCAAGGTCCCCCTTAAGGATTTACCTACCATGTCGAACGAAAACACTTCTTCCTCACGCCGCAAGTTTTTGAAGAATTCCACAATCGCTGCAGCCGGCGTGGCGGCCGCCAGCAACATCTCAAAGATGGCTCACGCGCAGGGCAGCGACGAAATCCGCTTTGTCGTCGTCGGCTTTGGAGGACGAGGTCGTGGAGCGGCACAGAACATTATGGCCACTAAGGGTAACGTAAAGCTGGTAGCCGTTGCCGACGCGTTCGCCAAAAAAGCTAGCGACGGTATTGCAGCACTAGCCAGACGCTATCCAGACAAGGTGGATGTACCCGAAGATCGTATTTTCACGGATCTCGATGGTTACAAGGCGGCCATTGACGTCGACTGTGATTTGGTGGTTATTGCCACGCCGCCAGCTTTCAAGCCGCAACAGTTCGAATACGCTGTGCAAAAGGGAAAGCACATATTCTGTGAGAAGCCGGTCGCTTCGGACGCTGTGGGCGTAAGGCGATTCATGGATTCCGTTGAAGAGTCGAAGCGTAAGAATCTGATGGTTGGCATCGGTCTGCAACGCCGACATGAACCGCAGTACCTGGATACGGTCAAGCGTATCCATGACGGCGATATCGGTGACTTGATCGCACTGCGAGTCTACTGGAACGGTGGTGGTATCTGGTGGCGTAGTCGCGAGGAGCTCAAGGCCGTCCTTCCCGAAGGAATGAGCCCGACGGAAATGGCATTCCAGTGCAACAACTGGTACCACTTCAATTGGTTGTCCGGCGACCAGATCTGCGAACAGCACATCCATAACTTGGATGTTGGTTGCTGGATGAAGGGCGAATACCCCGTCGAATGCAACGGCATGGGTGGTCGTGGACAGCGTATGGACGGTGATGCTACCAAGTCACAAATCTTTGACCACACGTTTTGCGAATACACATTCGCTGATGGTTCGAAGATGTGGAGCCAAGGT
This sequence comes from bacterium, assembly GCA_024743355.1. GTDB lineage: Bacteria > Planctomycetota > Planctomycetia > Pirellulales > Pirellulaceae > Aureliella. The sequence continues at coordinate 1,861 of JANSWS010000362.1, forward strand.
CGGCACCTGGCAAACGCCTGGAACAATGTCAGCGAGTTTGCGCACGGCACCAAGGGCAGTGCGGATCCTTCAGGTCAAATCATGGGCCCCAAACCATTTGAATTCGCCAAAGACAAGCGGCTCAACGGGCACCAACAGGAGCAACACGATTTGATCGAAGCTCTGATGCGAGGCGAAGTTTACAACGAAGGCGAGTACGGAGCCAAATCCACTTTCTGCGCCATCCTGGGACGGGAAGCCTGCTATTCCGGTAAGGTCATTACCTGGGATGAGCTGTGGAATAAGGGAATCGAGCTTGCTCCGGGCATCGACAACTACACCTTGAAATCGGAGCCTCCGACCAAACCGGGCGCAAATGGTGAATATCCGGTTCCAGTTCCCGGGAAATACAATCCATTTGCATAACTGTCCTGAGCGTCGGGTTTTTCCGTTCCCGTTGCCACGCCGCTAACAACTGGCAGCTTGGCGATCCCCGAACGGAGTTGTTCGCGTTTCCAAGACCGATTCGACTGCAAGAGCCCTGGATTTCTCACGAAGAATCCAGGGCTTTTCTCATTAAACGAGCGACAGATGAAGTCTTGCCCGTTGCCACGCTCGCCAGAGCGTGGGCGACGTCGTCCACCGTTTGACGACGGTGGATACGAGGCCTGTCCACCGTCTGGCGACGGTAGCTACGAGGCCTGTCCACCGTCTGGCGACGGTAGTTACGATCAGTGAATTTTCATCTGCCGCTGACCATAGGTTCTCCCAAGGCAGGCGGATGCGAGCAGGCGACGGTATTTCTGGACGAGGCAATTGCTGGAAATGGCTGCCCGCATCTTAGCCTCGAAGTACCATAGACAACTCCCAACAATACTACCAAGATGGATTGCCGATTCCTGATTCCAGCACCTGAAGAGGGCAATTGCCTTGCGCAGACTAACTTCGTCGCCTTCCGCGACCAACCGTTTGGGAAACAAACTTCGCCAACTGCCTTGGATGCTGGCTGGCTTGCTACTGGCAGGTGGATTCCCCAGTCATTTGAGGGCCGTTCAGGATGATAGCGGCGATGAGACGGCTAGTTCGGAAGACAAGGCAACCGCCGTGTTTGAGGACGGACAGGCACAGGTTGTGCCTGCCTTTAAAGAGCCGAAGGATTGGATTCGCCACGATCTGTTTGTGGAAACAGAGTTTGATTCGGATGGAGACGGGAAACTGGATCGTGTGCATGTTGCGGTCACACGGCATAAGCAAACCGATACTGAGGGGCTAAAGGTACCGGTTGTGTACGTGACCAGTCCGTATTTCGGCGGTACCAGTCCAGCCGGCAGGGAATACTTTTGGGAAACGCAGCACGAGATTGGGGCGGAACCGCCTGAGCGAAAGATCCCGGCCCCCTTTGATACCAAAGAGCAACGGCCGATTATCTCCCAGTCGCATACCCGAGATTGGGTACCGCGAGGTTTCGCGGTCGTTCATTCTTCATCACCTGGGACGGGTTTGTCGCAGGGCTGCCCAACGGTAGGCGGCGATAACGAATCGCTGGCACCCAAGGCAGTCATCGACTGGCTTTGTGGTCGAGCAAAGGGGTATCTCGAGATCGACGGAGAAGAAACCGTAGATGCCTATTGGTGTACGGGAAAGGTCGGAATGACCGGAACCTCGTACAATGGAACGCTCCCCATCGCTGCTGCCACGACGGGAGTTGAAGGGCTAGAGGCGATCATTCCCATCGCGCCCAACACGTCGTACTACCACTACTATCGTTCGAATGGACTGGTACGACATCCAGGCGGTTACATGGGAGAGGACATCGACGTACTCTACGATTTCATTCATAGCGGCAACCCCGATCGACGCGAGTACTGTGATTGCGAAGTTCGCGATCAGGAAATGGCGCAGGGCCAGGATCGAATCACGGGGGACTACAATCCGTTTTGGGCCGGCCGTGATTACCTCAACGAACTGGAGAAGTTCCGCACGCCTCTCTTGATGGCCCATGGGTTTAACGACTGGAACGTTGTGCCGGAACACAGCATTCGCATCTTTGAAGCAGTCAAGGCAAAGGGAATACCGGTGCAGCTGTACTGTCACCAAGGGGGCCATGGAGGCGAACCGCCAATGGAGCGCATGAATCGTTGGTTCACGCGATATCTGTACGGCGTGGAGAATAACGTTGAAGACGATCCGCGATCATGGATCGTCCGCGAGGGTGATAAGCGCTCAGAGCCTACGCATTATCCAGACTACCCCCATCCCGAAGCCAAAGCTGTCGCGTTTTTTCCGGGCGCAGGAGGCGAACGGCAGGGCACGCTCAAGCAACAGCAAGTGCCAAATCAGGGCAAGGAGACCATTGTGGATAATTTCTCCTTTAGCGGGGCAGTCCTGGCCCAGGCAGAATGGACCGATCACCGTCTTTTGTACGTTACCGAAACGCTGACGGAAGACCTGCATCTGTCCGGTTATCCACGCATCCAAATCAGGCTTGCCGCCGATCGGCCGGCCGCCAACCTATCGATTTGGTTGGTTTCATTACCTTGGGAAGAGGACACGCGTCAGATAACGGACAATATCATTACCCGCGGTTGGGCGGATCCACAAAATTCCGTTTCCCTGGAAAACAGCAGTCCTCTAGAGCCCGGCAAGTTTTACGACTTGCAATTTGATCTTCAGCCCGACGATCAAATCATTCGCGCGGGTCAGAAGATCGGACTGATGATCATGTCTTCGGATAAAGACTTCACCCTTCACCCTGAGCCCGGGACTCAACTGACCATCGATCTCGATCAAACGCGGCTGGAGTTGCCGATCGTTGGTGGTCTGACTGCTTTCGAAAAAGCCATTCAACCGAAACAGGAGCCTGCAGAAGCACTAGAGGCTGTGGAATAGGACACTGTTTTACAGCACTTCCAATAACAGTGCTTCAAGGTCTCTCATGCGGGTGCTGCTAACGCTCCACTTTGCAATCGGCATCACAGCGGCGCCCCGTAAGCGGCAGGCGGTATTTGGCAAAGCTGCGATAGCCTACGTCGAGCAACTGCTTGATGGCCGGCAATCGCGTGGGAGCGACCATCCAGCTGAAGCCGACCGCCGAGTAAAGACGCCGGAATACCTCGACACCAATCAACCATTCTCCGTCCGGGGTGCGGCCATGAATCTCAGCCATCAGTTCATCGAAGGTCTTGCCGTATCGCTCCGCTTGAAAGTCTGGTGATGCAATGTCGGTAAACTGGATGCGTCCCCGCCGGCGATCAAGCCACTTCAACATCTGAATTTCTCGCAAGCAAAGGGGACAGTCTCCATCGTAGAAGACTTCGATTTCAAACGGCTTCTCCCCATCCAGGTGCGACTTACCCTCGGCGGCTGACGGCCGTTGGCCAGTGTGTTTTTGGGTCGGTGCAAGCATGGATAGAACCTTCAATTCGAATGAAATGCGATGGAGTTACCGCTGTTTCTACGATAGGCATTCGACAATCCCTCAGGCTCGCATCATTAAAGTCTGACGTAACGATGGAGGCCGCCGGCTCAACGGTGTAACTGTCTTTGTGAACCCAATCGTCTGTCGATAGCCAGAGCAAATCGTTGGGCGGCTTCTGAATCGAAGCGAAAATAGAGGCAAGGCTCGATCAGCTCGAGCTCCATCAGCAAAAATCTGTTCTCTGAGTTGCGGACCAGGTCGACGCGGGCGTACAGCGGCACCTCAGGCAAATGCGTCAGAATGGAGTTAGCAGTATCAACCAGTATGGATTCCGGCTGGGGAATAGCTGTGACGCCGCCCCCATGTTCTTCTTGGACTCGGAAGTCACCTGCACGAACGGTTTTCAAAATCGTGTGGCTCAGCTCGCCATCGAAGAACATCAGGGAAAATTCTCCCTCGTCGGTGATCGATCGCATGAAAGGCTGGACCAGGCAGGGCTTGTTAGCAAAGACAATGCAGACTTCCTCCAGCATTCCGCGCTGCGTTTGCTTCGACAGACGGAAGGTATCATCAGCCGTTGCTCCGACAGTTGGTTTAACCACAATTTCGTCGGTCGCGAATTGCTCGATGATCTCAAGCAACCAATCGGCAGTTGGCCGGTAGCGAAGTTCGGTAGGTACGATCTCTACCCCCTGATTCTGCAGCTGTATGAGATACGTCTTGTCGACATTCCAACGCACGATTTGCGAAGAGTTTGCAAGAATGGCGGAGGACTCTTCGATCTGTCGAAGTACAGACAGAAACCGATCGAGATGATGCTGGTAGTCCCATGGGCTTCGGATGACAACCAGGTCAAACGTATTCCAGTCCGCGGATTGATTCCAAACCACGTCCTCGATATCCCAGCCCAAGTCTCTCAAGGGGGCATGGACCAAATCGTCATCAATAAACCAACCCTGGCGGTCCTGGATGGTCAAAAAGGCGCAGCGGGGCATTGAAGGGCTATATACCTTTTCTCGCATCGGCCACTTATAGAGCACTGTAACTTTGAAGAAATCAGGGCGGAGGAAAACTAGGTGTTCCACGGCCGCACAACTGTCATGAATGCCCACTTTAGCAAAATTCAATCTGTTCAAGGTCCACGAACGATTGGAAGTCCCGATCTCAGGCTGGTACATTCATGAGGCGACAAGCGTAACTGCCTGAGCAGTATCAACTCGTCTTTTTGTTAGCCCACGCCTTCAACCCGCAGAATCTTCTACTCGCCTGGACTATTTCGCCGCATGGAAAATTCATCACCCTCGACGCCCTGGTACCGGCGGATCGGCCCGGGGCTCATCACTGCTTGTGTCGTTATTGGCCCAGGCAGCATCATGACAAGTTCCAAGATAGGCGCGAATGATGGCTACTCGATGCTGTGGGTCGTCGTTGCGTCGGTGGCTTGTATGATGCTCTTTATGACTTTGGGGGCCAAGCTTGGTGTGGTCGCTGCCGAGGCTCCCGGCGATCTCATTCGCAAAAAAGCCGGACGTTGGCTGGCCGTCGCGGTTGGGCTGGGTGTCTTTTTTATCTCGGCAGCATTTCAGTCTGGAAATAATATCGGAGTGGCCGCGGCCTTTGACGCCTTTGTCGATTCGCCTGCTCTAATCACGCTGCTGATCATTGGATTCAACGCACTCGCAATCTCATTCTTGTTTGTATTTCGAAACCTGTACCAGATGCTGGAAAAGCTGATGGCTGCCTTCGTGGGCGTCATGCTGCTGTGCTTTGCGATCAACTTGGTGCGGTTGAAACCGAGTCTGCTGGCCATGTCCAGAGGCTTTGTACCGTCGGTTGGTGAATCCACCGACATGATGTCCATACTGGCATTGATCGGAACGACCTTCGTCATCACAGCGGCCTTCTATCAGGCGTATCTGGTGCGGCAAAAAGGCTGGAAGGTAGCGGACCTGCGGTCCGGTTTGGTTGACGCACGCATCGGTTCCATAATCATGTTTTTGATAACCGTCATGCTCATGTCGACAGCGGCTGCGGGATTGTATACCGGCCAGCCGGTCAGTCTGAACGACCCGATTGAAGTGGCGGATGCCTTGGCCAATACCTTCGGTCCGACGGCGAAGATCATCTTTTGTGTCGGTCTATTCTCTGCCGCGTACTCGTCTTTCCTCGTAAACTCAATGATTGGCGGATTCATAGCCGCGGACGGTTTGGGACTGGGTAGCACAACCAGTGATCGCGGCCCCAAGTTAATGACTACAGCCGCCTTACTATGCGGCATGCTAGTAGGGGTTGCGGTCGTGCAGTTTGGTTTTGACCGCACTCCCACAATTATCGCAGCTCAAGCAGTCACCGTGATCGCCGCCCCCTTGGTAGCTGGCGTCTTGCTTTGGCTGACCAGTTCGCGTGATGTAATGGGCGACCATGTCAATCGTCCTGGGACGATCGCGGCTGGTCTGGTCGGACTAACGTTGCTGGTGGCTATGGCTGGAAAGACGGCAGTCGTCGACTTGCCGTCTAAGATCGACAGCTACCTTCAATCGTTGGAGATCCGCCGCTGAGATGCCCAATTTGAGCGATGTTCATTTCGAATGCCTGCAGGAAAAGCACCTGGAAGAAGCTCTGGAGCTTTGTCGCATGGCGGGTTGGAATCAACTGAAGGCTGATTGGATGCGGCTGCTCAGTCATGAACCGCAGGGATGTTTTGCCGCGATTTCTAACGGCGAGCTGATCGGAACGGTCACCACAACCCGCTTTGACGCATCGCTGGGCTGGATTGGCATGATGCTAGTCCACAGCGAGCACCGACGTCGAGGCTTGGCTACCGAGCTGATGCGGATGAGCATCCAGTATCTCAAGCTCCAAGAAACGGGATGCATACGCCTGGATGCAACTCCCGCCGGTGAGAAAGTCTATCGCCAGTTAAACTTTGAGGGCGAGTGGGAGATTGATCGATGGCAGCGGCCTGCCTTGTCAATATCCGCGGACATCGAATTAGAGACAGA
>JANSWS010000158.1 GCA_024743355.1 bacterium
GCAGTCGAGTTGGCCGGTCGCTCCAAACATCCCTTCCCGGCCCAGTGGCCACTGCTGCGAGATGCCATTCTTTACAGCACGCAACACTACGGCAAATTCAGCAATTGGTGGCTGGTCCAGGGTTCCTCTTTTAATCTGCACGGGCTTTTTATTCCGTTCCCGTTTCTGTTTCTGAGTGACGAGCAATTCTACGGCGATGAGTACGCGGCTTTGCAGGATCTCATCCACGAACCCCTGCATGACCAGCGGATGTATGGTTTCGGGCATCGTTCGCAGGCCAAGGAGATCGTGTCCATGGTGGTTCCGGCGAAGTCACCGTATGGCGACGCCTTCTACCAGCTGCACTGGTTTCTCAAGACTGCCCAGGACGAACAGGGCACGAGCCTTTGGAGCAAGATTCTCCAGCATGCGGGGCCGCGTCCCCAACCACCGGTCCGTCCAGGCCAAGAGGTCTCGGCGGCTGGGCATGTTCGCAAAATCCACCCGGGTCCCTGGCATCGGATTGCTTACCGACTGTGGAACCGTTGGCTCCCTGTTTATCTGGCATTGCACATGGCACAGGCCGTGCTCTCAATCCTGTGGCAAGGATTCGAGCAATTACCGATTCCGTTTCCCCCGGCCCTGATTTGGCTGGCCGACTCCATTGCAAGCTCAACCGGGCTTTTCCTGGCAGCCGGCCTTGGATTGCTCGCGTTGGCAATCTGGACGCGCAGCCCAAAACTTTTGTCTCTGTCCGGCTGCGATCTTTTGCTGAGCGCCTTCACGATTTGGCTACTGATGCCTGGCGTGGCTTGATTGCGATGAAGTTATTGATCGACGCGTGCAGATTCAGCAAATTTCTGAACCTTGTCCTTCACCGTGCGCCAATCAATGGCCAGCCTCTCAGCGGTCAAGTCATACCGCCCCAGGCGACGGTACACGTAATCCGTGTACCATTGCTCGACTTCCGCCAATGACATGCTACCGTTCAATAACTTCTCAAGCGAACGGTCCTTGACCAAAGACTGCACAGGCTCTGCCCGGGTTCCAGCTGCTGTGTGGCCAGCTGCCGAAGGCGCTGCAGTAACGCCTGGCCCGGCAGATTTGAGCTTACTGACTGGAGCGTAAGCGGAAAGCTCACCTTGCCGGCGAATGATCACGTTGCGAACACGTTGTTCCAATTCGCGAATATTTCCTGGCCAGTCATAGTCTGAGCCGAGATGCAAATCGATCCATTGCATGGTCTCTTGTGCGACACCCTGTGTTTCTTCGGGCATGTCTCGCAGAGTGCGACCGACGATAAAGTGCACCCAGTCCTGCAGATCCTGTGGACTGTCAGCCAACTGCTGCCGCATTGAGGGCGTGTGGATGCGGTCCGCGCATAAGCGGTAGTAAAGGTCTTTGCGGAAAGCTCCCTCATGCACCAGTGTCTCCAACTGCCGGTTGGTAGCAGCAATAAACTTTCCTTGGAACTCACGCTGCAACGTCTCGCCTAGTCGGGAGAACTGACGCGTCTGCAGCACTCTCAAGAGCTTGACCTGTATTGACGGATCTAACTCACCGATCTCGTCCAGAAATACACTGCCTTCCGCCGGACAAGCTTCCAGCCATCCCACGCGATCGGCGATAGCTCCCGTGAACGAGCCTTTGCAATGCCCGAACAATTCGGATTCAATCAGCGTGGGCGCCAGAGCCGCAAGGTTGACCGACAACAACAGGGGAGATCCGACTCCATGGAAAGACTTCTTGCGAGGATCAAAAGGCTGGTAGCGGGACAGTCCGATAGCCCGAGCGACCAACTCTTTTCCGGTGCCGGATTCTCCCGTGATGAGTGTTGTCATGTCACCCATGGAACGATAGATACCACGCACGTAGCGTTGCATGTCGTGCGTAAAAATGGATTCCCAAATGGAAGCCCGCAAGCGGGCGATCGACGTCGAGGTGCCTATGATGGACGAGAAGATATTAGCAAAGGCCCGATCGATCTGGAAAAAGATGGCAAAACAATGCGCTGCATCAAAGTATTCCGGCAACTGCAGATGCCGCAGCCCCAAATAGTGCTGGTAATCCCGGAAGAAGGCCGGCCATTTTTCCGCGCAGACCTCCGCGTAGAGACCTCGACGGTTCACATCGGGGTGGTTGACCAACGAAAAATGACGCCCGTATAGAACAAACAACGCCAGTTCACGATAAAGCCGCTGCTCTTCCACGTTGAGCTCTACTGTAGGCTGGCATTTGCCGCGAAGTTTCTCCGTTAGCTGGCAGGCCTGGTCATACAGCAAATCAAAATTGCGGAACACCTGCTCCCGCTGAAGGCCCTCACGCGAATTAATCACCGCATCCCCGGAACGGAAACGCTTTCCCAAAACCTGGCGTTCGAGCTCAAGCCGCTCCGGGAGAAAGGGATTGCAGTAGCCGATCTTGGCCAGCGCCTCAGCCCGGCGTTTCTCTTGTGCCGTGAGAACTCCCATAACGAACCCGCCGTAAATACATTTATTGTATCTGCGTATACACTAAATGTCGTTTCAAAAAGACAATTATTGCACCTGAGTTCAAGCCGGTCCTCAGCTTCCTGAACAATGCACTGGAAAGACTCGACCTCCATTCGACTACCAAGCTTGGCACGCAAATCGCTAAGCAATTCGCCCACAGTGGACGGGCTAGGCGGGACCTGAGGATTCGGGCGTCCTCCCGAGCCATCGCGTGAGGCTAGCCCTGAGCTGCACCCGACGCCGCTGCCCTGCTGGGCGAACAGCAGCACGCTCTCAGAAGTTCATTTCATCTCATGACTGGAATCAACCATGCGCTCCCTTCGCATCCACGCCAAACGTTTGCTGCGGGGCTTTTTTCTTATGCTTGGACTGCTAGCCATCGTGTTGACTTGGAACACATGGCGACTCGAATCTCGGCAGATCCGTGTGCAGCCCCAACCTGCCATGAAGTTGGACGAGCAGGCGCTTATCTCCAGATTTCAGGCGGCCATTCGCATACCTTCCATATCGAAACCACTTGCCAAGCTTACGGCGGAAGACCCCATCTACCAATTCCGCGACTTCCTGAGTGAAACCTTTCCCGAACTTCACGAAGATCCTTGGATATGCAGGACGGGACGAGTTTTCGGTGACGATGCGATCGCCAGTGTGCTATTGGAATGGCCAGGAGAAAATCCAGACTTGGGCGGGATTCTGTTGATGTCCCATTTTGATGTGGTGCCCGTCGAGTCCTCGAGCAAGGCCGTATGGCGGCACCCACCCTTCGACGGTACACAAGACGACGAGTTTGTCTGGGGACGTGGGACATTGGATTGCAAACAGGGCGTGATGGCCATACTGGAAGCCATGCGGCGTCTAGTAGAGGACGGCTTTCGTCCTGAGCGCACCATCTATGTCGCCCTGGGGCATGACGAAGAACTGGGAGGACAGGACGGAAACTTGAAAATGGCCGATTGGATGCGGCGGAACGGTCGTCGATTGCACGTGGTGCTTGACGAAGGGGGATGCATTTTCAAAGACTTCCCGGGTATGAACCGGCCCACTGCGTTGGTCGGCATCGCAGAAAAAGGAATTTTAAACATTCTCTTGAGCGTGGACGTTGCCGCGCAGGAGGTCGGGCATGGTTCGATGCCTCCGCCACAGACCGCCGTGGGAACTATCGCCACTGCCGTCGCGAAACTCCAATCGCAACCATTTCCTGTGCGTATTGAAGGTGGGTTGAAGGATACCTTGACTTACCTGGGGCCCGAGATGCCGTCCGTTGTAAGCCGCGTTGCCATGGCCAACTTATGGCTCTTCCAGCCGTTGGTGACTCGGCAGCTTGCCGCCAAACCCAGCGGCAACGCATTGATTCGAACTACCCTGGCTCCCACAGTGATCCAGGGTGGAATCGAATACAACATCTTGCCCCATCACGCCGAGGGCATGCTGAACTTGCGCTTGCTACCAGGCGACTCGGTGGACGAAGCAGTTGACTATGTACGGCAAGTCATCAACGATTCGCGGGTGCAGATCACACCGCAGGAGCACCCCAAGCCTGCTTCCAGCATGACCGATCCCCAATCCGATGCCTTCTTAAAATTGCAAAAAACGCTTGGAGAGATCTATCCGGAAGCCGTTGTCGCTCCGTTTGTGTTAGTTGGCAGCACTGACAGCGTGCACTATTCCGCAATTTGCGACCACATACTGCGAATCATCCCCCACCGAATTTCAGAGCGCGACACGCAACGATTTCATGGAATTGACGAACGGATAGCCAAACAGGATTACATCGATCTCGTGCGATTCTACCACCGTCTCGTGCACAACACCGCCGGCCCAACCACCGCACCCGAGTAGGCTCGTAACAAGATCCGCAACGGAATGGAAAGTCATAGCGAAGCTGCGTCATCAAAGCGGCCATGCGGAGCGATGTTACGGCCGGAGCGCGGCCGCAAGCGACCCCGTATGCCCGAAGCACGCCAATGGTCGCGGGCAGATTGCATAGAGCGCACCCAGCAACAACCCAACACCTGCTCTGGCATCGCCTCCATCCACCATTACTTCCCGGGGTACTTCCAACCTCCCGAAAAAACATGTCCACTCCGGCCGTAACGGCACTTCGCACATCAGGCTATATTTGCACCGCTGCGCCCGAAACTGCATCTGCTCATGTGCTCGTTGGTTACGAGCCTACTAAAAGCCCTCAGGCTCGCCAAAATCATCGATGTGGCTGTAGGTCGTGGGCTCGGTCATGCCCCAACCCGGTGGATAATGCCAATCGCAATAACTATGGAATGTAGACCATTGCCAGTCACGCACGGATTCAACCAACCCATGTTTCAAGGGATTGAAATGGATGTAATCAAAATGGGCCTCGAGATCCCACTCATCTTCAATCACATGCTCCCAATACCGCGGCTGCCACACGCCGCGTTCTCCGCGAAAAGCTTGTGCGTCTGTAACCTCGGCATGATAGCCACCGTGCTTAAGCCAGTTCTTGGTAAACTCTTCCTTGATCCGCTTTAAACGCATGGAATATCGTGCATCGCCAGCGGGTAGAGTCCACAGACAATGAAAGTGATCCGGCAGTAACACACAAGCCAATTGTTCGAATGGGTAGTTCTCTTGAATCTTCGAGAATGCCTCACGGAGTATGATTCGAGCGGAGCTGTCCCAGAAAAGTGGACTTCGTCTGTAAGTGACCACCGTGAAGAAGTACGTACCCCCAGGGACAAACCACCGTCGATAATTCGACATATGACATTGCCTCCCAAGTCGAAACCCATTTAGCCAAACGAGCGCTGCAAACGGTTCGATTTTATCCGAGCAAGGCACCAATTGCGACAAAAGTAGGCTCGTAACAAGATCCGCTTACGGAGTGGAAGGTACGAGCGAAGCTGCGTCATCAAAGCGGCCATGCGGAGCGATGTTACGGCCGGAGTACGCCCGCAAGCGACCCGATATGCCCGCAGCACCCCGATAGCCACGGGCAATTTCCCGAGCAGCAAGTAGGCTCGTAACAAGATCCGCATACGGAATGGAAAGTACGAGCGAAGCTGCGTCATCAAAGCGGCCATGCGGAGCGATGTTACGGCCGGAGCGCGGCCGCAAGCGACCCGATATGCCCGCAGCACCCCGATGGTTGCGGGCCGGTTCCACAGGGGCGACTCAGGATTCGTTGACTCTGGCATCGCCTCCATCCACCGCTACTTCCCGGGTACTTCCAACCTTCCGAAGAAACATGTCCACCCCGGCCGTAACGGCACTTCGCACTTGGCGGCTCTATTTGCACAACTGCGTCCGAACCTGCATCTGCTCGAGTGCTCGTTGGTTACGAGCCTACTAAAAGCCCATGCCCACTCTGGCATCGCCTCCATCCATCACTACTTCCCGGGTACTTCCAACCTCCCGCAGAAACACGTCCACTCCAGCCGTAACGGCACTTCACACTGGGCGGATATTTTTGCACAACTGCGCCCGAAACTGCATCTGCTCGGGTGCTCTTTGGTTACGAGCCTACGCCAGTTACAAATGATGGCGAATACTGCGGGTTGCTAGCATTCCAGCGCGTGGTTATGCCCCAGCGAGACCCAGTTGCTCGTCTGCTAGAGTTCCTCATGCAAGCTTGCCTCGACGCGTGAACTTATGCTAGTTCCCTCTGCCGTGCACCTACTATCCTCCAGCTGAACCAACATGCAAAGCATCAGATCGACTGTCACGCTGATTGCCTGCATGGGAATCTCCTGGGCCCTCTCAAACAGCCTGCCGACGGTTGCTGCCTCGAGTGGTCCATTGGATGATCACGCGACAGGGGGACCGCTTGGCGTATGGGAAGAGGAAAATCGGGAAACACTCTCGGACCCCTCGGTCGCAATGGACAATGCGAGTCTTGCATGGGACGCGCCACGGCCTATTGAGCGTTTTCGCAGAGGCTTCTTCCAAGGCGTTGAACTGGCTGGAGGCGCGTTGCTTGACACGGGTAGTCGTCTGGGCGGACTGGATCAATCGTACTGGGAAGCCAGTGCTTCCTTCGGTGTCCCACTGGGAAGCTTTACCAATATCCTGGCAGTCAGCCCCTTCTTTCGAGCGGACCATCTGGCCGGCCCGACGGAGCTTGCTCTCCCAGAAACGCTTTACAGCACCGGAGTCAACCTATTCCATCGAAAGGAATGGACGCCGAGAATCTCCACCACAGTTCTGCTAGCACCTTCCGTTCGCAGTGACTTCACTACCAGCCAGAATGCGTTCCGTCTGTTTGGACTGGGATTGATCAACTATCAGTCATCTCCCAGCCTCAAGTGGTCTTTGGGGGCGGTGTATTTTGACCGAGCAGATCTGGGTGTGCTGCCTGCCGTGGGCTTGACCTGGACACCCCGCGAGGATCTCGAATTCGAATTCTTGATGCCTCGTCCTCGATTCCGAAAGCGACTGTGGCGGACAAACGATCAGGCCGAGGCCTGGCTGTACGCGGGTGCCTCGATTGGCGGTAACACTTGGGCAATTTCACGAGACGTCGGTGCCTCAGACACTATCCAGCTAGAGGAACTGACCTTGAGCGGCCTGCGCAGTTTCGTCGGCTACGAAGTGATTCGAGCCGGCAATCGCGGTCTGCGTGTGGAGGGCGGAATCGTATTTCGGCGGGACATCGAACTGGAACAGCAGGCCTTGCGCTACAACTTGGACAATGCTCTGTTTGTAGAAACCGCTTGGAAGTTCTGAATGGCTTTCTTTGTTTCAACCGCAGGCTTCATCGCTCCGCATATGACATTTTCGATGACACAGCTTCGCTCGTACTTTCCATTCCGTATGCGGAGCGTGTTACGAGCCTACTTGCCTGTAGGCTCGTAACCAACGAGCACTTGGGTCCATGCACAATCGTGCGCAGCTTGCAAAAGCAGCCGCCCAGTGCGAAGTGCCGTTACGGCCGGAGCGGATGTGTTGCCGCGGAAGGTTGGAAGTACCCGGGAAGTAACGGTGGTTGGAGGCAATCCCAGAGTCAACGAATCCTAAGGATCACCCCGAGTCAGCGTTCCCGAGTCAGCGCCCAGCAAAGCCGGCCCGTGGCCATCGGGATTCTGCGGGCATACCGGGGTCGCTTGCGGCTGTACTCCGGCCGTAACATCGCTCCGCATCGCTGTTTCGATGACACAGCTTCGCTCGTACTTTCCATTCCATAGGCGGAGCTTGTTACGAGCCTACTTGTTGCTTCATCACATGCGAAGCGGTAGAACAAAGGCCATTCCCTGACGCCTTTGAGCTGGAAGTCGCTGCATTCATTGGACGCCAGCTTTGCTTTTCAACCAAGTGAGTTCATGAATCGCATGCGACCCTATCAGACAGGATGGTGGCTGGCTTCCTTTGTTGTGGCTAGCTGGGCCACACTAGCCCATTCCAATGATCGCCCGAACATCTTATTCATCTTCTCGGATGACCATGCCATCAAGGCCATCTCTGCCTATGGAGGACCGCTGGCGGAGGTGGCTCCGACGCCCAACATCGATCGGCTAGCCAAGCAGGGCGCGGTCTTCGTGAATTCGTTCTGTGGCAATTCCATCTGCGGACCATCCAGAGCAACGATTCTGACCGGCAAACACAGCCACGCTAACGGCTTCATGCGAAATGGCAATAGCTTTGACCCCAGCCAATGGACGGTCGCCAAGGCATTGCAGGCCGGCGGATACGCGACGGCAGTCATTGGAAAGTGGCACCTGACCTCCGATCCGGTCGGCTTTGACCACTGGGAAATCCTGCCTGGGCAAGGCAACTACTATAACCCTGTGTTTCTGAGCATGGATGGCACCAAACGGCAATTCGACGGCTACGCCACAGACATTACCACGGACAAGGCGATGCAATGGCTGGAACAGCGTGATGCATCGAAACCGTTCTTCCTGATGTGTCAGCACAAGGCGCCTCATCGCACCTTCGCTCCCGCCCTGCGACACCTGGGGGCCTTCGACAACACTGAGATTCCAGAGCCCGAAAGTCTGTTCGATGATTATGCTGACCGCAGCCGCACACTGGCAGACAACGAGATGGAGATCGACCGCCACTTTGACTGGGCCTACGACGCCAAGATTCGCCAGGATGAGCGTGGCGAGATTCAACTACCTCCTCCAGATCGCTATGGCACGCCCGAATACAACCGCATGAACGATTC
Organism: bacterium; assembly: GCA_024743355.1. Lineage (GTDB taxonomy): Bacteria > Planctomycetota > Planctomycetia > Pirellulales > Pirellulaceae > Aureliella. The sequence goes on from JANSWS010000158.1 coordinate 8,614, forward strand.
TCAGAAGAAGAGATGGGATGCCTACTTTGGACCGCGAAATCAGAGTTTTCTAGCCGACTTTCAGTCGGGCCGACTCAGCCACCGCGACGTAGTCCGCTGGAAATACCAGCGTTACATGAAGAATTATCTGAGCACGGTTCTGGCTGTTGACGAGAGTGTCGGACGTTTGTTGAACTACCTGGACGAAAACGACTTGGCCGAGAATACAATCGTGATTTACTCGTCAGACCAAGGCTTCTTTCTGGGAGAACACGGCTGGTATGACAAGCGATGGATGTTCGAGGAGTCCTTTCGCATGCCCTTTCTCATCCGTTGGCCGGGTGTTATCGAACCAGATTCGCGTCCCGAGCAACTGATTCAAAATATTGACTACGCGCCGACGTTCCTAGACATGGCGGGACTGGAAACTCCAGCGGAAGTTCAGGGACGATCGCTGGTTCCCTTGATGCGCGGCACACAAAACGAGTGGCGACAGTCACTTTACTACGCCTATTACGAGGTGGGGGAGCACGCGGTCCCGCAGCATTTCGGCGTCCGCACCCAAACGCACAAGCTGATTTACTTTCCAGATAGCGATGAATGGAACTTGTTCGATTTGACGCGTGACCCGGGAGAGATGCGAAGTGTGCATGAGCTGGCCGAGTATCAGCAACTGCGTCAGGAGTTAACCGACGAGTTTTATCGCTTGCGAGAGCAATACGCGGCGCCAGCGTTTGAGTCAGCGAAGAAGTAGTTGAAAGATCCATTCAATTCAGCATGCGGTCCGATGGAGCGTTGTGCGGACTACAATCCTCACCTGGGCCGCACAGTTGAACTGGCCCCAGCGGCTCCTTGCAAAAAATCACCAGACTGCTGCTGACAACTTACATAACCAACAGCAGTGAACTCAGTGTGACTGCCGCACCATCGCGGGCTTTCCGCGGCTCTATTTCCTTGGGAGCATGACTGTGCCGAGATACCATTGGGGGCTTGCCTCGATATGCTTGTTTGCCCTGTCTGCAACGGGCTTGGCGGCTGGTTCGGAGCTCCCTAATATCGTCTTTGTTTTGTTCGACGACTTTGGCTACGGGCAACCTCCCTCGTACCGCGATGAGAGCGGATTCCGAACGCCCAATCTAGACCGCTTGGCCTCCCAGGGGATGCGTTTTACCGATGCGCATTCGGCGGCGTCCAACTGCACCCCCACGCGTTACGGTTTGCTTACCGGTCGCTACCCTTGCCGCATTGGGCAATTTGGCGTTTTAACCACGTATTCGCCGCCGATCATTCCCGAGCAACGTCTGACCGTGGCTTCCTTTCTGAAGCAGCAAGGCTACCACACGGCTTGTATAGGCAAGTGGCATCTCGGGCTCAACTGGGTTGATGGCAAGCCGGGATCGCAGAACCAGTTACCGATCGGCGCCAAACATACCGATGGCCCCAATGCCCTTGGATTCGACTACTTCTATGGTTACACGCACGCAAGAAATATCGGATCCATCATTGAGCAGGATACGGTAGTGGACTTTGTTGAAGCCGTCGAGAATCAACCCATGATGATTCGCAAAGCCGTAGCCTATATCGAGCAACAGGCGCAAGCGGATGCGCCCTTTTTTCTCTACTTCCCCATGTGCCCTCCGCACAACCCCATTGTTCCCGCAGCCGATTTTCAAGGCCAGGGCGGCATGACCGGGCGGGAAAGCCTGTATAGCGATTGGGTTTATCAAGGCGATGCGATGCTGGGAGAGATCATGGATGCACTGGATCGAACTGGGGTGGCGTCGAACACGCTGATTATGGCTACCGGCGACAACGGTGCGGCCGGCCGCGCCTATCCTCCCTTACGTGAATCCAAAAGCAGCATCTACGAAGGTGGACATCGCGAGCCATTTGTCGCCAGATGGCCCGGGCGCATTGCTGCGGGATCCTTATGTGCGCAAACAATTTGTCTGAACGACTTTTTCGCGACTTGCGCCGATCTGGTGAAGAAAGAGCTTCCGCAGAACGCGGCCGAAGACAGCGTCAGTATATTGCCATGTCTGCTTGGTACCGCTCGTGAAGAAGTCCGCGAAGCGACGATCCACCAGTCGCCAAAAGGGCTAGCGATTCGTCAAGGCACGTGGAAGCTGATCTTCCACTTTGACGGCCGCAAGGAATTGTTTGATCTGTCATCCGACCTGAGCGAAAGCAAGGACCTGTTGCTGGAGAACCCCGGTATCGCTGAGCGACTCGAGGGATTCATGCGGACCTATATTGAACGCGGACGCAGCACAGCGGGAACGCCTCAGACCAATGAATTTGACTTGGCCGATCGATTGGGAATTGCGACTGCACGGTAGGCCCGGCTCGCCAAGGCTCCGCAAGTAATCCCGCCGACCTCAGGCAATTGGCCACTAGAGTTCAACTCGCTCATTTGCAGGCGCGGCAGACGTCACCGTTTAGCCAACCAACTAATTTCTCTGGTTTGAGCCTGCCAGTTAAAGTATGCCTCAAAATTGCTGGGCTTCGTCCGGGCCGGGGCTTGCATAGGCTGGGTCTTTGGCGCGAATGTAGACGTCTCCATCGTCCAGGACCTGCACGTCGAGTGGCACAATGGTAACCCCTTGTTCATTGATCGTTTGTGCATTCTCACTCAGATCGCGAGACTCAATTCCTTCGCGCGGCAGCGGAGGCACATTGGCGTTGAAGAAAGCCGTGCACCACCATTTGCCATCCCGATCCTGAAAGGGAGTACCATGGCCCAGGAACCGCCCGGCGAACTTGCGAGGGCCATAGGGTCCGGTGATTTTGTCAGCCACGCAATAATAGAGGTTGTAGGAACCCTTGCGACCCTGGTCCGTGGACCAGGCAGTCCCCAGATGCACATATTTGTCACCAATCTGCATCATGGTCGCTCCCTCATGCCCAATTCGGCTAATGGGCTTGCCATCAGGACCGGGCCGCGTGCTGGATGGATCGATGCGCACGGGCTCCGCTGTGTAGCGTGATAGGTCATCGCTCAGCGGTGCCAACATTGTGTTGCCCCACAGCAGATATCGCTTTCCTGACGCGTCGGTGAACAGCGAAGGGTCATGTCGCTGCCCCAAGGCTCCTGCCATCGGGTGTGTCCAAGGTCCCTTCAGTTCGGCTCCACGGGTGAGCGCTAGACTGGAATGCGTTCGTGGGCAATGCACCAAAGCCCAGCGATCCCCCAGCCAGTGAACTTCGGGAGCCCAAATCCGACGATTTGCTATGGGCTTTCCCTGTTGGGACTTCAACGTATCATCAACCGTAAAAATTGCCCCAAGCGATTCCCATTCAATCAAGTCTTTGCTGCGCCAGACGCGGACTTGATCCCCAACAATGCTCTCGTCCCCCAGTCCAATGTTGTAGGGGTTGCCGGCCTCGCGTGGATCTCCCTCAATTGGTTGCGTTCCTGTGAGATAATAGAAGTCGTCTGGCCCCAAGGTAATGTACGGATCCCGAATCCAACCGGCTTTAATGTACAAAGCTTGGTCGTGCGCGATGATTCCCTTGCGAATGCTGTCCGCATCCATGACCGGCCCCGGCTTACGGTCGGTGGCTTGTTCGATGAAGGCCGCCGGCGGAAATGCGGCTGCATCCGTCTTCTCCAACGGCGTAAACAGAACTTTGTGTAACTGTGAAAGCTCCGTCGCAGGAATTTTGATCACCTTGCGATCATAGGTCATCAATCCATTGATCTCGCCCTCGACGTCCGTGGTTTGTGTATAGACGCCCGCGGCGATTCCCTGTCGGCGAAGCTTGTCAAGCATCTCCAAGGATGTCAGGTAGCGCTGCTTGTACTCCGCTTCGTTTTGTGGCAAACCGCCGTATCCCCAATTCCTCCGATTGGAATCCCAAAGATGATCCGGCACTGGGAAGCCGTGGCCACCGAACTCGCCCATGACTTTGATGAAATCATCGAAACGTCCGCCCTGGCCGTTGTCCCACGGAAATTCGGGATGCGGATAATTGTGGGCATCAACCACATCACCTACTGGCCAGAAATTTCCACCACTGGCAATATTCACCAGCCGCGACGGATCACGGCGGACTGTCCATGCGCCAACTTCCATGGTTTGGTGCTGTCCCCAGCGTTCATTGAATGGCACCCAGCACACGATCGATGGATGATTCTCCAGACTATCGATCATCCATTCCAATTCTTGCATGAATTGACGGTGCTGTTCTGGCGGCCATTCGGCGTCCACGGGGTCAGGCTTCAGTCGTGTCCACTCGGGCCAGGCGTCGCCCACGCCGCCACTGACATGATCTTGCCAGACCATCATGCCCAGTTTGTCACAGTGGTAGTAGTAGCGCCGCGGCTCCACTTTGATGTGCTTACGGATCATGTTGAAGCCCGCCTGCTTGAGCCATTCGATGTCGAATCGCATGGCTTCATCGGACGGGGGCGTCAATAATCCATCGGGCCACCAGCCTTGATCCAGAGGTCCCCAGTGAAAAATAACATCACCATTCAGCGTGAAACGCCAGTGACCGTCGGAATCTTTCGTCTTGCCAACGCTGCGAACCCCGGCGTAAGAACTTACGCGATCCACACGATTGCCCGAGGCATCGAGCATTGCTATTTCCAAGTCGTAAAGGTGAGGAGCGTCAGGCGTCCACAGCTTGGCGTTGGGAATCGTTAGCGTGAGAGTTTGGCTCCCACTAGCTTGGGCGACGGTTTCATTCCCGTCACGCACGATTGCTGCCACCGTTCCCGCGCCCTTCAATGTCGGCGTGATACGGACCGTCCCCGTGCTGGCATCGGTATCGATCTTGATGTCTTCAATGTAGCTTTCTGAAACCTCCTCCAGCCAAACCGTTTGCCAAATACCTGAGACTTGGGTGTACCAGATTCCGCGAGCATTCAAGACTTGCTTGCCTCGCAATTGATACTCCTCGGTTGCATCTTCGACACGCACTACAAGTTCATTCTCGCCATCCTTCACTGCGTCAGTGATATCGAATGAAAACGGAGTGTTTCCGCCGACGTGTTTGCCTACGCTGATTCCGTTAACGAAAACTTCGCAACGATAGTCCACCGCTTCAAAATTCAGCAGCTGACGTTTGCCGCTGGATTGCGAAAGCGGAAACGTGCGGCGATACCAAAGCGCCTCGCTGGCATCGAGCAGACGCTGCACTCCACCGAGCTTAGACTCCAGACAATAGGGAACCAGCAGCTTTCCGTCCCAGGCAGCTGGCATTTGCGCCTGATCGATGGATGTGACGGCATAAGACCAGTGACCGTTGAGGTTGACCCACTGGTTGCGTTTCATTTGCGGCCGCGGATATTCCGTCCAGGCATTTTCCGCTGTAACCTGAGCACCCCACTGGGTTATCAACTCGGAGAGGAAGGGCTGGGTGGATCGCTGGGGTTTTGGCAGCGTGGGTGGCTGTTCGGCATCGATCAAATGCACATCGATGAATTGACCACCGCTGGTCTGTTTGCAATGCACCGCCAAGAGATTGGAGCCCTGGCGCAAGGCAGATTCTTGTTCGTCTGCGATGGGTATCACCTGATACTCCGTGACGAACCCTTTCAACTGGGCGACGCGCACACCATTCAGGTAGATCTCAGCGTCTTCGTCGTGATGCACCAGCAGCGCTGGTTGCGGTGGAAGCTGGTCGAGCTCAAAGGATTTCCTCAGCCAGATACTGGGCGTGGCCCATACGGTACCCACTCGGGCACCGGGGGTCTCCGATGTCCCGAAGCCTCCGGAGCCTTTTTGCCAATTGGAATCATCATAGTTCACCGCATACCATGCTCCTTCCGGGCGTCGCAAGTTGTATCGCCATTGATCCACGATGTCCTGAGCGGAGCCGAAAGACGACAGCAGGAGCCAACACAGGCAAATCAGCTTTCTCATGAGATGTCTTTGTGAGAGGAAATTGACGGCAGGTGGGTAGGCATAGAGCGGGGATGCGCGGCGGCCAACCGCGTCGCGACCATTCGAATCATGAGCAAACTCGCTCGTTCCGTAGGCATACCCCAGTTCCGTTCATGGTAGCATGAAGCCGCTGTTGAACCATGAGATTCTACGTCGGCGGTCTAAGATATATTGTCAGCCGTTCCCCGCCCAAGTAGGCTCGTAACAAGCGACGCATTCCCAAGTAGGCTCGTAACAAGATCCGCGTGCCCAAGTAGGCTCGTAACAAGATCCGCGTGCCCAAGTAGGCTCGTAACAAGATCCGCATACAGAATGGAAAGTGCAAGCGAAGCTGCGTCATCAAGACAGCCATGCGGAGCGATGTTACGGCTGGAGTGCGGCCGCAAGCGACCCGGCATGCCCGCAGAATCCCGATGGTTGCGGGCAGGTTCCACAGGGCGTTGACTCTGGGATCGCTGCCATCCACCGTTACTTTCCGGGTACTTCCAACCTCCCGCAGAAACACATCCACGCCGGCCGTAACGGCACTTCGCACTTGAGGCTATATTGGCACCGCTGCGCCCGAACGTAAACGTGCCCAGGTGCTCGTTGGTTACGAGCCTACGCTTCGCAACGGGTAAAGGCGACCATTAAGCAACCAACCCAACCAAGTTGGTCTGACTAAATAATGGTATGAGAGAAACGACAGGGCGACGGTAAGCAGATTGTAGATCAGGAACTTGAGAACACTGTTCGCTTCCCAGGTTGCGATGTAGAGTGACAATTCAAATTGAATTGGCAGGTGTATGAGATAGACCTAGCATCATCGAGGCTCGCAAACTATCCAGATCGTGGAAGCGTTGCGATGACTCTTTGCCCGTCGAAGCGGATAGGCCTTGCTCACTCGGGATCTCAACTTGCTTTTTGACCAATTTGTTCATCATTCCCAAGCCTGACCAACGAGCGTCGCAAATCGGAAGGAAAATCGCGTCAGGAAACGCGGGTGAAACCTATGGAAGGACCTGAGAAACCGCGAATGACACGACTTCATGTAAGGCTTCTCGCGGACAGCGACCGTCCACCGCCAAAAAAAACCCGGAGCCCCGATGCTTGCGGGCAACCGCCACAGATACCAGGTGAAATCGGCTGATCGAGCCAGCTAAAACCGCAAGTTGTTGCCAGGTGATACACGGTGGCAGTACATTGACTGGTCGATCAGCGTAAATTGAGATTCCCTGCCTTTACTCAATCCTCAACCGATGCTTCGCTACACGCTTCTGTTTCCACTGCTTGGGGCCATGCTGGCCACGGCTCGGGCGGATCGCCCCAACGTGCTCTTGTTGGTAGCTGACGATCAAAGGGCAGATACCATTGCCGCGCTTGGAAATCCCGATGTGCTTACACCCACGCTGGATGGGCTGGTTGCTCGAGGCTGCAGCGTAGATGCC
>JANSWS010000019.1 GCA_024743355.1 bacterium
GACAAATGCTCAAACTGGAACATCCTCCCTTTGTGGCCTATGGTCGCGCTTTTTGTTTGATCGTCAATGCGCTTGCTGGCTCTGTCGACGAGCCCCATGAATGGCTGGAAACCATCGATCAGCTTGAGCGATTCGGACACTCGCAGTTTGCAAATGCACTTCGCTGGCACGCGGGAATTTACCTGGAAGATCATCAATCTTTATCCCATCAAGCTCGCGCCGCGCTGATTGAACAAGGTTGTGTTTCTCCGGAAAAACTCGTCGATGTAATCATCCCTCTGCCTTCGAAAGCAAAACGCTAAACCAAAATGGGTCGTTTTCAGCACCTTCGACATCTCCCGCCATCACAGTTGTCGCAACCGCGCGAATTATGCATGGCTGTCAGCCCACTGCGGAGTAGCGTGAATCTCAGCCGAATGGTGCGTCTGGCCGGCTGCAGCGGTATTCGCGACGTGCATTATTGCGGCGGCGGAAAAGTTGATCCCAACATAGCCCGCGATGCCGTTGACTATGTGAACGTCGAGTTCCGAAGAAGCCTGCCGCCTGTACTCAAGAAATTGAAGGATGCTGGCTTTCGGCTCGTCGGCCTCGAACAGACTTCCAATTCTTGTTGTATCTACGACTATCGCTTCCAGCGTCGCACCGCCCTGGTGATTGGTTCGGAGCGAGAAGGACTGTCACAACCAGCCCTCGATTTGCTGGATGACGTCATAGAGATTCCCGTCTACGGTCTACCGGCCAGCTACAATGTCGTGACTGCAACCACGATGGCCGTTTATGAGTACTGCCGCCAATTTCCCCAGGGATAAAAAACCGGGATAAGAAACGTAGCCGTTCACGCTCCCGCGTGCCGAAGCCCGACAGTCCACTGTCCACTGTCCACTGTCCAGGGCTTTGGTTTTTCGACGCAGGTTAAATTCTACAAAGTCCAACTGTGCTGTCCGATCCGATGCGTTTTGCAGCGGAAACTGCGGATCGGGCTTCTTCACGCGGAGCGATGGTGGCTACTAACCGTCTGGGCGAGGCTGAGCTTACATCAGCTTGGCTAGCAGGGCGCACAAATCGGCGGTGCGGCAACTGTAGCCCCACTCGTTGTCATACCAGCTGACGACCTTGGCCAACTTGCCCTTGTCGCCAAGAACCTGCGTGAAGTCGGCCGCGAAAATCGAGCTATGTGGGTCGTGGATGATATCCGAGCTGACCAGCGGATCTTCGCTGAACGCCAAAATATTCTTCAGAGGCCCTTCGGCTGCCGCCTTGATCGCGGCGTTGATCTCAGCAGCCGAGGTTTCTTTGGCCAGGTTGGCGGTCAGATCCACCACGCTGCCCGTGGCTACTGGAACCCGCATGGCGATTCCCGTCAGCTTGCCCTGCAGTTCCGGAATGACCAAGCCTACAGCCTTTGCAGCCCCCGTCGAAGTGGGAATGATATTCTGTGCAGCTGCTCGAGCTCGATAGGGATCCTTGTGAGGCTGATCTTGAACATTCTGATCGTTGGTGTAGGCGTGGATCGTTGTCATCAATCCACTCTCGATACCAAAATTTTCATGCAGCACTTTGGCTACTGGGGCCAAGCAGTTGGTGGTGCAGCTTGCATTGGAAATGCAATGCATGTCTGACGTCAGCTTGTCATCGTTGACTCCGATGACGCAAGTTAGATCCGCGCCGTCCTTCGCGGGCGCGCTGAGCACAACTTTCTTGGCACCCGCTTCCAAGTGCGTGTCATATCCAGCTTTTCCACCGCCAGCACGTCCGGTAAAGATCCCCGTGCTCTCGATGACGATATCGATCTTGTGCTCCTTCCATGGCAATTGGGCGGGATCCCGCTCCGAAAGGGCTGCGATCTCCTTGCCATCCACAACCAAACGGGTATCCGTGGAGGTTACGGTACCCGGGTAGCGTCCATGGATGGTGTCGTACTTGAGCAGTGTGGCCAACATCTTGTTGTCTGTCAGGTCGTTGATGGCGACCACCTCAAACTCGTCGCTGCGCTCCATCAAGTTGCGGAACGTCAAACGGCCAATGCGGCCAAAACCATTAATTGCGATGCGAAGTGCCACGAATCTGTCTCCTGAGTTGTGAGCCGCCAACGACCCAACCGATTTCGGTTGGATGCTTCGCTTGGCGAAAGAAATTATGCGAATCCAAACTGCCCAGCCCATACGGGGTCGCCCCCAATGGGGTCTGAGTTGGGTGTTCCTCCTGAGGACTTGGGCGAGATTATACTTTTGGCTCCAAAACCCGGCAACGACACGGGCTTTGCCGATTCAATCCCCGCAACGACCCCTGTTTGGGCTGTCGCTGCCGCCAAGACTCTCCCTCGACTCTCGACTCACAGAACGTGAAGATTTCATGTATCGACCCTCCTGGCAACTGCCTCCCGGTGTCCATCAGGCTAGCTGGGATTACATGCAATCCACGGCAATAGCCCGCGAATACAACCAGGACCTGGCCGAACATCCTTTATTTCAGCTGGATCTGCAGCTGGTCAAAGAGCAACTCGGCCGCGGTTCACCGAGCGCCGGCTGGGTCGTAGCAGATCTGGGCTGTGGAACGGGACGGGTCGCTCGTGCCTTGCTTCCCTTAGGCCACCGAGTCCTGAATATCGACCTGAGCCAGGCCATGTTCGACCAGTTTGAGCCGACCAATGCTTCCCATGAGAATAGCTTTCGATTGAGGGCAAATCTTGCTGAGCTGGGATGCCTCAAAGATCACTCCCTCGATTTGGCGGTCTGCTTGTTCAGCAGTTTCGGCATGATACGAGGTCGAGAGCATCGTGCCAGTTTCCTGGCCCATGTGCGACGCTGCCTCCGCCCCGGCGCCAGCTGTATCGTGCATGCGCACAATCGTTACCACAGTCTGCAGGATCCCGGCGGCATGCTGTGGTTGCTACGTTCCCGGATCAGCAGTTTGACAGGTGGCAATGAGTTTGGTGACCGCTGGTATGCTTACCGCGGTCTCCCACGAATGTACTTGCATATCTTTAGTCGTCGCGAGTTGATCCGAGAATTTCAGGCGGCAGGCTTTTCGCAAATTGAGATCTTACCGGTAAAAGCCGACTGTACCGGCTGGCTACCCGCCGGGCAGCATTTGCCGGACCTACACGCTGGAAGCTTCTTTGCCGTCGCCCGTTCCCCCGAGTAAGCATTCCCATTTAATGCTGGATCAATTGCAGCTGCTCTTTGAGCTTCTTTTCCGAAACCGAGATTTTGGTGCCGAGTTGCTGTGCAAACACGGATATCCGATATTCCTCCAGCATCCAACGCAGCTTGTTCAGTTCACCGAATGCCTCGATATCGAGATTCGCTGTTTTAAGCTGCTGAATCGACTGACAGATATCTTCGATGAAAGCTCGCAGCTGACGATCTTTGGGGAGCCCGCCCTTAGACAGCTTGTCTATTCGGAACAACATAGCCTGCAGAAATCTCGGATATTCGTTGAGCATTTGCCAGGGTGTGTCGCGCAACCAGCTTTCGCGGAATAGCTGGGCTTGTTGAACTCGAATGTCGTCGATCACTTCCTGCCACATGCTCGGCGCGGTTTCCGTCTTCAAACGCACTGCATGGTACTGTTCCGCCAACTTCGGCAACCATGTTGCAACCTCCTGCGTTGCCATCGAGATGCTGCTGGTGGCAGCTGCATCGCGGGCTTCGAATTCCGTCCGCTCTCTTACCAGAGGGCGATTTTCGACGAACGCCAGACGGGCAATCAGATCGCCCAGTTGGGCGTGCAGTATCTTGGTTGGCAGTAAATTCGCCAGTTGCACCGAGCACTTGTTTAAGTTGGGCAGGTGAGACACCTGCGAACGCAATGACTTGGCATGTTTCAGAGCAAACAGACGCACCAGACCAAGCTGACTCTGTTGCTGAGCCTCTCGGCTGGTATCCACTAGCCGCAGTTCCGCCGCCTCGCCGACATCGACCAGTGCGGGGTAAGCCGCAACCCTCAGTCCACCACGGCGAATCTCTATCATTTCTGGGATTTCGCTGAACGACTGCGCGGTTACCTTCTTGTTCTCCCACGCGTCATCGCTGCTGGCTACGGGCAACTCCCCGCTGTCTGTAGCCAGGCGATGCTGAAGTTGCTCCAACTGCCGAGCCTGGCCAATGACATGCCCCTGGTCATCAACAACCTGGATAAGGAATCGCAAGTGCTCCGGTAGTTTGTCCCAGCTAAAGTCGCTTGGCTGAATGCGTTCACCACTGTATTCCTGCAGGGCATCACAAAGGGCTTTGCTAAAGGGAACGTCCCGCGACAGTCCGCGCATGTGACGGCTCAAACGTCGCGCTGCATCGGGTGCCGGTAGAAAATTGGTACGCAGATTTTTGGGGAGTGACTTGATCAGGAACAATATCTTTTCTTCCAGCATGCCGGAAACGAGCCATTCCAGCCGTTCCTGGCTTAGTTGCCTGAGCGCGGCCTGTGGTACCGTGATGGTGACACCATCTTGTGAGCCACCTGGTTCGTATTGATAGTTCAAAGGGAATTGATTGGCGCCTACCTGCAGTTGATTGGGGAACGACTGCTCAACATCCAAATTTTCGGTTTTGGCTGGTAGTAGATCTTCGGCCGTTAGCCACAGCCTTTTTTCGATTTCGGTTCCGCGATTCTTGCTGACCCAGCGTTGCAAACTGGCCAGATCGACCACCTCGTTGGGCAAACGGCTGGTATAAAAATTGATCAGATCGTAGCGATCGACAATGAACTCCCGCGAACGCGTTCGATGTGTGAGCTCCGTCATATCTTCCAGTAATTCCAGATTGTGCTGGTAGAACTCTTCCCGGCACTTCCACTGCCCGCCCACTAGTCCCTGTTCGATCATCCACTGCCGTGCGGAATCCGGATCGATCGGGGCCAGCCTGGTTCTCCTTCCGCTGACCACTGGCAGCCCAAACAGAGTGCTCCGCCGATAAACCATGCCGCATCCCTGCTTGCTGCTCCAATAAGGATCGTGATAGGAATGCTTGAGAAGTGTCTGGCCTGCGGCTTCGATCCACTCGGCTTCGATTTCCGCGACCGTACGTCCATAGCGACGACTGGTTTCAACAATTTCCGCCACCAGCATCCATTTCGGCGGCCGGCGAAACAATCCCGAGCCTGGCCAGATCGACAAGCTAAGTCCGCCCGCGCCTCGATACTCATGGCGATCACCCTTGAGAGCAATGTTTCGCAACAAACCCGCCAGCAGCGACTGGTGGATCGCGTCGTAGCCCTTAGGTCGCTGCAGCTTCTTCTGCTTTGATTCCGACCTCCGATCGGAGGGATTTTCGCTTTGCTGTTTCTCTGCCGCGGCCACCGTCTCAGCGGGAATTAATTCGATACGTGCATGGCGATTCCAAAGCTTGCCTTGCACCAACAACTCCTTGAGTTGCCGGACCACGTCGGACCATTCTCGGTAACCATGAAAGGACAGATAATTTTTTCGAAGCGCTTTTTCCAGCCTGGAACGACCCAGCTGACTTCGCAAGTTTTGATAGAAGTCCCACAGCCGCAAAAAACTCAAAAAATCACTGTGTGGATCCTTAAATTGAGCATGCACTTCGTCGGCTTGCGTTCGCTGGCCAGCCGGTCGCTGTCGAACGTCCTGGCACTCCATGGCTGCGGCAATGATGACAGCATCTGCCAAACAACCCCTGTCCGCGGCTTCGATCAATATCCGCCCAACGCGCGGATCGCAGGGGAGGGCCCCCAACTGTTTGCCTACTGGCGTCAGCCGGCCTTCGGCGTCGATTGCTTCCAGTTCCTGCAGGGTTCGCTTGGCATCCCTCAATGCATCCGGGTTTGGCGCATCCATCAAGGGGAAGTCTTCCAATGCTCCGAGCCTTAGCATGTGGCTCTGCAACAGCACGCTCGCCAAGTCACTTCGTCGAATTTCCGGTGTGGTGAATTTGGTCCTCGACTGAAAATCCTCCTCGGAGAATAGTCGTATGCAGACGCCCGGCCCCAGTCGACCGCAGCGACCCGCGCGTTGATTGGCCGAGGCTTGTGAGATCGCTTCAATGGGAAGTCTGCGTACCCCGGTGCGAGGCGCGTAGCGGCTGATTCGAACCAGTCCGCTATCGATGACGAAATGAATTCCAGGCACCGTCAACGATGATTCGGCGACATTTGTTGCCAAGATGATTCGCTGCTTGGCGTGAGCTGAAAAAATGCGATTTTGTTCGGCATGACTCAGACGTGCATAGAGAGGCAAAATCTCGGTCTGTCTGTCTTGACCCTTGTTGGCAAAATGACCTCGCAAATATTTAGCTGCTATTCGAATATGACGTTCGGTAGGTAAGAAGGTCAGCACATCACCGCTACCTTCGCTCCAAAGTTCATCAATCGCTTTGGCAATAGCGGTTGCCTGTTCCTGTTCCCCATCACCGGACGACTCGTCTTCATCGGCTTCCCGCAACGGCCGATAACGCACTTCAACCGGGTAAGTTCTGCCTGAAACTTCGACTATGGGAGCCGGTCCCTGATCATCCGCGAAGTGGTTAGCAAATCTCTCGGGATCGATTGTGGCCGAGGTGATGATCAGCCGCAAAGCCGGTCGACGAACTAGAATCTTACGCAACAAACCCAGCAGGAAATCTATATTCAACGACCGCTCATGGGCCTCGTCGATAATGAGAGCATCATATTGATCCAAAAAACGATCGCTCTGCGTCTCAGCCAACAATATCCCGTCGGTCATGAGCTTGATCAGAGTTTGTTCGCTGGTGGTGTCTCCAAAACGAATCTTGAACCCAACCAACTGGCCAACCTGGCTGTGCAGTTCATCTGCCACTCGATCCGCTATTGCCCTGGCTGCTAACCTGCGCGGCTGCGTGTGCCCAATCAGACCCGAGATGCCAAAGCCGGCCTCCAAGCAGAACTTGGGTAGCTGCGTGCTCTTCCCAGAGCCAGTCTCACCGCAGATAACCATCGTTTGCCGCGTTTTCAGCAGTTCGACGATCTGCTTGCGGTGCGAGGTAATGGGCAGTTCTTCGTCATAATCCCAGCTCGGAATCGATGCGGCACGCTGTAAGCGAAGTTGTCTGGAAGCTTCAGCCCGAGCATGCCATTGCTCTAACTCCAATTGCGACCTGTTAGCGGCTGACTGCTTCAGCGAGCGTTGTTGCAAACGCTGCCAAGCCCTTCGCAAAGGGTACTGATCTGCCTGCATTACCTGCTGCAAGATGGCAGGATAACTTACATCGGTTGCAGACATGAGAACGTGGAAACCAAATAATCTGAGTAGCAATCGGAGAGGGCGAACTGCTCACCGAGCCTTAAGGCCTCGCATTGTTTGCCGGATCGATCGAAGCCGTTGGAGTGTTTACGACCGGTAGACTGAGATTGGATTTCCCCTCGCTGGCCATCGGCTCCGCTTCCGGATCCACCCAATTGTCCGCCTTGAAATGTTTTGTATAGGCACCGAAATCATTGAAGGCGAGCCATTTTGCAAATCGAACCGCCAAATTTCGCTCGGGTATCTCTCCCCCGGGAACATACTGTGAGCGTCTTGGTATCGTAGCCTCGAGCTCTGCGATGGCTCGCTTGCGTTGTGTGGTATCTCTGGCCCCGTGTTTCTCCGCTAGTTGTATCAGCAAGTCTGGGCGTTCCAAAACCACGCAGCCGCGTGTGCTTTCGGCTGCCAGCTGCCGAAAGTCCCTCAGGAATTGGCTTTGGTTAAAGGTATCTTTGAGGGGCTTGTCATCGTGAATGCTTTCGCTGGCCAGCTGAATAATGGGGCAGGGTTCAATATCTCCGGCGGGTCCAACATGATGCGTGAATCCGGTCGCCGCTGGGCACAGCGCTCGACCCTCTCCATCATGGTACGCGTCGATGACGATGATCGGTTTGGAG
Source organism: bacterium (assembly GCA_024743355.1). Taxonomy (GTDB): domain Bacteria; phylum Planctomycetota; class Planctomycetia; order Pirellulales; family Pirellulaceae; genus Aureliella. The sequence continues at coordinate 7,834 of JANSWS010000019.1, forward strand.
GCTCGGGTGTCAACTACGAATTGACGGACACGACGCAGCTCGTCGGTATCAAGCGCTAATTCCGGCATGGGATCCGGCCCCATGGGTCGGTAAACATGAAACCAGCAATACATGACTCCCATCTCGATCAATCGATCCACCCAGCGTTCCGAAAGCAGATCGTCGATATTCGTTTTGCAGACGCTCGTGCATACCCCCGTGAGCACTTTATTGTTCAAGCAGTTCTGAATTCCTTGCATGGTCCGGCTGAGAACTTCGGCCTTACCTCTCCGTTGATCGCTAACAATCTCACTGCCTTCCACACTGATTAAAGGCGTGACATTTCCCATGTCTCGCAATCGCTTGGCTACTTCATCGGTGATGAAATGGCCGTTGGTGAATACTTGGAAATAGGCGTCTCTTTGTCCGTCCAGAAAATCCAGCAATTCCTTGTGCAAGAACGGCTCCCCGCCCAGAATACCGAAGAACGAGTTCCCCATTTCCTTGGCTTCATTGACCGTGCGATTCAATGCATCCAAGTCAATTTTCGTTTGCTTGGCGGTGACATCGACCCAACATCCCTGACAGCGAAGATTGCAGCTATTGATGATCGACAAATATAGGAATGGCGGAAAGAACTCACCTCGCTTTAGCCTGCGGCGGTGCTTTTGCACGCTGCGGAAACCTTTCCAGCCCGCCAAATACATGAGCTTCCAGAGCAACCGCTTGTCGGTTTCCCACAGTAGTCGCTTGGTCATCTGAAGATACATGTCAGCAACCCAATCCGAACGCTTTTCGTCTCTGTAAGCCAGTCTTCTTGGCGGTATGTGTTGTAGGCCACCAGCCTGTGGCTGTTTCGCCCTAACAAGTGGCTTTAAGCCCAACTTCGCTACCGCCTGATACCTGCAGCCACCCCGGCTGCTCCGTTTTCGCCATTTCTGGTCTATCAGCTCTGGCCTGTTAATTATCATCCCACGGATAGCCATTAACCAGCCCTAAACCACTTTCAATCACACGCTTAGGGCTTTGGGACCATTTGATTTTCGGCTATTTGTCCTCTGCTTTGGGTTCGCTAGCGGTGGTGTACAATAAGCCTGGTTGAGCTCTTCCACTCTTTGCTCCGGTTCTTTTCCACTGATTTCCCGTGAATCGCAGTTATCATCAGCAGCTATTGGACCAAGCCCTGGCGGGCAATGCCGATGCTTTGGGCGAGTTGCTGGAACATTATCGTGCCTATCTAACGGTTCTCGCCCAACGCTATCTGGATCAACGCGTTCGCGGTCGGCTGGACGCTGCAGACGTCGTCCAAATCACTTTTTTGGAAGCTCAACGAGATCTTCCATCTTTCCGTGGACATCAGATCGAAGAACTGCTCGGATGGCTCCGCCACATTTTGCGGAACAATGTCGCCTCCGCGCATCAGAAACACATCTACACGCAAAAGCGGTCGGCTGGACGCGAGGTGGTGAATAGCCCGACGGACAGCAGGCCCGCTTTCACCGATCTCGCTCCATCGGAGACTACTTCGCCTAGCCAGCGGATGATGCGCGATGAGGCCGCCGTATATCTGGCGAATTGCTTGGATGAACTCCCAGAAACTCAGCGCGAGGCACTTCGCTTGCGGTATGTCGAAGGTCGTTCGCTCAAGGAAATCGCCGATTCGATGCACAAGACCGAGATGGCGGTAGCCGGGCTTCTCAAGCGAGGCCTCAAAGCTTTACGCACTCGAATGCTGACCGATAGTTCAACCGGCGGGACCTGAGCTATCCCCACTGAAGGCTATGGTGACTTTCCGGAGGGCGATGATTGTCGCCGCTTTGGATTTACTTCGAGCGTCGACCTCTGCAGAATTCGATGGGTGATTCGGCGAATAAGGAAGCCGTTGTGGTAGTCGGCGTTAGCCGCGGTTTGCAACGGAAATCCAACGCTGCAACAAATCCAAAGCTCCGACGAGCCGGAGCACTTCTAACCGCGAGGATTCTCGCTGCGGGCCAGCCACTATTGACCGAGCACGTAGGCAAAAATCAATGGCGCTACGATGGACGCGTCACTTTGAATCATGAACTTTGGTCCCTCTTTACTCAGTTTGGTCCACGTTATTTTTTCATTGGGTACCGCGCCTGAGTATCCACCATAGCTAGTCGTTGCGTCGCTGATTTGCGCGAAATACGACCAGAGTGGAATGTCCAAACCCAAGTCTTGAATCAACATCGGGACTGCGCAGATAGCGAAGTCTCCGGCAATTCCACCACCGATCTGAAAAAAGCCGATTGGACTCTTTTCGCTCTCCTGACGATACCAGTTGGCTATCATCTCCCTTTGCTCTGTGCCGCTTTTCAAGGCTGCGTGGGAAGCGACTTTTCCCTCCATCACCCGAGCGGCGAACATGTTCCCAAGCGTACTATCCTCCACGCCAGGCGAGACGATCGGTATTCCCTTGTCCTTGGCCGCCTTGACCCAACTATCCTCGATGCGCGCCTGATAGTGTTGTTCGAGGTCCGCGTCGTCCAGAATCTGGAAGAAATACTCGTAGGCAAACCGGCTCTGCCCCTGTTCGGCCGCCTCCGACCAGTACTTCAGCAGCCGCGATTCGATATGCCGCATGACCGTTTCCGGAATGCAGGTATCGGTAACGCGGTTAAAGCCTTGAGCCTGTAAGGCCACTTCATCATCGACGCTGAGCGCTCGCCAATCCTGGATCACCTTGTATTCATTCTGGGCGAAGAGATTGAATATGTCTTCTTCCAGGTTGGCCGCGGTACAGCTGATGGCATGCACTTTGTCCTGACGGATCATCTCGGCCAACGATATTCCCAGCTCTGCCGTACTCATGGCTCCCGCCAGAGTCACCATCATCTTGCCCCCATCCTGGACAAATTGCTGGTACGCTTTGGCAGCCGCCAGTGTCTCGCGGGCGTTAAAGTGCCTGAAATTCCGCTCCATGAATGCCGATATTGTCATGATCTAATGCCGTTCTCGTACTTCTTGCTGTCTTCTTGCTGTTTTACTGTTAATGGCCCGGTGATAACGCGAGCTGGACAAACAAGCATCCCTAGGTTCCGCTCGCACCATTTTTGCCAGCGCCCGTTCGCCTCGCTTGATCCTCCCGTCAAGCGTCCAAAGCCATGGGCATCACCACGTAGGCGTAGCCGTCGTCGGTAGTCATCAAAGCGGGTTGCGTTGCCGAGGCCACATCCATCCGGAATTTCGCATCGGGCTCTAGCACCTTCAGAAAGTCTCCTATGAAGCGGTAATCCAGCTTCATGCGGATCGACTCTCCCTCGTAATCGATTGGCAACTCGACACGACTCTGTCCCAGATCCGCCGTGCTGGCTGTGAGCACCAGGGTGCCGTCGCCGAACTCCAAATCCAAGCCTCGCGTCTCCTGATCTGCCACGATCGCTGCCTGGCGAATGACGTTGTAGAACGGCCCGACCACCATATCTATCACCACCGAATCGTCACGTGATGGTATGACCTGACGCCAGTTCGGGAACCGTCCTTCCACCAGTCGCGAATAAATTGTGCAGCGACTTGTCCGCAGCAAGACATCATTGTCCCGGGTGGCAATATGCACACTTTCTTCTCGATCGTCGATGCAACGCTCCATTAGCAGTAAGCTCTTGGTGGGAATGATCGTCGAATTCTCCGAGGATTCATGATCTCCGAAACTCTTGCCTTTACCCATCATGCGAGCCAAGCGGCGTCCATCCGTGCCCACCGCCAACACATCATCGCCATGGAGCTCCAGCAGCACCCCGCCCAATGCAAAACGAGAGCTGTCCGGATCCGTTGCAAAAGCGGTTCGCTTGACCATCTCTTTGAAGAGTCTGGCCGGAAGCTCGTGGTAGCTTTCCTCGCTGAATTCCACCACGTTGGGAAACTCATCTGGGTTCGCACTGGGTAGTTTGAATTCGCTATGCAAGCCCTTGATCTGTATGCTTGCTCCATCGACTTCGAAATCCAGTCGATCGTCGCTGCTTTCCCTCAAAATCATGCCTACCCTGCCAACATGCAGTAGAGCCTTGCCAGGTGTCTGCACGTCGACGCCTTCTACATCGATGCGAATACCGGTTTCCATATCGGTAGCCATCAATGTCACTCGGTCACCGGAGGCGTCTATTTTGACATTCTGTAGCACCTCTTTGGGACTGCGCTGCTGAGCCACGCTGGCTGCCAACTGGAAGGCAGCGGCTAATTGTTCGCGGTTGCACGATACTCGCATCTATTTTTCTCCTGCTTTGGTGATTGGCTGTTTTACCCCTAGACCAGCCATTACAGAAGAACACGAAGGCAAAAATTCAGTCGGAAGCGTCTCTCTTACAACCCTCTATCTTAAAAAATAGTAGTAGTAGGAAGGGGACCGCCCGAGCTGTTTTCCACATCGGCGAAGAAATAGCTAAGTCTCATGCTCAGCGAGCTTTGCGCGAGAAAATCAACCACCAACTGACAGCGGATAAATCGTTGGTTGGGAGTTTTCTGCGCGTCGAGAAGTGTTGACGCCCTGGCTGCTAGCCTACACGTCGATAAGCGGAGACAGCCGGCTGCCAAAGGCATGCACTCCGAGTGACAGTCGACGAACATCTTGTTCACAGCCAGCGGTGCAACCGCAGCTTTCAGAAATTGAGTAACTCAGCCTGAAGCTCGGAAAGAGATTTCGAAAGCTCAGGATCATTTTCGATTTTCGAGGCCGTCGAGCGGCAGGCATGCAAAACGGTCGAATGATCTCGTCCACCAAAGAACTGACCAATTTCCTGCAAACTAGAGGAAGTCAAACTTCGCGCTAGCAACATGGCCAGCCCGCGAGCACGAACAATCTGGGATTGACGCGTAGAACCACGCAAGTCGGAGAGCTTAACGCGTAACTTCTTGGCAACCAGCCTGGCTATATGCGCTACGCTTAGCTGGGATCCAAGCACGGACTGTTGGATCAATTGCGAGAGCAGCAACCCATCAAAACTACCATTGGCCGTACGGTTTTGGTGGGAAAGGGTCACTACCTGCATCAACTGACTGGCGGTCAAAAGGGTAGGGCATTGGTCGCAAACTTGGGCAATCGAGTGGGAATTTAATTCGGGATCGATCAGCGCAACCAAATCCTGGATGATCGAGCTCCGAGCCTCGCTCCCCGGCCGGCTCAAGCAAGTCGAGTAGCCAGCAGACAGGCGGCTGGATAACGATTCTTCGATTCCATCCAAACTAGCCGGCAGCTTACCGCTGGTCACAATCAGCGGAACGCGTCCAGCCTGGAGGCAGTCGATGGTGTGCAGCAATTCGATCTGGGCGGCAGGTTTGGTGATGATGGGCTCCAAGTCATCAATGACCAAGAGCTTGGCTTGGCGATAGCGATTGCGAAACGAACTGACGTCATCGATCTCAATGGCCGCCAAATATTCCTCGGAGAATGAACGGCCAGTGGCAAAACACAAGGGTCTTTGACGCGATCTACGAGCCCAACAAACGGCCAGCGTAATTGCCAGGGCGGTCTTTCCGGTAGCTTTGTCACCGTATAGAACCACCGGTGACAGCAGAGCCAATTCATCGAGAGACCGGTCGGCAAAAAGATGACCGACAGCAGAGTTTTCATTGCCATAGACAAAATCCGGGATCATCCACCCTTGCGCTCCAAAATCCGGAAATTGCCTTCGGATGGAGGCGGGCTTTTCAAGCGGAATTCGTACAACGGTTGAGGTGGTAGTCACGGGTCAAAGGCACAGGGGGTCAGAACTTGCCAGAAATCCTTGGAAAAAACAGACACTTCTCGCTGAACAGCACCAACTGGTTACTAGGCTCAGCCTAGTAACCGAATGTTTCGCAGGCTCAACCTGCCGTGATTGTGATCGCCGCAAAGAAGTCGCTTGGCCTGTCCGCCGAGGCAGGGCCTCGAAGACGAGGCGTTCCAAGGCAGAGCCCTGGAACGAGGGTAACGCAAACGAGGGTAACGCAAACGAGGGTAACGCAAGTTGGCGATCAGCGAGAAGTATCAAAAAATCATGCATCCTATGAGCGATAGATCGGTTCATGATTGGCTGCCGGTAGCTAAATAGTCTGTCGGCATCGAAGGACACACTCACTAACGATCTCGGCCGCGGTCAGAATGTCCTCCTCGAATGTGAAGCGAGACAAGCTGAAACGCAGAGAACCTTGAATCACGTCGTCCGCCAGCCCCATAGCCACGAGACTTCCAGAAGGCCTGCCGGATCCGCTTGAGCAAGCGGATCCCGTACTGCAGGCTACTCCCTTCAAGTCCAAAGCCATGTGCAAGGCCTGGCGATCAATGCCGGGAAAGGAAATATTGGAAGTATGCGGCAGTCGCGGAGCGTCGGCAGCCACAACGAACGCATCACAGGTCTCCACCAGTCGCTCTTCAAAACGATTTCGCAAATCTTCGATATGGCTGTAAGTACCAGACTCCAAGGCCAACATGATCTGCTCTAGGCAGCCGGCCAAGCCAACGGCGGGAATTACCGGTTCGGTCCCAGGACGTAGCCCGAGCTGCTGACCACCGCCGACCAACATGGGCTGCAGTGAAAAAGACGGTGAAACGATCAGCCCTCCGATGCCAACTGGCCCGTGAATCTTGTGGGCGGTCAAGGTAACCGCGGACAGGCCGAGAGCTTGCATGTCAACAGGAATCTTGCCGACCGCTTGGACGATGTCTGAGTGGACCGGAACCGAATACTCTTGGCAAAGCTGGCAGATTTGGGCAATATCCTGAAGCACACCGGTTTCGTTATTGCCAAGCATCACACTGACGAGAGAAACGCGATCGCCGGCGGCGTAAATCGAATGCAGCATTTCACTCAGGGCGTCCAGGCTGCACAGGCCGTTTTGGTCAACAGGCAAGATCTTGCATTTTTCAACCGGCACCGCGTGGCGGGCGGCCTCGATAACACTCGGGTGGTCAGTGGCACCAACAATGATGTAACCGGGACGTTTGGCCAGACTACCGAACAAGGCCAGGTTATTGGCCTCCGTACCACCGCTGGTGAGAATTACCTGAGGGGTCTCAAAGGTATCAAGAGGGCTGCCTACCGAGGCTAGAATCTGCGTTTTGGCCTGCTCCAGTAAATGCAGGGCTTCGCGTCCGGGACGATGTTGGCTGGCGGGATTGGCGACACCCCGTAACGCCAAATCGTACATATGTTTAGCCACCAACGGGTCCAAGTACGTCGTGGCATTGTTGTCGAGGTAGATAGGCTTCATTGTGGCGCTTCGCTCGCGTTCAGCTGTTGGACAATTTGTGTCAGCCGCGGATCCTCTCCATAAAGCAGTCCGACTTCGGCAACACTTCTGGCTTCCTGGTTATGAGCCTCAGCCATCAACAAAGAAGCTCTTTCCAGGGTAGCCGATTGGAGACAGACGGCAATTTGCTGCTGAAACTCGTCCTCCGAAAGATCCGAAAGGGCCGCCTCGAAAAGTTCGGGCATAGGAGCATACAAACCCACACGAGCCAAATCCTGGACCGCGGGCCAAAACAAGCCAGCCTTGCGGGGATGAGATCTGGACCACTGGGTCCAGTAGGGACGATATTTGTCGTCCACTGCAGATAGTAGCTCAACCAAGATCGCAGCCCCACCCCGGTGGGTATTCGATGCGTCACGGACCAAATCCCACTTGGCTTGGGTAGACAGGTTGCCGCGGAGATGGCTGGTAATGGCGTTATTGAGAGTTGCAAGCTTTACAGCCGACTTCCAGGGTGGTAGATCGGGCGGTGCAGTGTGTACGATTCCGGTCAATTGGGTATTCGTGAGCGGGTCGCGGCGGAACGAAAACTGACGCATCTGCCAAGTTTGGTTATTCAGTTCGATTCCCGAAACGGCGGTAAATTGAAAATAAACGACGGCCAGCAACGAGCCAACAAGCAGAGCGGTGAGCCAATACACCAGCCGCGATGAACGTTTGCCGGAGGCGCCAACGGTTGAAGCGGGGCGTTCGGCAGCTTGTTTTCCAGGAATTGACGTAGCCGGTGAACTCATAATGACACTAATTTAGGACACTTGCAGAACGCTGACTCGGGCCGCAAGAGCCCACAAAGATTCTAAACAATGCCCAAGGCCTCGCAGCATTGCACGCAGGCGATTTTCGATGAACATGCGAATCGGCGGAAAGACCTACTATGTTGGCGAGACCGAACCACACAATCGGACGGAAATTAGCGAGCCGATTCCAGAGTAGTGGTAGGCCCCAGAAGTACTGGTCGTTTATACACTATATGGTGGCGGCGCAGCCGGATGGCGAGTTCGTTACCCAGAGTCCAGCAGAGTCGGAGCCGACGTCGAAAATCCGCCGGGTGGAAGCGGTGCTGTTTGTTGCCCGCGAGGGTATTTCGAGCCGTAAACTAGCTAAGTTAGCTGGGTTGGCGGACGCCACCGAAGCACGTACACTGATCCGCCATTTGAATCAGCGGTATGTCGAAACGGGGCGAGCGTTTCGGGTCGAGGAAGTGGCTGGAGGCTTCGCTCTGATGACCGACGTTTCCTTCGCGACGTGGCTACGTCGGCTGGGAACCGTGCCGGGTGTGCGGAAACTCAGTCAGGCGTCCCTGGAGACGCTGGCCCTAGTGGCATATCGGCAGCCGGTTCAAAGGGCTGAAATAGAGGCAATTCGCGGCGTCAGCTGCAGCGAAGTACTGAAACAGCTGATGGAATTGGAGTTGATAAGAATTTCAGGCCGCAGCGAGGAACTGGGACGACCGTATTTGTACGGCACAACCAAGCGTTTTTTGCAAATGTTCGGCCTGCGATCCGTCGATCGATTACCTAGAATGTCGTGGGTCAACGAACCCGTCTTACATTCATCCATTACACTCGATTTGGCAAGCACGCAATCGGAAGCAGAGGACTCCGCAATGACTCACAGCACTGTTGCAGATACCACGGAGAAACAAGCAGTAACGGACTTGGCGAACACGGTTCTGCTCAGTGAAGCGTCCGAACTCGGTGATCTCGCACCCAACACCAAACCTCTTCGGTTGGAGGACGACGACGAAGACTACTTCGACGACGAAGAGGATGAGGATTATGACGACGAAGACTACGACGACGAAGGCGACGATGCGGAAGAAGAAGAATGGGATGATGAAGAAAGCGAAGAAGGCGAAGACGAAGAGGAAGAGGATGACGATATAGAAGAGGGCGGAGAGTGGGAAGAAGTCGACGACGACGACGATGGTTGGGTCGACGATGATGAGGAAGAGGAAGAGGATGACGAGGAAGAAGATGATGCTTGGGGTGACGACGATATAGATGACGATGAAGAAGAGTGGGACTAGGCTTTGAAAGCATCAGCACTTAGCCTAAAGGAATGGAAGCCGGCCCTGGAGGCTGGCTTCTTTCGTATCTGCAGAAGTGTCCCCTATCCGTGTCTTTGGCAGCGGATCATTGCTACAAATAGGTGATTCGTGTTCTCTGGCGTCACAGTATCTTGCTTTTTATTGAGCTACCTGATCGTGCTCGCCATGGAGGCTTCGCGGTTTTTCGGCAAATTGCCAGGCCGCAATCTGCTGCTGATGTGCATGTTGGCAGCCGGTTTCTTGGCCCACAGTCTGTTTCTGATCGATCAGTTCACGTCGCGAGACAGCGGCAATACACAGTTGCTAGCGAATTGGTTTCAGTGGTCTGTGCTCGCCGCTTGGGGATTGGCACTCGCCTATCTGGTGTTGACGGTCCGCAATGCGAATGGCGCATTTGGACTGTTTTTAGTGCCACTGATTCTGGCACTGATTGGCCTGGGATTGCTACAGCGGGATTCGGTGCCCTTTAATGCCGAGACGACAGTCAGCGTGTGGAGAGTCATCCATGGAGTGAGTCTGTTAGTCGGGACGATGTTCATTTGCTTTGGGGCCGCCTTTGGAATCATGTACTTGATTCAATCCTGGCGACTCAAGAACAAGCGTAAATCTCGCAGTCCGCTTCGGCTGCCAACGCTGGAATTTTTGCAGTCGATGAATCGACTGAGTCTTTGTGCCACAGCGGTCGCTCTGACAGTTGGCTTTCTATCCGGAGTCATCTTAAACGCCAGTCAGGGTGGGCAAATCGCCTGGTTCAGTAGCGGTATTTTGACGACAGGCGCTCTCTTCGTTTGGTCGCTCGTGGCATCCACCATCGAGCTGGCAGCTCGCGGTTCTCTGGGCGGTCGCCGAAGCGCCTATCTGGTACTAGCCAATTTCGTATTTTTATTGCTGGTGCTGGGTATAGTTCTGTTTTCTTCCCATGGGCAGCAGGAACGAGTCGCGGAGTTCACGGAGCCGTTGTTGAACCAGTTGTCGGCCCAGGAGGTTGGCTCCTGATGCAATGGTCGATGGTAGGTTGGAGTCATCATCGGACTCCCGTTGAAGTGCGAGAGCAATTGGCGTTTAGCAATCAACAGATTGGTGACGCTTTGCAGAAGCTCACCAAGCAATTTCCCAATTTGGAAGCAGTGCTGCTGAGTACCTGCAATCGGGTTGAATTGTATTGCGCAGCAGCAAGCGCCGATCAGCTTCCCACACCAAATTTCCTGGGACAGTTTCTGTCGGAGTATCGGGGAGTTGATTACAGCGAGGTGGAATCGCAAGTGACCGCTCTGAGTGGCGAAGACACGATTCGTCACTTGTTTACGGTGGCAGCCAGCCTGGACAGCATGGTGCTGGGCGAAGCACAAATTCTCTCGCAGGTGAAGGCAGCTTATGAAACGGCCTGCGAGGGAGATTTTGCGTCCACCCAGATGCACCAAGCTTTTCAAAGAGCGACCATGGTCGCCAAGCGAGTTTCCAACGAAACCGAAATCCACAAACGGCGAGTCAGCATTCCTAGTGTGGCGGTCAGCGAGATAGCCAGCGAGTTCTTCGAAAGCTTTGAGGATAAGCGGATTTTGCTCATTGGCGCCGGAGAAATGGGAACAGAAACACTGCGGTATCTGATCGATCATGGTGCCAACCGAGTGTGTGTCGTCAACCGTAGTTTGGAACGGGCGGAGCAGCTAAGTCGGGAACTGGGCGCTACGGCAGCGGCTTGGGAAGAACTTTATCGACATCTGGTGGAGTCGGACCTGGTGGTTTCCACAACCGGCGCGTCACAGCCCATCGTGACTTTGGAGGACTTCCGCGCGGCACGTGCCCAGAAAGCGCCGCGCGCTGTTCTGATTTTAGATTTGGCCGTGCCTCGGGATTTTGAGCCGAGAGTGTCTGAACTGTCGGATGTCTACTTATTTACAGTCGATGATCTCCAGGAAGTCTGCGATCGCAATATTCAGGCCCGCCGCGACGAATGGCCCAAAGCCAAGCGGATTGTGGAAGAAGAAATGCGCAGGTTTCTTGATGAGTCCGCTCATCGTGGTAGCGGAGCAACCATCAAACAGTTGCGTGAACAAGCTGAGAGAATCAAGAGCGAGGAACTGAATCGGCTGCTCGGCAAACTCGAGGCCCGCGGACTGAAACAGGAAGTAGAGCGAGAACTCGAAATGTCCTTCGATCGCTTAGTGAATAAGCTCTTGCACCCACCCCTGAAATCACTGCGGGAGAACGCCAACAGCTCGCAGCACGCGAATCTGTTGGAGGCACTCCGACGGTTATTCCAACTTCGCGACTAAGCAGCTGCGATGACAAGCAACTCCCAGCAGCCCGACAAATCCACGGAAGTAAGCGCGGACAGGAACGCTCGCTTGGCAGTTCGCAAAACCAAATGGATTTGACCCCGACTTCAAAGATCCTGCTTGCATTGAACGACGCTAACGTTGATTATCTTGTAGTTGGCGCATATGCGGTTGCGGTACCGAGCGAATTGCAGATCGTTTACGCTTAGCCCTTGAAGAAGAAAAGAAATCCGAGGACTTTGCTAACGCCGACGTTATCGGAGAAGAATCCATGACGACAATCCTCAAAATCGACGCTAGCGCCCGTGGTGAGCGTTCGCTTACGCGGCGTCTCTCTTCGCATTTCGTGCGAAACTGGCTGAAACATCGTCCGGAAGATGAGGTCGTCGAACGCGATGTTGGCCGAGATGCGCCTCCCCCCGTGACCGAAGAATGGATTGCGTGCGCTTTCACGCCTCCTTCGTACCGATCAGAAGAACAGGCAGAAATGCTTGCGCTGTCGGATATCCTTATTGCAGAGCTCGCGGCTGCTGACATCATTTTGCTTGGTACGCCGATGTATAATTACGGCATGCCTTCATCGCTGAAAGCCTGGTTCGACCAAGTCATACGAGTCAACAAGACCTTCTCTTTCGATCTGGATCGCGGAGACTTTCCGCTCGAGCCGATTCTATCTGACAAGACGCTCGTCATCCTTACTTCATCGGGTGAATTCGGATTCGAAATTGGAGGAGTGCGGGAGCACATGAATCACTTGGTGCCTCACATAAAGACTTGTTCTTTCTATCTTGGCGTAAATGGGGACGATTACATTCACCACATCGGGATTGAGTATCAAGAGTTTGGCGACGACCGCCATCGTAGATCCATTGACGAAGCGCAAAGTGGCGTTGCTACTCTCGTCGAAAAGCTGGTCCAAGCCGTGTAGCGCTTCGGTGCTCTGAAATGATGGGTAATCTATCCGAAAACCGAAAGGAGCCGCGGCTTACGCCCAAAGCGGCTATTGATTTTAGGATAGGTTTTGTACAAGGGACTTGCAACCGACAAGTCCCAGTTCATGCCGGGCGGACGATGAACTCGAGTGCCGGAGCCGCGCTCACTTTGATATGTAGTCAACTCACGGCGGCCGCGTCATTGCCGCCGTGATGCATCGCTTGAACTTGAACCTCGCAATCATGCCATGACAATTATTACCGTTGGAGCCATTGCTGGTGCTGGTGTAATAACTGGACTTTTGTTCGCATTCTCGAATTTCGTCATGCAAGCGCTGGCGAAGCTGCCCAACGAACAAGGCATGCATGCGATGCAGGAAATCAACGAGAAGATTATCAATCCGATCTTCGTCGCGATCTTTCTGGGGACGCCATTGCTCTGTGCGGTGATCGGAGTGCATGCACTGATGAACCTCGACTTGGAAGGATCGGCATTTGCGCTCTGCGGTTCTGTTCTTTATCTGGTTGGTCCCTTCGGAATTACGATGCTATTCAATGTCCCGCTGAATAACCAACTGGCAGAAGCAGGTGCCTCAGATGCTGATATAGTTTGGCCAGACTACCAAGTACGTTGGCAACGCTGGAACCACACGCGAACTTACATCGGCATCGTTGCAATCGTGCTTCTGGCTCTCGGGCTCATCGGGTGACGCCGTGCGTACGCTACGAATTGCAAACGTGCGAAACCCGTTGCGGCGGCCGTTAAAATGGGAGACCTGCGGTCACTTTGCGGGCGAAAAATAAATATCTGATATTGTTGCTGTCCGACGTCCGATACTAGACATGAGAGGTGTGTACATAGCTTTTTACTTGGCCACCTCGATGTAGATGAAGTCAGGATCCAGACTTCACATTTCTTGCGCAAGGACGACGCTCTCCTAGTAAAAGCGCAGCAAGCAGGTCGTCGCACATGTCACTCGAGTGGTTTCATGCCGTGATCGGTACGTTCTTCCTTTGCATTTGGCTCATCGTCGGTCAGATCATGGCTAGCGATAAACGTTAGCCATCCCGTCAGGCCAAATTACTGAATGAGGGTCATCACCGCTTGCATCAGCTGATCCGAGGGTGCCTGGTAGGCTATCGGGTTGTCCGCCGTGGCTGTGGTCGGTTGACGACCTTCTCGTCGCTGGTACCAACGCGTAAAGCACTCCACGATTTCGGCATCCCACTGGGATTGGGCACCCTCGCAAATAATCGCGTGGGCGCGATCGGGATCCATAGCCTGGCGGTAGGGACGACTGCTCGTCATCGCATCGTAACCATCGGCAACAGCGATGATCCGCGCCATGAGCGGAATGGAGAGGCCTTGCAAGCCGTGCGGGTAACCCTTGCCATCCCATCGTTCGTGGTGATAGAGGATGCCCGGAAGCGTGAAATGAAGGTGACCTAGACGCTGCACCATGCGGTAACCGATCTCGGGGTGTTGCCGAATAACTGCGAACTCCTTGTCATCCAAATGACCGGCCTTCAGCAAGACACTGTCTGGGATACCAATCTTACCGATGTCGTGAAGAATTCCGGAAAGGTAGATCTCCTGGCAGGCTGCTTCCGAAAGCCCTAAGATCTGCGCCAACTCATAGGACAAACGGGCCACTCGCTCGCTGTGTCCCTGCGTGTAGGGGTCGCGGGCATCAATCGCGCTACTCATGGCGAGCAAGGTACCCAGGAACAGCTCGTTGCTCTGCAGCAACAGATGCATATTCTGAGCTTGAGTTGTCAGCAACGCGGCTGCTTCCTCGAGAAGCGCGACATCACCGCTGCCAAATTCGGTCGGCAGACCCGGGTGCCCTGGGTCCAGCGAGCGGTTTACCGCAACCAAGAATCCGCGAGCTGACTTAACATCCGATACCACTACGGCCACCAAAGAGTCAATCGTTCCGTTATCCACAGGCCTTGCCAAATGGTTGCGGACCAGAGGGGCCGATTCACCGGTGAACTGCAATTCCTTGAGCAGCTGGGAGATGTCCGCAATGGAGAATTGCGAATGTCCGTATCGCGAACTCACCAGCCCGGAACGTCGTGTTTCTTCAGGAAACACAATCAGAAATACATCTTGTGCCCGCAAAAGGTAGCTCAACGGCTGCAGGATGCCGTCAGCGGCCTGATTGGCAGCAGTCACTTTGGTAAAGGTGGTGGCGTTCCGCGCAAATTCGCGTAGCCAATCCTGCTCTTCGAAGCTTTGCGCTAACTGTGCCGCGGATTCATCCAGAGCAGCCTGTGAAAGTTTCACTTGCGAGTGGAGCGTCCAACTTTCAATGGCGTTACTCACCAGCCCTCGAGCCAGGGTCGCGTCCCCGGAGATCAGAGCAAGCAAATACAAGTCACGGGCTTCCAAGTCCGGAAGAGGAGCCACGACCAGGCAATGACAGTCATCGATTTGCAAGGCGTGGATCCCGGCACGTAGCCGCATTTCGGACACTGCCGAAGCAATCCTCTGCGTCTCCTCGCGGCGGTGCGGCAGGCCAGCCGCTTGCAACAAGTCGCCGATTGGCCACGGCTCTGCGGATCCGCAAATGCGCACGCGATCACCAATCCGATCTCGCAGGTATCGGATCGATTCCGCACTCAGTGATTGTTGCAACTCGGACATCAGTCGCTATTCATACAACCGTTAAAAAGCTTTCGGAACTGACTAGCCATTTCGTCTATCGGGTTCGCAGCTGCGGCAGGCGATATCTGCCGGCCAAATCCAACTATCCGATGTTATTTCATTGCCGATCGTGTGGAGTAGGCTAAGTTTCACAGCGGAAGGTGAAAGACGACAGCTAGCATAAGAAGGGGTCGCAAAAGTACCGACGCGCACGCCCAAAATTCAAATTAATTGTCAGAGGGACAGGATATGGAGAAGATTCTAATTGCCGAGGATAGTCCGGCTTTAGCAAATCTTCTTGAGTACATACTTTCCAAGGCCGGATTCCAGGTCTCGCTCTTTCGTAACGGGACACTGGCCTGCGAAGCGGCAGCTCGAGAGCATTTTGATCTGATCATGCTCGATCAGCAGATGCCGGGTATGACGGGGGTGGAAGTGCTTCGATCGATCCGATCAGCGGGTCCGAATGATACCACTCCGATTTTTCTGTGTACGGCCAAGACGCATGAACTGGATCTGCAGACTTTGGAAGATACACGGCAGATCACGGGAATCTTTCACAAGCCTTTCTCTCCCAAGAAGCTTGTGGAGAAACTCCGCGGCGTGCTCAGCACACAGCAGCCCTGAAGTCGCTGCGGTCTGAGCGATGGAAGCTATCTATATCCAGCTTTGAAGCGTGCTGAAGTTAATCGCGGCGGACGATCATTGAATGGGATCGGGAACACCGGTTTGGGGTTGTTGGCCGGCCGGCTTACTGGCCGCGGCGGATGCATCCAGGACAGCGATATCGATGTTGCGGAAGCGGACCGGATCGCTATGTCCCGCAAATCCAAAGAACCCCTGACTTCGATCTTTGCCGGGGTGTGGCGTATCCGCCATAAATTCCGTGACTCCACTCAGGTCCGCGTCCAAAATGGTCGTGCCGTTCAATTCCACTAAAATTTTGGAGCCGGTAACACGGACCTTTTGGAAATTCCATTCGCCTACGTCTCTCAGATAGCCTCGATGCGCGGCCACCATGCCGTAGGCAGAGCCATGGAATTGACGAGCATCAAGCTTGGCGTATTTGTCAGCTGAATTATCCAGAACCTGCAGTTCACACATACCGACATAGGCCGTATCACCCTTACCAGGATAGCGAATGGCCAGACCGTTGTTTCCACCGGGAGGCAGCTGAAACTCGAATCGAGCAACAAAATCGGCGTACTCTTCGGTCGTGTGCAACACGCCACCCGCGCCCTCTTTGCACTGGATAGCTCCGTCGGTCACCGTATAGTTCTCGGTCGCTCCCGTCCATCCGCTGAGATCTTTGCCATTAAACAAGGATTCATATTCGATGGAATCTTGTTGCCGCAACCATTGATTCGCTTCCTCACTGCTAAGTTCGCGTACGAATAAGTTGCGCCACTGAATTTCACCGCCGTGCGTTTGCAGCTGAATGGGCCCTTTTGCAAACAAGGGAATGGAACGATCCCAGAAATTCTCCATGGTGGCATGCTGCACAACTTGCTGACCGTTCAACCAAACGCTGGTCCGAGCTCCAACTTGGATAATGCGAAATGAATTCCATTCGCCGAAGGGCTTATCGGCCAGTACCATCGGGTCCTTGCCGGCAGCTCCTCGACTGTTGTTCCACAGCCCACCGCTGCCCTTATTGGCACCGAGGTTGAATTGCGACTCATTCGTGCTGTCCCAAATCTGCACCTGAGGAGTCCCTCGCAGATAGATTCCACTATCAGCCTTGGGTACCGTTCGATAATCGATCAACAGCTCAATATCGCCGTAGTCCTTATCGGTTGTCAGAAAGACTCCTTCGCCGTCGTTGACCAGCACACCGTCTTGGACGGTCCAGTGTTCGCGAGCGTCTTGATTCCAGGCATCGCGTTGTTCGCCGGTGGTTTCAGACCATTTTCGGGGATCCATTTGTGGACAACCGTGCCATCCATCCAGGTTTTCAGCATTAAAGAGTGCGGTAAATCCAGCAGGCACCTCTGGGCTCTGAGCCAGGACAAGCTTGCTGGAAAATAGCGCAAGAGAAACAACCCAAATCGTTAGCCGCAGCATAGTAGGCATCAAGATCTCCGCTTATAAATCGATTGATAAGCCACCAGGATACGCAGGTCGGTGGCGGTACCGCAAGCATCCTGCTTCAATCCTTGGGTTTTTGCTCCGTCCAGAAAACAGGCCAGGCATAGCGTTCTGCCAGTCTCTGGGCTTGTTCTCGGGTTTCGGTAAAGAGGCGGATGGAATCGCGGGGCAGAGCGCTCAAGTCGACATCGCCAACCACCCTCCACTCCAGTTCTTGGGTCCAGTCCTGTTTCGTCCCCCGTGGCTGATAGAAGGGTCGCTGGTCCGCCGAAAGTTGGCGAAAATCAGCTTCCGATCCGTAGATTACCGGCTTGGCCCCCAAGGCTTGCAAGGCCCGCCGGGAGATAAGTAGACCGAAGGGCTCCCAGTCCCAGCGGGCCAAATGGGAACGATAGGTGCGTCGCTCTAACAACTGCGGCAGTGGTACCGCCGAGAAACTTACACAGCGCAGCTTGGATCGCATGAGCCGTCGGCTGCCCAGGATCCTGCCGTCACGACAAATCCGCTCGAGACTCGACAATGGATGCTGCTCGATCTCGCGTCCGGCCTGCCATAATCGCAAGCGCTGTACCGCCTCCGATTCATCCGGACCAGCCCCACTGGAGGAACGCGTGCAATGCGTCAACCAGCTCCAATCCTGGATATCGTCGGTGGACCAAGCTCTAGGAATCGCGGACGTTAATTGCCGCAAACGCGGTCGACTCGTGTGGGTCGTTGCCCGACCGCATTCGGTGTGAATGAAATGCTGCAAAGGAATCCAGGGAGCGTCGGGCGTTATCCGGGGCACATACCAACCCACTACGCCGCGGTTTAGCCATTCTCTGTCAGCGGGACTCGAATCCTCTGACAGGCGTAAGAAGATGGAGCCTGTCGCGTGCAAGCCCTCGCTTAAGCGTTTATCGAGCAAACGCTCAATGGTACCTCGCTGTCGGACCAATAGGCAGTAGAGACGTTCGGCAAGATAAATCGCGGCCCGGTCTTGGATCGGATCTCGTTTCTCTTCGGAACGATTCTCGAGAGCGACCGGTGAAAGCAAGATCATCGGTTGCGTCTGTTTACTCACCGGCTGCATCAGTACCTTTTTCATCCAAGCTGGCAGAGATTCATTCGCCTTGGGCAGCTGCAGCGACACCGTTGGGATTTCGGCTATGGCAGCGAAGTCTCGTATGGCATCCGCCAAGGTGCTGCCAGGAGTTAGCAAGAGTTGGCTGCGTGTCCTTGTGATATCTCTGAGAATCGATTCAAGCACCGTAGGCCACTCGGGAAGATGCGCGTGACGCCGCCCGAGTCTGGAAGACACGATGGCGGATATTCCGCGTGTTGGATTGAGACAGGAATGGTGGCCAAAACAATACCGTGGGCCGATCCATTCCAGACTACGCCCGCTCCATGGCTGAACGGCTTCGCCGTGCATGGGCAAATCGCAGGTTGCCAAGCGGAAGCCCGCCGCGAGTTGTTCGCGGAGCGCGCGTTTGACGTTCGGTTTCAATTCCGGGACAGCGACCAGCCACTGAAGCCAACAGGTTGAACTACGTGGAGCGGGTTCTAAGCCATCCCATGAATGGCCGAACGTCGGACCGGCCGCCTGCCCGGCGGCAAGGGCGTTGGAATACAGCCAGCCCAGTTGATGGCAGGCCTTCAACAGGGGCTGTTCGGGACAATTCGGATCGAAGACATCGGGCTTCATGCGACCACAGCACTGGCAATTCAGCGCTGTTTACCGCGCTGTCGAGTGCGCTAAAGCACGGGCAGCGCCGGACCATGCGGAGTGGCCGCCGCCCGATCATTTATCTGTCGGCACGTGGCGCGGACAATCCTGTTCATGGCTGCACTGCAGATCGGGTCGTCGAGAGCAGCCTTGAGATTGCCCACGTCGGATTCTTGACGTAGCTGCATGTTCAACGGAACCTCGCCCAGGAAAGGCACTTCAATTTCCTCGGCTTTTTCCCGGGCTCCGCCATGACCGAAAATATCGTAACGTTTTCCACAGTCAGGGCAAATAAAGCCGCTCATGTTTTCGACGATACCCAACACGGGAATCTTGGTTTTTCGAAACATGGAAATGGCTTTAACGGCATCCAAGAGCGCCACTTGTTGAGGCGTACAAACTACCACGGCGCCAGCCAACGGAATCATCTGGGAGAGCGTCAAAGCGATGTCCCCAGTACCGGGAGGCATGTCGATCACCAGATAATCAAGGCTACCCCAGTAGGTGTCTCGCAAAAATTGAGTGATGGCTCCATGTAACATGGGACCGCGCCAGATAACCGCCTGATCTTCCTGGACCATGAAGCCCATCGAGATCACCGGAATATTCTCGAAGTAGATGGGCTGAATCTTGCCATTGATGACCTCAGGCCGGCCTGAAAGTCCAAGCAGATGAGGAATACTGGGGCCGTACACGTCAGCGTCCATCAGGCCCACACGCGATCCAGCTTTGGACAGGCTGAGCGCCAGTGATGCGGCAATCGTGCTTTTGCCGACGCCACCCTTGCCACTGCCCACAGCGATCACACTCTTGACCGAAAGACCAACTTGACCCAGTGGAGGTATCGGGCGTTCCAATGGCGTAAATTCAACACGTACCTGCTCAGCGGTTGACTGCGCGCGAAGGCATTCTTCAATTCGTTCACGAAACTCGTCGGCCACTGGACGACTGTGAGTGGATAGCTTGATCCGACACTCGATTGCGGAACCGTTGTAATCCAACTGCTCGATCTGTTGTGTGGAGCCAAGCGGCCGTCCGGTTTCTGGATCCTTAAGTTCTGAGAGGTGCGCGCGAAGTGTAGCGATATCTTGTGACATGTCGTCTAAACCATTGGCTGAAATGTGGCAACAGAGTCCAAAAGAGTACTCAGTCAAGTTCCGGCCAGGGCAGGTACTCAACCAGACCGGTAGTCAACGGATGATAACCCTTTTCGGATAACGGGATTCTGGGCAGGACTCGGCGAATGACCCGCTGTAAGGATGGTACCGACGAGACAACAAGCTGTGCACCCGCCTCGCACAGAATCGGTGCGTGCTGCCGCAAGGCGGCTTGGCAATACACCACGCAGATCGGCTCGGTTAAGCGATGGCGGCAATGATTGACGGCTTGTCCAATGGCAGCCAGCTCTTCCAGCCGGCTAAATCGCCATAGGGCCAAGCCCAGCACCAAGTCTGGGCTCTCCGGGACCACCGCGGCGGCTTCGTGGGCAAGCATCAAATGGGCACGGCACTGTTTTTCGTCCAGTAAGTCATGCAGCATAGACTGCAGCGCCACGGCGACAACCTGGCTAGGGTCAAAGCAAAACCAGATCAGCGACCTTCCGGACAGCAATGCGGACACGAAACTCAATTGCCTTCCGAGGATGAACCGGGCGTTGCAGTGATGGGGAGCGACGCGATCAGCTTACCATCCTCGAGATTCCAGAAGGATAGCTTTCCGGCCTGCCCGCCAGCCAGAATGGACTTGCGGTCGCCGGCCACCGCGATTGCGAACAAAGCGTCGTCGGCGCCGCTGAAAGATCGAATTTGTTTGCCGTCATCAGCGTTATGAAGTCGGACCAAGCCATCGGACCCCGAACTAACTAACTGATGCGAATCCCCCACGAATTGAAGTCCCGTAATTTCCTTTGGAAATCCGGTTATGGTGCGGAGCTGTTCCGCCGTGTCCACTTTCCACAACTTAATCGTGGCATCGGCACTGGCGGTCGCTAGCACTTGCCCATCGTCCTGCCAGGCCAAACCCAGGATGTGGTGCGTATGGCCCTCGAAAGAGCGAAGTTTCTCTTTGGATGCCGAATCCAGCAGCCAGCACATTTTGTCAGCGCCCGCGGACGCCAATAGTCTTCCATCCGGTGAAAAACGAATCGCTAAGACCGTATCGCTGTGCAGTTCGCCGAAAGCATGGGAGATATCGCCGCTCTCGACATCAATCAAGGTGATTTCTCCGGAGCGACTGGGAGGACCGCTGCCAACAGCAAGTGTATTGCCATCGGGGCTGAAGGCCAGCGCGGTGACACGGTCACTAAAGGGAGATTCTTCAGGCGTTCCGAGCGTTCTTTCCAATCGCCATTGCTGGGTCGCAGGCCATGAGAAAAGTTGCCCTTGCTGCGTTAGTGCGGCGAATTCAGACGAGTCAATTCCATCCGAGGTCGCGGAAAGAAAGCGATTCACCACAGGGCTCACAAAAACACTGACAGGGGCTTGAGCCGTCCAGTTCGCAAGTGGTTCGCCATCCACAGCGGAGAAAGTGCGCAGTTCTTGATCCCCGCCAGCTAAGACCAGAATATTGCCATCCTGGGAGAACGTCCCAGCATGGCTGGCGGGCATCAGCTTGCTTTGCTCGAGTTCGGCCAGAGTATTTTGCAACGTACTTAAGCGTTGATTCTCGGCATCGGTCATCTGTTCCAGCTCCGGAATCCGAGCAGCCGCACGGTCCGCACCTTCGCTCGCAGTTGTTAGTGCTTGTTGCTTTTTGTCGACCTCCAGCTGGGCTTCCTGCTGCTTTGCCAATGCATCTTCGAGCGCTTTCTTCTTGGATTCCAGTTCCATGGCGACTGTTTCCATGTGCTTCTGCGCTGCGGCCAGAGCGGCTTGAGCTTCTTGCAAGGAAGACTCGGTTTGCGAAACAGCAGCCGCGGCTTGTTCGCGTTCCATGATCCTGGCAGCCAGTTGTTCCGCAGCTTTGCTGTGAGCATCGGCCAATTGCTTTTCGACCTCCCGTTCTTTGTCGAGTAACTTTTGCAATTCAGGCAAGCGGCCCTTCAGGGCTTCCACTCGGGCCGCCTGTCGGCTGACTGCCTGTGTGGAAGCTTGAATTCTTCGAGTCGACTTGTAATCGCGTTGCAACTCCGCAACCAATTCTCCCGTTTTGCTGGACCACAGTTTGGTCGATTGCGGGCCACAGGTAACAAGCCGATTGCCTTGTTGGTCCAGGGCGAGTGTTTGCAACGCAGAGTCGGTCTGGATGGTACACAACGGCTCCCATGTCTCGCTCTGGTACAACGTCACGTTGCCATCACGGCTTCCCGCGGCAATCACGGCTGGATCCGCGCTTGATACGGCGAGTCGAGTGTAGGTTGCATCGGATGTGTTCAGCAATTGGGCTTGCAGGTGGAAGCCGTTACCCTCGGCTGGCTCACACGAGATTGAGATCAAGCGTCCCTCGGGAGATAAGCCGATCAGTTTTCGATCACGCAGTCTCTTCAACGTGACGGTCTGAAGAGGGTCTTGCGATATGGCCCCCAGGATCTTCTGATCTGCGACGTCAATGACATGCCATGCGGCGGATGCGTCGCAGACTAAAAAGTGCGTCGAGTCCATCCATTCCGCGGACGCGATGGTCTGCAATTCCTTGGTCAGGAAGCGAATGGCGATTCCCGTTTGCAAATCGATGATCTCACAGCCGCCTTTTGCGGTAACGGTTGCAATGTATTGGCCGTCCGGTGATGCGAGCGCTGATTGCGTGTCGGCGGCCAGCCCGGCGAGCAGGGTGCGAGAAGGCAGCTCGCGTTTCCAGATCTTCACTGTGCGGAATCCGCCACTGGCAATCCGCTGGTTATCAGGGCTGACGGCTAACGATTGAACAATGTCTAAATGGGATTTGCCGACAGCTTGAGAAGACAAATTCAGATTGGGGTCTGCCAGAGTCAGAATGCTCGAAGTCGGTTGCGGTTTCTGGGGCGCGACCCAGATCTGGTTGCCACGACCAAAAGCAACAAATTGCCCGTCCGATGAGGCAGCCAGAGCATAGATCGGTTGCAGATTGCCCGGCAGTTCCTGCCACTGGATGGAGTTCTTCGCAACCTGCATGCCCTGCGGTGCACCCGCAACAATCCATCGCTCCAGCGTCTGAAGCTCGGCCGGGGAGAGCGGCTTGGCACCCACCGCATTGTCTTCCGGCGGCATCAGGGGCTCTTCCTGTCCATTCACCCGGGCCAACAAATAGCTTTGCTCCAACTGCTGGGCGACGATCGCATCGCCGCTGTCCCCACCCTGCATCAAGCTGGCGAACGACTCGAGATTCAAGCCGCCTTCCGTTTGATTCGCGTTGTGGCAGGCGATGCAATTCTGAGAGAATATCGGCAGGATATCCCGATAAAAGTCAGGCGTTTCCTCCGCAGCAGCCCCGTTGCCGGACACAAGCAAGGCAGTCAACACTGTGAATACGCGCGCGGTTTTAGCTAACATAGTCGATCAGGTGGGAGATAAAGAGAATTGTTGTTGCGCCAACTTTGGACGCCTTATTTATTCTAGTTGCCGAAGCAGGCTCGGGTCATTTCGCCAGCACTCGCACACGCAACGAATTGGTTGGAAGCCAGACGATCAAATTCTGTGGAGCCGTGCCCTGCTTGAGTGTCTCAAGCAGAGCTTCCGCAGCTTGGATGCGTTCTGTCAGGCTGGATCGCTGATCCTCCGAGCTGCTTTCCAGCTGCTGACGAAGTTCCATCAGGTGCTTTTCCGCCCGCTCCAAAGACTGCGGATTCTTACGCCAGGATAAACGCACTTCATTTTGCATCCAGAATGTGTAATCACCGGGCGGTGTGTTATCGGCAACCTGGAGTTCAGCGACTGCTTCGTTTTTGTCGGCTGCAACACTTACCTCCGGTAGCTTACAGTTAGGCGGCAGATCTTGAGCGCGCAGCACACAGGCAACTTTTCCGCTGTCTTCCCTGAAGATTCGAACGGGGATGCTAAGCTTGCTACCCTGTGCGGCTTCGTAAACCTGCTCTTGGCCCAGTTCCACTCGCAGGGGACAAACATCGAGCGAAGTCGTGGAAACCCACAACTGTTGGGTGAATCGATTTTGAACCGCGTTGCGGACTGGGTTAGCCGCATGGATTACAGCTGCCGTGAACGCTGTCTGCTCATTTGTATTGGATTCGCTGGTCATACTGCGGCCAGTGACGGTCACAGCCGCGAACCATTCATCTACTTGCTGTCGGGCTTCGATAATGAGTGAAGTTTCGGTTGCTGAGGGCGGAATAATGCTTGGTCGACAGCTCAAGAATTCAGGCAGTCCAGACACACGCACTTCAATCGCCTGATCAAACCCGTCTTCGCGGATAGCCTGCACTCGGATAGCGGCGGTTCCATTGCCCATCAGGGCCGACCCAGCTGGTCGCGCCAACTGGCGATTGGAGTTGGCAACATCGTGAAAGGCCAGCAGCGAGAATCTTGGCCGGGCTGGGCGAACTCCCAGTAGAAAGCCGCGCGAGTCGAACGGACGCTGACCACTCTGCTGGTCGACAACCACGATTCGATACATGCCATCTTTGGCGGGTGTCCAATTCGCAACAGGATCGCGAAAACGCAATCGCATGTCAGGTCCGCCCATGGCCGGTGGCTCGTCATTCTCCAGCAGCTGATTACCGATCACAGGCTGGTTTCCTTCATCTGACGAGCTGCTGGCGGGTGCCGGCTGTTGCTCGGGGACTTCAAAGACAAGCATCCGCGGATCGGTAAGTTGTCCGGCACTGGCCGAGTAAACTTGAATCCAGTGCTGTTGACCTCCCTTGGCACGAAAATTGACGCTCGCGCTTGGAGAAGAACGAAAGTCTCCGGCAAACACGAAAGGCGCCTGCGTATCAGAGCTTCCGTGGTGAAGAACTTGCTCCCAGCTTGGCAGCCTGCGAATGGCGGTCGGATCTGCAAAGGCAAATCGTGCCGAAGCGTCCAGCGCCGCTTCGACGTCAAGCTTTGGCCGCAACAACTGATCCAGTTCCAATTCAAGTTTTGGGATCTGTTCAGCTTGGGAGGACGGTTGTAGATCGATGGAACACTCCAACGCGGATTGAAATCCTTGACCGCCACGATAGAGAAAGTCGTGGACAATCAACAAATAGTCACCTGTTTGCTCAGCCCTGAACTCGATTTCAGCAGGCCAATTCTGTATGGCTCGTCCCTGCCCAAGTTCGCTGCCGTCCGGATGCTGCAAAGTCAGAGCGGGAATCGCCTGCGAGTCGAGCTGATGCGCATAGGCAGCACAGCGAAAAAATTGTCCTTGCTCGAGGCGAACAGCCAAGTAAGTTTTGCGAGCAGGCTGCAAGTCAAGCAAATAGATGGTTTCAGCTTCGAGCATGATAGGCAGTGCCGCATCACTGCCGTCGCTGGCTGACAGAGATCGCACGGGATGCTGGGTGACGAGAAACGCTCGGGGGTTTGATATTCCGTGGCGTCCATGGACCCATGCCTCGTACAGACCCGGCGGTTGATCGGTGGGTATATGCAGATCAAACACGGGAGGTCTGCTCAGAATCAAGCTGGGATCATCTGAATTCGATGCAGCATGTTGTTGTGTTTCGCATCCCGCGGGAGTGACGACCATTTGGTCCAATTCAGCCAGATTGGAACCCTTCGCGCGAATCGTAACTTGGGAGCCCACTTGAGCGATACAAGGCGAAACCGCATGCAGTTCACAGGTGGGAAACTCAGCATAGGCGGACGGATACCACCAGGCTGTGCAGCCGAGCAGAAAAACTGCCTTCCGCAGTACCTGTGGAAAGCAGAGACTAGTTGGACAGCGCCGCTTTCGATTAGCCGCAAGGGCGTTAGCCCCGGTTTTCGAAGGGCTTAGGCACCACTTGGCCAGAAATCGTGTTATCACGGTTAACCAAGGACTTGCCGGGAGCTTTATCGAAAGTGGCGCTGTCCAATTAGGCGGGGTTAGGAAATGGGGTGGAGACACGGCAGAAAGGTAGCGGTAAGGAGATTTTCGGCAGTTGAAAAAAAGGCAGCAGCTTGGCGGAGGCGGGGTGGTGAGGAAATCGGATCGTAAATCGGCCAAGTGAAAGCCAAGGGGATTGGATCGGTTTGGCCGACATCAATGGTTGAACAGAAACTCCTTGGTGTTCATGACAGCCCACAATAAGTCTTCCCAGGCTGCTTGCCGATCCGTGGCGTTCGAATCGAGAAACTCTCGAGCCGCCAAAAGCTCGTTTGGTGTCGGCTGTCTCGAGAGAGCGGATAAATAAAGTTGCTCGATCAATTCTGAGTTCGATTGTGAACTAACGGCCGCCGCCGCCGCCCAGCCAGTCTGGCTGGCAAGCTTACCCTGAACTTCGACGGAATTCAGCAAATGGAGACTCTGAGCTAACGTGGCCTCATTGGAGCGTTCGCATTCACAGGCCGTGGTGGATGAGGGTTGACCAAACACGTCCAGAAAGTACGAGCTGAAGCCAGTGTCCGGAAGCGATACCGCCCGCGTGTCCACCGGCATACCGGCAAAGTCGGAACGGGTCATTGTCATCTGGTCGATAGCATCCAGTAAGACTTCGGCGCCCAATCGCTTGGGATAGTATCGCGAGTAACTATGGGTATCGGCCAGGTTGTATTCATTGGGCTCGGAACTTAAGCGGTAAGTGCTTGAGTTGCAAATCAGTCGTAGGAGTTGGCGGGTATCGTATTTGTTCTCCACGAAATACTTCGCTAGAGCTTCCAGCAACTCCGGGTGCGAGGGCGGATTGGTAACTCGCAGATCGTCCTCGGGCTCGACCATACCGACCGCAAAAAAGTGCTTCCAATATCGATTGACCAGACTGCGGGCAAAAAACGGATTGTCTGCCGCACACATCCAATCCACCAAGGCATGTCGAGGATCTTGATGGGCAGCCAGATCGGGTGGAGCGGCGTCGAGGCCAGCCGGTTGGAGGGCCTGGCCGGATTTTGGATGCCGAGCCGTTGCCGCGCCGACACGGGAAACGAACACGGGTTCCTCCGGAACATCACCCTCTTTTCTCTGCACCTTGGAGAAAAAAGCCGCCATTTGATAGTAGTCTTGCTGACTCCATTTTTCGAAGGGGTGATGATGGCAGCGGGCGCATTGCAGGCGTTGCCCAAGGAACAATTGAGCCGCATCTTCCACTCGTGACTCGGTGGTTGCTACCTCGCGCCACCAGGTCACGGGCGGATTGGTGGCAATCGATCCCGATGCAGTTAGCAGTTGGCGAACGAGCACGTCATAGGGCACATTCTCCAGGAACGCCTGACGCAGCCAGGCATGAAAAGCAAAACTACCCAACTGCTTGCCTGAGGAGTCGCGGCGATTTCTAAGAATCGTAATCCACTTGCGGGCGAAATAGTCCGCGTGATCGCTGCTCTCCAAAAGACGATCGATGAGCAACGCGTGTTTATCAGCATTTTGATCGGTCAAGAAGCTGCGAGTCTCTTCCGCGGTCGGTAGGCGTCCGGTGAGGTCCAGGGTCACGCGGCGAATGAACGTGCCATCATCGCATGTCTGGCTCGGCGGTATTTCCAGTTCTCTTAGCTTGGAGAATATCAATTCATCAATCATATTCCTGGCGGGAGGCCAAGCAGCGATTTCGGAGATGTCTAAACCGAGTGGTATGCTAGCCCGGAAGACGGCAACTTGACCCTGATAACGAACCATGACCGCCACATCGCCCGTGCTATCTCGCAAGGTGACAAGCCCCCGCTCGTCGACCTGTGCCAGGTCCGTATTGTTGGATTCGTATTGAGCGGTGCGAGTGATGTCCTCCCTATGCCCGTCGCTGTAATGAGCGATTACGGAAAGTTGCTGCTGGCTTTCCCGTGAAAGTTGACGGGCTGAGGGCGTGACTTCAATGTGCGTTACCAGCGGGTCATCACTGCTACCGTAAGGCATTCCCATAGCGATCCAACGCTTCAGTAGATCGTATTCCTGGGAGTCGGCAGACAAACGTTTGCCGCCACCATGCGGAGATTCGTTGGTGGCTTTCTGCAAGAGCAGGCTCTTGTCTGGGACGGCTGGGAACAAACGGCGACCGCGAGATTCTAGCAGCAGATGCTCGTAGTCCACACGCGGCTCGAAGCCCAGCAACGACAGCTTGAAACCAGCCTGTCCGGCTGCTTTGCCATGACAACCACCGCCATTGCAGCCGAACTTTGTGAAGAGCGGAATGATTTGGTTTGGGAAATTGACAGCTGGCTGCGAGTTCATGTCTGAAATGTTTAGCGATAGCTTGGCGACATGCCCATTCTTATCGCTGGCAATCACCACTGCCTGTCCATCACGCACAGGTCGCAGGAATCCATGCTGGTCGATGTCGGCGATTGGCGGCTCCACCCGGTATTCGACCGTGCGTGTTGCATCGTGCAGATTGCCGTCATGCATTCGCTTGGAAACCAAGAGCTGCCAGCGAGAATCTTGCCCGCGCAGCGCAGGCGGTATCTCCTGGTGGTCAAATTCCAGAGTGTAAGAACGATCCTCTTGCGCTCCCGCGATGCCCAGCGGAACGAGGCAGATCAGGCATAGCAAGCTTCGTATTGAGCTGTTGTTGGCCATTAGGTCGATGTTTGCCTCATGAAGATCAGAAACACGTTCTCTTTCTACCGATCAGCCCCTCGACAGTGCCAGCAGAACGGGCGGCCGCGGTACTTTGGCAATAGTAGCCGGGTTTTCTACGTTACACGTTCGCGATTGCCAGCTGCCTACAAGATCTTAAACCGAAGTTGGGCCAGACACGGTTGTCGCTTCATATCAGCTCCCGCACCGGGGCGGCTTCCACCAGGTATTGGGGGCGCCCGGTTGGGTCGGGGATGGTGGTTGTCGCTGTGTTGATTCCCAGCTGATGGTACAGAGTCGCCATCAGTTCCTTCATATCCACGGGTCGTTCGGTAGCATATTCGCCCATCCGATTGGTAGCCCCAATGGCCTGTCCAGTCCGCAGCCCACCACCGGCGAGATGCGCGCAACTCACCTGAGTCCAATGGTCACGACCGGCAGCGTTGTTGATCTTTGGAGTGCGGCCAAATTCGCCCCAGGTAATCACGGTGACATCGTCCAAGATACCTCGTTGATCGAGGTCTTCGATTAAGGCGCTCAGGCACTGATCCAGCTTGCTACCGTGATCTCGAACAAGATCAAAGTTCTGGCCATGGCTATCCCACCGCCCGTAGCTCAAGCTGACACAACGCGCCCCGGCCTCGACCAATCGGCGAGCGATGAGCAGATGGTCGTTGCAAGTCGGTGCGCCATCGTATTGGTAGCGATAGGGCTTGCCATCCCCGTACCTGGCTACAACTCTTGGATCTTCTTTGGAAATGTCTAGCGCATCCATGAGCTTACTGCTGGTGAGAACGTCGAAGGCTCTTTGTCCGAACGCATCCATGCCTTGCATGGCTCCCGTGGCATCGACGTCCCGTCGCATGCTATCCAGGCTGCTCAACAACTGGCGGCGATTGTGCAGTCGCTCGAGCGACAATTCATTGAGCTTCATGTTCTGCATTCCCGGTCCGTCAGGTTTAAAGGGCGCGAAACTAGTGCCCAAAAATCCCGCCGATCCGGAGTCGGACCAGGGTACGTGCTGAGTCCTTTCCGCCAGACCGACATAGGGCGGAACGGAGGGGTCGACAGCTCCCTGCAGTTTCGCAACGGCGGAGCCCAGTGAGGGTCGTCCTCCCAAAGTTCGCATCTCGGTCGATTCCCAACCGCTCATACAGGTCGATGATTCGTGACGGCCGTTGCAACCAACAACCGATCGAACGACGACTGATTTGTGCATGAGAGCAGCAAGCTTCGGAAAGACCTCGCAGATCTCGATACCCGGCACACTGGTCGGAATCGCTCGAAATTCTCCTCGAATCTCCGCAGGCGCTTCCGACTTGATTTCCCACATATCCTGGTGTGGGGGTCCTCCAGCGAGAAATACATTGATGACAGCCTTGTGGCCGAGTCCCGTAGAACTGCCCAGGCTTGGGGCCTGCGCTTCCGCTCTCAAGATGTCCGCGAGCCCCAGGCCGGCAGCCCCGAAGGACAAGCCACCGATGGTTAAAAAGCTGCGTCTGGAAAGGCCATCGCAATAACGCGTCGATCTGCCGTAGAGGGTAAGCATGGGATCGATCCGGCGAGATGGAGTTGGTCAGGTGGGAAAGACTGCTCGATTTCCAGGCATCGCCCTGAGTACCGCATAAGTGTGGTATACCGAACAGACATGTATTCCCCATTCTGACCCATCTCGAGCATCAATTGCAAGTCGAGCATAGTGCTTTATCCAAATTAGATTTTGGGGTTACGAGGATCTCACTCTCCCACGAAAAAGTCTGATCGACGGTTGAAACTCACCAGCCTGGCAGGGTGAGTTGTTTTCAGCTCACCCCAAAAATCAAAACTGGACAAAGCACTAGCCGCTCACAAGACTGGATGCATGTGTTCCGACGGGTAGGGCCATCTGTACAGGGGGCGGATTCTGGATGCCGCTTACATTCTCTGCATGATCCTCGCGAGGTTGTTGGGGAAGCAGCTCAGAGCGCAAGATGGCTACTTCTGGTGGGGCCTCAATTCCGAGTTGTACCGAATTACCGCGGACCTTCACCACTTTCACCACGATGTCTTGCCCCAGATGTAATCGCTCACCCGTCTTGCGAGTTAATACCAGCATATTCGGCTCCTGCTTGGTGGTTTTCAAATCGACGTCCGATGCAGGGGAGGAAATCCCATGCATGCGGACACAGCTGTTGCGAAGCCCGTGCCGAAACCAGCGGCAGGGAGCTCGCCATCGATGCCATCCAGCATAGTGGCCGGCAATTGGCCGACGGTTTCAGCTGCGGTTGTTCCGCTTACTCCTTTTTCTTCTGGCCTACGCGCCTTCGGGAAGCGGGTCTTGCTTGCGGTCGTGGCGGCCAAATGACTGTGAGATATTGCACACTCCCGGCACTGGGCGGTGGGAAAGCCAGGGAAGTTGTTACAAAGCACGTCGCAAATCTTGCAATCAGCACCCTAGAATGCATCCAGGGACAGAGGAACTTCCGACGCGGCGCTTCGCCTTCGAACTATGCTAGCCATTGCTAAAGCGATGGCTCGGGGCGCTGAACGAGCATTCGCTTCGGGAGTGTATTGAGAATTCGTATACAGTGAAGAACAAGATGATGAATCAAAAATCGCTGAGATCGCTGACGTTATGTACAGCGCTGGTGGCAAGTCTGCTGATGGGAGGGCAGTCGTCGGCGCAAGCGCCGTCCCAGCCAGCAGACTATAGGCAGTATATTCCCCAACAGCTATTGCCACTGATCCACGCACCAGAAGTTCAACAAGAGCTGAATTTAAGCCCAGGGCAGATCCAGAAGCTCAAAGAGTTGTTCTCCGAGATTGACGGAACGTGGTTTCGCGCTCGCAATTTGCCTGCAGAGAAGCGTATCAGCGTGGTAACCAAGCTCGAATCTCAGCTATGGCAATGGTTTCAAAAGTACGGCAGCGACGCGCAGCGAAAACGTCTGAAGCAACTCGAGTATCGATCGCAGGCCATACGCATGCTCTTGCGTGATGATCTTGCACAGCAGTTGCGATTGGACGCCACGCAGCGAGCCGAGTTGGCCAAATTGGCCGAGGCTACCGACCAGGCTGCCAATCAGCTGCAAATGGCGACCATGCGCGGAGAACAGTCTGAGGAACTCAAACAAGCTCTGCTGAAAGCCACCCAAAGTGAACAGGAGGCTTTGCGATCGCTCATCAGGCCAGAGCAAATGCAGCAGCTGAGCCAGATTCTTGGAGAGGCTTTTGACACGAGCAAGCTCAAACGCATCTTTCCGATGGCACCCGAGTTAGTACCGGTCAAGCATTGGATCAATTCCCAGCCGCTGACACTGGAGGAACTGCGTGGCAAGGTGGTGGTACTGCATTTTTATGCTTTTCAATGCCATAATTGCCACGCCAATTTTGATCACTATCGCAAGTGGCATGAGCAGTTCGGAGACGATGTGGTTGTACTCGGTATTCAAACTCCCGAGACGGCCATGGAACGCGATCCGGAAGCGGTCAAGAGCGCTGCCGGTGAACGGGATCTCAAGTTCCCCATCCTGGTCGATCTGGCATCCGACAATTGGAAGTCCTGGTCCAATACCATGTGGCCAACCGTCTACGTCATCGACAAAAATGGATACATTCGTCAATGGTGGCAGGGCGAATTGAACTGGAACGGAGCAACCGGCGATGAAGTGATCCAGAAACTGATTACCGAGCTGCTCGAAGAAGAACTCGATGCCTGAGGACTTATATCCCGCGCGAAGTCATGGACTCACTCGACGGAAAATCGGTGGATGGTCGTTTCTTGGAAGGTCTGGCCGGGATCTAAGCGGGTGGTAGGAAACGCGGGCTTGTTGGGAGAGTCAGGGTAGTGCTGCGTTTCCATGCAGAAGCCACTGTAGGGAGGGTAAGCTCCTCCCAAGTGGTTGCCCGTATAGAGTTGAACGCCGGGTTGAGTTGTCAGCACTTCCATGACGCGACCGCTGACGGGGTCGCGGGCAATCCCGCATAAGCGTGGTGCTTCACCTGGATTGCCGTTGATGACGTAGCAGTGATCGTAACCCTTGGTGGCTGCGAGCTGCTCAATGCGTTCTCCCAGCCGATGAAATTCTTTGAAGTCCAAAGGTGTACCTTCGACCGGCAGATACTTGCCGGTCGGGATCAGCGTGTCGTCGACCTCCAAATAACGGTCGCAAAGCATTTTGACTTCATGGTTCAAAATATCGCCGCTCTTCTCACCCCCAAGGTTCCAATACGAGTGATTCGTCATGTTGATGACGGTAGGAGCTGAGGTGGTTGCTTCGAAGCGATAGGACAGTTCATTCGCGTCATTCCAGCTGTACTCGGCCACTAGATCCAGCTGCCCAGGATAGCCTTCTTGTCCGTCGGGGCTAACGGCGGAGAACCGCACCGCGCAGGCATCTTCTGTTTCGATCGGCTCGGCATGCCACAGCAATCGGTCAAATCCCACCAAACCACCGTGCAGATGATTGGGGCCATTGTTGATAGCCAAGGTATAGGTCTTCCCGTCTAGCTCGAACCGGCCTTTGGCGATCCGATTGCAAAATCGGCCCACGGTCGACCCCAAGTAGGGATGCCGCTGCATGTATGCGTCCAGTTCCGGTAGGCTGAGATTAATATTGGCGAGCGTGCCCTGCTTGTCCGGGACTTCGACGGCCGTAATGATCGCTCCATAGTTGATCAGGCGGACGATATGACCAAGGCGATTGCGGAGCTCAAATTGGGTCACCGGCTGATTTTCCACAGTTCCGAACGGCTTGGCTTCAATAGGCATGGAGTTTGTCCCGCAGGTTGCAAAGGTAAATTACTGGTCCGCTCCACAGAGTGAACTGAAATGGCCTGAAAAAATGCCGGGAGTCATCATTCCAGTCGCTTGAAAATGCAGCCAGTGTCCCAAGCGTCAACAACTCTCGGACGGGTCGGCAGGTCAGAATCTTGTGGAGATCTTTGGAGGACCCATTGGAGGACAAAAGAGTTAACAGGGCGATCGGCTGCCGGACAAGGGGGGCGTGTGGCACCGCTAATTAGAGGGGTGCAACAAGCTTTGATCTCCGGCAACCTACCCTGGACCGTCCACAACGCGACAAAAGCACATTCATGAGTATTCCTGCAGTGTTCGATCCACTGGAAGCGTTGCCAGAGCACGAAGCTTGGCTGCGGACCACGCTGCTTGCGCGGTTGGGCAATCGGGATGAGGTCGAGGAGGTGATGCAAGAAGTTGCCGTCGCGGCAGCCAATCAGTCGGCCAAATCGGAACCCGTCGATCGCGTCGGTCCCTGGCTTTATCGGGTTGCCCTGCGGCAGATGATGCTGCTCCGCCGCAAGGCGGGCCGGCGGCGCAAGCTGATCCAGGGAGTCGCACAAGCGAAGCTGCCCACCGAGGAAGATGGATCGGCACGCTCGCCTCTCGAGTTTCTCATGGCTGAAGAGCGGCGCGAGGAACTTCGCAGGGCCATGGTGACGCTGACCGAGCGTGATCGGCAATTGCTGATGCTCAAGTACGTCGACGGGCTGTCCTATGGTGAGATTGCTCAAAGAGTGGGGGTCACAGCCAGCGCGGTGCAATCGCGACTGCACCGCGCTCGAGGCCTCTTGC
>JANSWS010000455.1 GCA_024743355.1 bacterium
AGAAAACAGAGCGGTTTGCTTACTCTGTTTCCTCGGTTCTCTTATGTTCCAAACGATTGAGGCGACGCACCAACACCGTTTGCCCGCCGCAATCCTATGCAGGGAAAACAAAAGTCCAGTCGATGCACTCTTGATCACGCGTCTGAAATGACTGCAAAACAAAAACTTGTGTGGTACAACGAGCGCCTGTGCGGGAGAGCAAGCTACAGCTCGCGATCGGCGTTTCCAAGATGAGCCTAACTGGACAACGCCACGTTCGATCAAGCTCCTGGTAATTCCGTCGTTAGCCGTGATAACACGCTTTCTGGCTAAGTGGTGCCTAAGCCCTTCGAAAACCGGGGCCAACGCCCATACGGCTAATCGAGTGTGGCGCTGTCAAGCTAATGATCGTCGCCGTGCTCTTCATCGGCATGGTCATGATCTGCATGGTCATGGTCTGCGTGATCGTGGTCCGTATGCGCTTCTTCGGATACTCCGCTGTTAGGAGTTACGGACGGATCGGACTCTGCCACGGGTTGCTCGCAGCCGACGAACAGTGCGGCCGCAAGCATCAGCAGCCAAGCATAAGACTTCATTCTCTTTTCCTTCAAACTCAATGCGTTTCTTAGCGATCCTATGGGACGAATCCGCCCGTGAGCCGCACCTAGCCATGAACCGCTGCAAGATGTTTTACGGTGCTTGGAGGGTCTTGGATGTCGGATAATACGCTGAAAACTCGGCCTAGGATAGCCTACGCAACTTGCCGCGACTCGCAAATTGTCACGACAAATCAAGGTAAAGTACGAGACCTCCACTTTCAACGCCTTGGACCCGCAACGTCAGTGAGGGACCTCCATCCCCCCGACGCGCATAAAAAAACGCGAAGTAAGGCTCATCGCTACTTCGCGTTTTTATGGCTAACCAATGGCTCTGTCGAGGTTGCTCAAGCAGAGCGACGATATCTCCAGCAACCGCCGAGTAATCCTGAAAACAAGAGAACCAGCGACGAGGAAGGCTCTGGAACAGCGGTAACACTGAAATTATCCACCAAACCAAACGAGAACTGCGGTGCGTCGCTCACGGAGACGAAGATATCCATGTAACCAATGGTAGCGCTGCCATCGGTGTTAAATGCATCGCCAACGGCGGCATCCAGAGTACCGATTTCCAAGCCATCGATGCTCCAAGTCATCGTTCCGTTTCCAACTACCAGCTCTACCTCGTGCAAGATCTGGCGAGGTTTTGATGGCACTGGCGAAAGAAAACGCGACTGTGTGCGATTGGGAACTTTCCCAGGGGCCGCCCTGTGGATCAAGATCGGCGACCGAAGCGAGGCGATTTTTCCGATACGAATCGCCCTAAAAGGAAATCAACCAGCGGGCTTAGCGGCGTGACCTGAGCATGAGCACAGATCCCAGCAAAGCCAGAACACCCAACGCACCTGGCTCGGGTACAGCCGTGACCCGCCAGCGGCCGACGACTCTTTCGTCGGCAATGGTACCGCCCACAATGTTCGCAACAATATCGCCTTCCCGCCCTACACTGCCGAAGTCGATATTGAAAATAGTCTCAGTACCGGATGGAGTATCCGTTTCCAAGAAAGTGCCAGCTGCGGGAAAGCTGACGTCTCCTCCAACCTGAGCATAGCCTGAAACAACATAGCTCCCGATCTGAAAGTCGCCAGTAGTCGACCCGATGAGCGGAGCAGAGACAGCCGCTCCTTGTAAAAACAAGGAGTTGAATGTTACACCCAGTGAAGTCCCCACCGCCCCTGAGCCAACTAAAATGGCCTCCGAATTGCTCACCCGTTGGATCTCAAACATCAGATCCGCCCGCGCGGCCGAGCCGAAGCAGAGGACCAAACAGGCAGTCAAAATACAGTATTTCAACGGACGAAACATTTCGACGAATCCATGAATGCGCAGTCAGGAAAAGAAGCTTTTGTCAATTTAGCCTCAACTTCCAGGACAGGCCACTCAATACGCGAAGCAAAGCTTGCGCATTCGGCGCTCTCTGCC
Organism: bacterium; assembly: GCA_024743355.1. Lineage (GTDB taxonomy): Bacteria > Planctomycetota > Planctomycetia > Pirellulales > Pirellulaceae > Aureliella. The sequence continues at coordinate 1,998 of JANSWS010000455.1, forward strand.
AAAGCATTTCGTGCCGTTCGGTGATTTCCCAAACTTCGCGATAGGGTGGGTGTAGCCCCGGTCACCGCAGCGCTGCTTTCGAGTTTCTGAGAGTCTCGGAAGGCAATTCACCAAAAGCCTGTTTGTAGTACTCCGAGAAGCGAGCGGGATTCGAATAGCCTACTTGTCTGGCAACAGCATACACACTCTGTGTCGTGTCAGCGGCTAACAACTGACGGCGAGCAAAGGCCATCCTTCGGCTGCGAACAAATTCGACGGGCGTCATACCATGCAACTCGACCAAAGTTTTCTGCAGTGTTCGAGCGCTGCATCCAACTGCGTCGGCCATGATACGCACCGAAAGTGAGTCTTGAAGATTCGCATCCACAAACTCGGTAACGCAACGCATACGGTCCGCTCGTTTGGTCACTGAAGAATTGGCCAGCAACTCGCCGTAGTTGTGGGGTTGGAGAACCAGCAGCAAGTCGACTAATCCGATGCCGAGCGTATCGCCAGCCGCACTCTGGGGGTCGATCAAGCCTCGATCGATTCCCTCCACAGCCAGAAGACCATAGTTGAGGATCTCATTAGCCGCATGCTCTACAGGTGGTGAAAACACAAGTTGCTTGCGTGTGGATTTTCCTAGCCGCAATTCCAGCCGCTCCCGCAGCAATTCTACGGGTATGCGGAACACCAGTATCCAACCCGCATCCGCGCTTCGGCTAACTTCCTGGCCGGGTGAAATCACCAATCCCTGCTTGGGGCGGACGCGGTAGACTTGGCTTGCGATCGAGATCTCAAAGCCGCCAACAAGTGGAAACTGCAACAGAAAATCATCCGAGGATTCGCGTTTTCTTGCGACACTCATGCTGACACTGCTATAGGCCAAGCCAATTTCGAGTGGCCCGAGTCCAACCCGCCGCAATTCGAGCTCAACCGGCCCGGAAGCCACCTTCCGTTCATCAAAGCCGCCTTCCTCTCCCACCATACACGCATGAAACTCGTCGACACTGGTGGTCCGCAGGGCCACAAATTCGGTGAGCATTTCTGAGGGCTCAGTGTGCATCATTTCCTCTCCATGGCCTGCGTCTCATGTTTCTGATGGCCGGTCGTTAATCTTAGGCCGCTTCGGCGAAGTGCCATAGCGGCTTGTGAAATCGACTCCAGCCATTTTGCCCTGGAAATTGTAGACTTGGTCCAAGCGGGTCTCTTGAAGTTGCGTTTTGGAATTCCCTCACTCGCTAGGAGCTCTTGCAGTTTTTTAGTGGTGTATTCACCGGGCCTTAGCAACTCTTCCAGTGGGAGAGTTGGGTTGTCGGAACGACTGCTGAGAAGGGCACTCAAAAACCGCACGACCTCTTACTAGGCGGGGCGCTGGTGGCTAGCAGCAAGACCGTCACAAGCAGTTGTACAGCTCAACATCGATATACTTGTGCTTTTCTGCCTTCAACCTGCGGAGACTCCGGACAATGGCCAGACATGTAGAAACGATGATCGTAATGCTGTTGATCGCCAAATGCACATTCGCTCAAGAGCCGCCGGTGTACTCCGGGCCGCAGGTTGGAGAAAAACTGCCAACCTTGGAACTGGTCGATGGCCTGGATCGAGAAAGTCAGGAGTTCGACTGGACCGCCAAGACAGACGGCAAGCCAAGCCTTTTGATCTTCATTCACGACTTGCTGGCAAATAAATCGGACGAGCCCTCTTTGGGCCTGTCGTATGTTCTCTCGCATTATGCAGCGGAGCGTCGCGACGCCGGCTTGACGTATGGAGTGGTCTACTTGGCTGACGACGTCTCGGAAATGAGAGCTTTCTTAACCAAGATCCAACGGGCGCTACCCAAGAAAGGCACGCCCCTGATGATTTCAACCGATGGACTCGAAGGCCCCGGAGCTTGGGGACTCAATCGCAACTTGCGAATGACCGTGGTCATTTCGCAAGAAAACCAGGTCACCGCCAACTTCGCTCTACAGCAACCGAGTGTTGAGTTCGATGCACCAAGAATACTGGCGAAGCTGATCGAAACCATTGGCGGCAAGGTACCAACATTGGCAGAGCTAGATTTCCCCTACTACATCGGCAGGCCCGACACGATGAAAGGCAAACCGCAGTGATGCGACTTGAGCCGTAGGAATTCGCGTCTACAGCTACCCAAAACATCTGGTCCGCGTGCCGAGTGGTTTCATACGGAGTCGCACCATTGCCGCCAGAGTGGCGGCGCTAAGTGTACACGCATGATCGTGACGCTCCACGGGCTTAGGAAATCAGGATTCCTCGATTTCGCGTTAGCGAATAGTGCGTCTCGGACATGGTGTCCGGTATTCGTTTGACTAACGAATCGCCTGACAGAATAAGAGTGGGCGGTATTGGATTCGAACCAACGACCTCAACGATGTCAACGTTGCGCTCTAACCAACTGAGCTAACCGCCCGAGACGCGTGCCATCCATGCTGCCACGATTTTGAAAAAGATCTCAGAGTTTCGCGTTGCCGTCAAGCCGTTGAGCCAAAACTTCGCGTGTGCGGCTAGTGCGACCGCACACCAGAGTCAATCAATGTTGCGGTTACTCTTAGGCATCGTCCGCCTTCAACGTGCTAGACAAGCGTTTCAAGAGTAGCCATCAAGAGAGCGCAAAAATCGTTCCGGCTTGCAGCGATTACTCTAAGCGGAAGTCACCATCCTGCAGCACGTAATTCTTAACAGGTGCCGGAACGTCGCTCTTCTTAGTAAACGGCGTCAGCAGTGACTGGTAAACGTGATATTCCACGTTCTCAGAAAGACCAATGACGGTGCCATCCAGCATGCACACGTTGACAATGCCAGTGTGATTGGAGGAAGGTCGCCCGCACTCAAACAAATCAATATCCACTGCCGCAGTCTGCTTTTCACCATTAATCAAGTTCATAGGCAATACCGGATTCGCATTGGGATCGTTTTGCGGAAGAGCTCCCGGCACCTGACGGAACAGCCAAACGATACCCACGTTCCAGCGACTGCTGGGATCTGCGATGTTGGCGTTGTTGGGATAAGTCCAGGAATTGGCCTGCAAATTCTCAGCAATGGCAATGGTGGAACCCAGTCCGTCCTTCATCCGATCCGATGTGACGCGGGTCGAACCTCCCGGCGCAAAGACATTCACGCCATTCACGCTGGCAGGCAAGAGATTTACAAAAACACCGTTTTCATATTTGTTAGCTAGCGACCAAGCGGAATCATTGGCCGAGGCAATCTGTCGTCGCCCCGCAGTCGGAACGAAACCAGTGTTGGCCGCATAACTGGTGAATGTAATCGTCTCAAGGTGAGCATTGTCGCTAGGGCAATTCAGTAAACTGATGTAGGGATAAAGATTTGGATTGCCATTCAGCCAATCCTGATAGGTCGACGAGTCATCCCAGGCATCACGCAGGGGCTGCTGTTCGATTTCAGGCAGCAAAGATACTGCCCACGATCCAATCTTGGCATTATTGCTTCCGGGTACGCTCCCAAAGGCTTCCTGATAGCCGGGATAACGCTTCTTGGAGGTCTCAAAGTTAACGACAGCAATTCCCATCTGCTTGAGGTTATTGCTGCACTGGATGCGACGTGCGGCCTCGCGGGCCATCTGGACAGCGGGTACCAACAAGCCAACCAATATCCCAATGATGGCAATCACCACCAAGAGTTCCACCAGGGTGAAGCCGTATCGAGAGCAGCGACGCATTGAAATCCCCTTGCGCTTAAGTTCCGAGAAGACGATGAGACGAGGGCCTCCGTTCTTCCCCTATTCTCGCAGAATGCGGCCATAGAGTCCAGCGAACGAGGCCTTTGAATTCTTGTCCGTAGCCACGCTCGCCAGCGCATGGTCGAATTCCTCCACCGTCTGGCGACGGTAGCTACGCTCGCCAGAGCGTGGTCGAACTCATCCACCGTCTGGCGACGGTAGCTACGCTCGCCAGCGCATGGTCGAATTCCTCCACCGTCTGGCGACGGTAGCTACGCTCGCCAGAGCGTGGTTGAACTCATCCACCGTCTGGCGACGGTAGC
>JANSWS010000416.1 GCA_024743355.1 bacterium
CACCACTCCAAAATCCTGATTGCGGATGGAAACTATCCAGCGGCTTCCAAGATTGGACCTAACGCGGAATTGATTTGTCTGCAGCTGATGCCCGGAGTGCCTACCGTGGCTCAGGTCTTACACGCGATCCTTAGCCAAGTCCCCATCGACGTGATCAATACGATGGGAGTCGACCAAACGGACGAGTACGCGTTGGCGGAGGACCCTGAGGTTTGGCAAGAATATCGCCAGATCCTGAAGTCACATGGCTCCTCACGCCAACTCGAGCCCATCTTAAAATGGGATTTCTATGAAGCCGTCGCTTCACCAGATCATGTACTGACGATTCAAACCGCAGACCAAGCGTTGTGGGCGAACTTACTGCTCAGCGTCGGAGTTCGGACGCCCGATCAGTAGGCCACTCTTCCCGAACCGCTATCGAAAGTGAAACCATGCAACGTCGCCGTCTTGGCAATACCGAGCTTGAACTTCCTATCCTCAGTTTTGGCGCCAGTTCTTTAGGAGCCGAATTTCGCGGCGTGACCCTGGAAGAAGTTTTCGCATCGATCCATACCGCATTGGAATTGGGGCTTAATTTCATTGACACTTCACCCTTTTACGGACGCGGCATGAGCGAAGTTCTGTTGGGCGTGGCGTTGAAAGAAGTGCCCCGCGAAGACTACATCATGTGCACCAAGCTGGGCCGCTACGATGTCAACCACTTCGATTTCTCCGCTAAACGAGTCGCCGAGAGCGTGGACGTTTCGTTGCATCGACTGGGCTGTGGCCACTTGGACATCGTACTCTGCCACGATATTGAATTCGTTCCCCTGGATCAGATTGTCCAAGAGACGATACCGGCACTCCGCCGGCAACAAGCGGCCGGTAAAGTGCGCTACATCGGCATCAGCGGCTACCCGCAAAAGATTTTTCACACAGTGCTCAACCAAACCGATGTGGATTGTGTCTTGAGCTATAACCAGTACACGCTGCAAAACACCCGCTTTCTGGATGAGACAATCCCGCTGTTGAAAGACAAGCAGGTTGGCATCATGAATGCCGGTCCCTTCAGCGCGCGGCTGCTGACCAACTCCAGCCTGCCAAGCTGGTTTCGCGATCCACCGGAAGTGCAGCAGGCGGCCCGCCAGGCGGCGGAATACTGCAGCTCACAAGGCGTTGACATCGCCCAACTCGCTTTGCAGTTCTGCTTGCAAAACGAAGACATCTCAACCACGATTGCCGGTAGCGCCAACCCCAATAACATCCGCAAATGGGTCGAATGGTCTCAGCAGCCCCTAGACAACGCATTACTGCAAGAGGTGTTGCAAATCCTGGCCCCGGTGAAAAACATCGGTCACCAGGAGGGCTTGCCCGAAAACAACTTTTAGAGCAGTTTTCGAAATGACTTAGGATCGAAAGTCGTCGATCGCTCCTCGATCGATGCGCTTTCAGGCCGAGGCGCTACGATCGCGGAGCGATCGGCGACTATGTCAAAAGTTAAAATCCGCTACAGCATTCTCACAAATGTTGTAGGAGCGGATCGCGCAAGTGATCAACCTGCATCGACTGACTGCGTGGCGACTCGGGCTTTGATGTACTGGGTTCGATGTACTGGGATTTCTGGCTCAGGTTCGACCCGCGGCTGAGCACATTGCCCGCAATTGATCGGCGGCTTCGCGGGTCAATTGGCTTCCGTCACAGCGCCAGCGCCAATTTCCTTCCGCCTGGCCTGGGACATTCATGCGTGCATCGTCATCCAGCCCAAGAATGTCCTGCAAAGGAGCAATCGCCAATTCGGCTTGCGAGCGGTAGATCATGGATAGCAACTGCCAATTCACGGGCAGATCTTGCGGTTGCTCCTGCAAGCAAGGCTCTAACAAACGACACCGCTGGGCGTTTGTTTTTCCCTGGCGATACCAAGCCATGATGGTGCTATTGTCATGCGTACCGGTGTAGGCAACGCAGTTTACGGGATATTGGTCGGGGCGATGAAACCCATCTCGAGGATGATCGAAACCAAATTGCAGGACTCGCATTCCCGGAAAATCCAGCTGGTCGCGAAGCTTGTGCACTTCGTCCGTGATCAGCCCCAGATCCTCGGCCACAATTTGCAACTCTCCCAAGGCATTGCGAGCCGCATCAAAAGGCCCTGTTCCCGGTCCGCGAATCCATTCCCCATTGACGGCGGTCTTGGCACCCGCGGGCACGGACCAGTACGATTCAAAGCCGCGGAAGTGGTCAATTCTCAGCAAGTCGAATAACTCGAAGGCAGACTTCAATCGCCGCACCCACCAGCGGTATCCATTGCCCTTCATCGTAGGCCAATGATAGAGAGGATTGCCCCATAGTTGGCCCGTCTTGCTGAAATAGTCGGGCGGCACTCCGGCAACGCGGGAAGGCTTCCCCGCTGCGTCCAATTCAAACAAACTCTGATTGGCCCAGACATCGGCACTGCCGTGAGCCACGAAGATCGGCATGTCGCCGAAAAGACGGATGCCCCTGTGGTTGGCGTAGGCTCGCAGCTGGTGCCATTGTCGGTAAAACACATACTGCACGAATTGTTCGAATTCGACCTGCCGGGAAAACTTCGCCTTGTACTCTCCCAGGCTATAGGATTCTCGCCGTGCAAGTCCCGGCTCCCATTGCGTCCAGTCGTCCGAGCCGAATTCTTTCATGCAAGCTGCGAACACTGCGAAATCATCTAGCCACCAACGGTGATTCACGCAGAAAGATTCGAATTCGTCGATTGCGGAACAAACCGGTTTGGCCATGAAAGCATCATATGCCAGCTGCAGAGCCTGACCTTTAACACGCCGGGCGAGCTCATAATCACAAGCGTCAAGCTCTGCCTTTTCCGCTTCCCCCCGCAGATCGCGAAGCTGATCCGCATCCAGCAGTTGATCTTCTAGCAGGCGATCCAAACTAATCAGCAGAGGATTGCCGGCAAAGGCCGAGTAGCAACTGTACGGGGACTCCCCATGGATTGTCGGTCCCAGCGGCAGTACTTGCCAAACCCGTTGTCCCGCAGCTTGCAGAAAGTCCACAAACTGAAAGGCCACCGGCCCCAAGTCACCAACTCCGAAGTCAGAGGATTGGGCGACCTTCCGCTCGTTAACTGAGCAACTCTCGGCAGGAAGACTGGTGATGTGTAGCAGCACACCGGCTGCTCTTGGAATGTGCATGGAGGCGACTGCTTTCAATGATCAGAGCACTAGCGAACGGCACCAACGCCCCAGATCTCGTCGGCGTATTGGCTGATCGTGCGATCACTGGAGAAGAAGCCACTGGTAGCAGTGTTCACGATACTCATGCGATTCCACACCTGGGCATCCTGGTAGGTGTCATTGGCCCGCTGCTGCTCATCGATGAAGCTGCGAAAATCCGCCAGTGTTAGCCACTGGTCTGACGGATTTCTCAAACCGCCGATGAGGATATCGAAGATGCCTGGCTCGTGAGTGTTAAAGGTCCCGCTTTCCAGCAGTTCCATCACGCGACGAATATCGCTGTCCGCGGCAATAATCTTGTTGGGTTCATATTGCTGGCGCGTTTCCTGAACCTGTTGAGCATCTAAGCCAAACAAGAAGAAATTCTCGGCTCCCGCCTTTTCGCGGATTTCAATATTCGCTCCGTCCAGAGTCCCGATGGTCAGAGCACCATTCATCATGAACTTCATATTGCCAGTACCGGAAGCCTCCTTACCGGCCGTCGAAATTTGCTCGGACAATTCGGTACCGGGACAAATCACTTCCATAGCCGACACGCGGTAGTTCGGCAGGAAGACAATCCGCAGCAGATCGCCGACTTGAGCGTCGTTGTTAATCACATTGGCGACATTGTTGATCAGTTTGACGATCAGTTTGGCGACATGGTAGCCCGGGGCCGCTTTGCCACCGATCAAGATACACCGCGGTGTCAGCCCTTCAGCATCGCCCCGGCGAATACGATCGTACAAGTGAATCGCGTGCAATACATTCAACAATTGTCGCTTGTACTCATGAATTCGCTTGACCTGTACGTCGAAAATGGCTTCTTCTGGAAAAATGACGCCGGTCTTATCTGCAATATACCTGGCCAGCTTGCGCTTGTTCTCGAGCTTGACCAACCGCCATCGCTCGCGAAACTCGGCGTCGCCGGCGTGGGGTAGTAGTTCTTCAATCTTGCTGAGATCCGTCTCCCAAGCATCACCGATTGTTTCATTGATCAAATTACGCAAGCCGGGATTGCAATGCGACAGCCAACGCCGCTGCGTCACACCATTGGTCTTGTTGTTGAATTTCCTCGGCCACATTTGATGAAAATTCGAGAACAGACCGGCCTTGAGCAACTCCGTATGCAGTTGAGCAACACCATTGACCGAGAAGCTACCGACAATGGCCAGGTAAGCCATGCGAATGTGCGGATTATGCCCCTCTTCAATCAGCGACATCTCCTTGCGTTTTTGCTCGTCGCCTGGCCACTTGGCCTCTACTTCCATCAAGAACCTGCGGTTGATTTCGAAGATAATCTCAGTCAGACGCGGCAGCAGGCGGCTGAAGAGTGCCACCGACCAGCGTTCTAGCGCCTCGGGCAGCAAAGTATGATTCGTGTAGGCCATGCAGTGCGTCGTTATCTTCCACGCTTGCTCCCAACTCATACCGTGCACGTCCATTAACAAACGCATCAATTCCGGGACTGCGCAAGCCGGATGCGTATCATTCAATTGGAAGCAATTCTTCTTTCCGAATTCCGAAAAGTCCTCACCGTGCTTGTCGATCCACTTGGCCAAAACATCCTGCAGGCTGGCTGAGACCAAAAAGTATTGCTGCTTTAAACGCAACTCTTTCCCGTTCTCGCTGGCGTCGTTCGGATAAAGAACCATGGTGATCTGTTCCGCCAGGTTTTTTTCACGTACCGACTCGGTATATCCACCGGCATTGAACTCACTCAAGTCAAACACATCGGTTGCGGTTGCCTTCCAAAGCCGCAGGGTGTTGACGGTATCGTTGTGAAAACCGGGAGTCGGAACGTCGTAGGGAACCGCGATTACGTCTTGGGTATCAACCCAGCGACAATGATGAACTCCTTGCTCGTCGTAATACAGTTCCGAGCGACCGTAAAATTGAATCTTGCGTTCATCTTCCGGACGTTCGATCTCCCATGGATTTCCATCACGCAACCAATGATCGGGCTCTTCCACCTGTCGCCCTTCCTCGATCCGCTGGTGAAACATGCCATACTCGTAGCGGAGCCCGTACCCGACGACTGGCAATTGCAGATTCGCACAGCTATCCAGGAAACAGGCTGCCAGTCTTCCCAGGCCGCCATTGCCCAGTCCGGCATCATGCTCTTCTTCTGCCAACTCTTCCAAACGCACGCCGTAGTCGTGCAGAGCTGAGTGCATTTCGTCATCCAGCCCAAGACTGTACAAGGCATTAGTGAATGATCTGCCAATCAAGAATTCGAGTGACAAATAGTAAACGTGCCGAGTATCGGCCTCGGCGGTTCTCTGCTGTGTTTCACGCCAGTTTGCCACCAGGCGATCGCGAACCGCCAACGCGGCTGCCACATAGAGGTAGCTGTGCGAGGCATTTTTTGCGTGATGCCCCAGCGTGAAATTCAGATGGCGACGAATCTCGCTTTCGAACGAAGCCAGGCCGTTTTCAGATTTCTCAGTAGTTAAGGCCGCAGTATTCATGTTTTCTACTTGCTCGATGTGCTTGGTAGGAATGCGTCTATACAGTCATTCGGCAGAACGTGTCCGACTCCTGATAAAGCTCTCCAGATTTTCTGGCTTTTGCTTGCTTTAACAGCCGCGCGCGGGGCGGAGCGGTAGTGATCCCGTTTACAGTGTCAGGCTCTGACAACGCTCCCCAAATCCAGTGACTGTTTAGCATAGTCTTCATAACGGCAATACATGAGCCCCCTCGGGAATAGGATCCACGGCACCCCAATATCGCCCAATAAACCAGACATACACCGTTGCCACCGCCCCCAAACAGCGATTTAGGGAGGACCAATGGCGATTAGTACGCGGCCTGAGCAAAACACCCGGCCCTTAGCCAGTGTGTCGTCCCCTGCGTAAGAGAAGCGGGATCGAGCTGGCCATTTTGTAATTCACGTCCTGCACCTTTTGTCAGCAAAACACATCGAGTGCTGGCAAACGCTAAGATATGGCCTCAAACCTCTTTTTTTCTTGAAGACTCAAAGGTGCAAGATGGACGCAGCAACTGCTATCAAAATATCCCTGGATACCGCCGAAATGATCGGCATGGCGTATTTACAAGACCTGTCGGACGCGGAATTGATGAAGCGACCTCACCCCAGTTGCAATCACCTCAATTGGCAGGTGGGACATCTGATTGTCGCGGAAAACCAAATGATCAGCGGTATTGCGGCGGATAAGATGCCGGCTTTACCGGAGGGCTTCGCGGCAAAGTACAGCAAAGAAACCGCCAACTCGGACGACGCTTCGAACTTCGCCAGCAAGGATGAATTGTTCGATGCCTACAAAGCGCAGCGAGCAGCAACCGTCCAGGTTTTGGAAAGTCTGTCGGCAGAGGATCTCGATAAACCCACGGGCGTCGATTACGCGCCGACTGTTGGTAGCATGTTAGCCATGCAAGCCAACCATTGGCTCATGCATTGCGGCCAATGGGTGGTAGTCCGTCGCGAAACGGGCAAGCCAGTCGTGATCTAAGCCTGCGGCCTTTGCTCCGCGTGTTTATCTTGTCGCGTTAGCGTAGACCGACTTGCAGCCAACCGTCCTGCATGCGCAAGGAGTTGACCACTACTTCCGGGATGTTGGGAAAACGTTGCTGCAAGTCGATTGGATCACTGATG
>JANSWS010000557.1 GCA_024743355.1 bacterium
AACCCGCACGGTTTGACTTCTGACGCGCATCTCACTTCCGCCGAAGACCTGTGCCGAGTAGCGGCCGCCGCACTGAAGTATCCGTTGTTCCAAGAAATCGTCTCGACGCGCTATCACAGTTGTTTGGTGCAAGGCGCCAGCGGCTACCAAAGGCGTCTTCTGTGGAAGAATACCAATCGGCTGCTGGGCATCGAGGGCTATTCGGGAGTCAAAACAGGAACAACCCAGGCGGCGGGAGCCTGCTTGGTGGCCGTTGGCGAGCGAGAAGGGAAACGCTTGATGGTCTGTGTGCTGGGAGCCGATTCCTCGAATGACCGTTATTTGGATGCTCGCAACCTGTTTCGCTGGGCTTGGCAAGAATCCGCAGACAAAGATGTGGCCCGAGCCGTAGAGGCTACCAGCCTGGAAAACGAATAACTTGCCGAGTGGTCGGTTATTGGCTCGACCACGATCTTGCGATTCTCCCGACGCGTCGGATATCGGTGGAATTTCCGATTTTCCTGGAATTTTCTGCGGAGCGACTCGCGCAATGTCGCGAATCCTGGTGGGCGTCAAGCAGTTGACTTTTGTCGGAAACGTGGTCTCCCCCGACCTGGTCTGTACGACGTCCATACCCGCATACTGGGCAGATCCCAGATCGACCAGTTGTGCAATGAGCGTCCGGGCAATGTTGTGAAGAGATTCTCGAGGTCATCAGCATCGCTCGGCGCTCTTTTCAGTTCTGACTCCCCGACCGGGTGACAGAAGTTACAAGAGCGCGAGTGGAAATCAAGGCATATCTTGCGATATGTCCATTCGCTGCTCTTTTCTTTGCCGAACAGCTGCTGACGGCTTCATGGAACGGAAAACGGCGGCCATAGGGCCGCCGCTTTGTGAATCATTCGCCATGGCTGGGCAGCTTACGAGCCCGATCCATCTACGGCTTCTTCCACCGCTTCCGCGCCTTCCTCAGCAGCTTCAACCGCTGCCTCTCCGGCGTCTTCCATAGCTTCTGCCGCCTCTCCCGCAGCTTCTGCGGCAGTATCCGCAGCATTTTCCGCGGGCGCGCAGCCTACCGCAAACAAAGGAATGAGCCCCAAAAACGCATAAATAGCAAACTTTCTAAGCATTCTCATACTCCCGAGAATCAGAAGAATCCAACCCGATACGCGCTAGTGCAACGCATCATCCGCGCGAGCCAGTACTGGCCAACCAGACTGCTCACTCGCTTAAGGAGAGTCGGCGAAACGCGGTTCTATTCCCGCTTCCCCAAAAAAACAGCACTTTTCTTAAGGCTCGTTCGCCTGCTGATCGGGTGGGTTCAAGATCCCGCGAGCCGAACAAGGACAGTCCCGTGTTGATCAGCGGAAGCTGATAGGTCTTTGCCTACCCCCAAACAATACTGAGGCCCATGCTGCTTGGGCCAAATCCTGACTGGGCCAAATCCTGACTGGGCCCCATCCTGACTGGGCCCCATCCTGCCTGAGCGACGACGGGCATCTTCCGCGAACTAAATCGAATTGGACTCGACACCGCTGGAGGCCGCGTAGTTTTGCGATTGTCGCTCTAAACATCGAGAGATTTGTCGTACTGCTTGTCGCAGACGACTCTCGTTTTCGACCAAGGCCATTCGCAGGTAGCCTTCGCCAGCCGGCCCGAAACCACTGCCGGGACTGACGGCCACATCGCCATCTTCCAACAGCATCATGGCAAAATCCATGGTGTTCATGCGTTGCATCCATTGATCCGGGATTTTAGCCCAGACAAACATTCCGGCTTTCGGCGGGTCGATGTCCCAACCGATTCTTCGCAGCCCATCCACCAGAGCATTGCGGCGACTTTGGTAGATTTCCGATTGCCTTTCGACCGCCGCCTCGGTGTCACGGAGCGCCACGATGGCAGCGATCTGGATGGCTTGGAACATTCCATAATCGTAGTAGCCTTTGATCGTGGCTAAGCCGCGGATCATCGCCTCATTTCCGGCACAGAATCCGACTCGCCAGCCCGCCATGTTGTAGCCCTTGCTCATGGTGGTGAATTCCACTCCGACATCGATGGCCCCTGGAGATGCCAGGAAACTTGGAGGTGTGTAGCCGTCAAATGCCACATCGGAGTAGGCGAAGTCACTGATCACCATGAAGCCATAGCGTTTCGCCAACTTGACAATCTCTGTCAGGAAATCCTGCTCAATCGTGACCGAGGAAGGATTGTGCGGATAGTTGATGATCAGCAGTTTGGGCCGTGGATAAAAATGCTGGCAGGTGTAGGCGATATTCGAAAGGAATTTGTCGCTATCAGCTACCTCCAACGCCACGACATTGCCTGCCGCGAGAATCACTCCGTACATATGGACGGGAAAATAGGGGGCCGGAATCATCGCCGTGTCGCCAGGCCCCATGAGAGCCAAACACATGTGGCTAAAACCTTCCTTGCTTCCCAAGCAGACGATCGCTTCCGTATCGGGATCCAGACGCACTCCGTACTTGCGGAAATATTTGCTGGCCAGCTCTCGCCGAAGATTGAGCAGACCGTTGGACTTGCTATAGCCATGGTTCCGCTCATCAAAAGTGGCCTCCGCCATTTTCTCCATTACCGAACGTTCCGGTGGATCCGACGGATTGCCCATGCCAAGATCGATCACGTCCTTGCCGGCGCGTCGCTTCTGGTAGAGCGTGTTGTTGATCCGACCAAACAGATAAGGAGGCAAGCGGTGCACTCGGGCCGCGTACTCGATGTGAAACGGAGCAGCCTGCGCTTGGGATGCCTGAAAATCCCCTCGGTTAGCATCAACGTAGGGATCTGGCTGAGAATCGGAATCGTTCGAGTCGCTCATAGACAGTTAACAACGGAAAAGAGAAACGATGTTTGCCTGGCGACCAAGGAGACAAAATCACCTGGCAAGAGGAATCATCCGTACGCACAAGATTGTCGTCGAGCGACTCCGAAATCGCTACCCCGAGTGGAGGCCAAATGCGACGGGTGCATGCGGACTTAAGTGTCAAACTCCGTTTTGACGGGAACTGGTTGTAGCCCGCTCCGCGGCCAAAGACTGGCTGGCAGCTCACCAGCTGAAAAGAACTGCACTTCTTGCACGCTTTGCACCCAACAAGGCCGCTGCTTGCCTGCGGAAACCGCGGAAAAGCCTTCTTAGACACGCGACCAACCGCAACTCACTCCCGGTGGTTGCACCAGCGTCTGCAGGACGACGCAGTACCATTCGGTTAGGGCAACCAGTTTGGAAAGCAGTTCATCTTCGGCTGTGGAGTCGATCAAGAATTCAATTCGCAACGAGCTCAGCCCCACATCCACCGCTCTATCCACAGCCAGCGTGCCCCGAAAGTCGAGTTCTGCCTCAGCCTTTACGGCCGCCGATTTCAACGGAAGGGACATTGCAGTAGCAACGGCCGCCAGGGTTACACCACTGCAAGCGACCAGCGCTTGCAGCAGCATATCGGCCGAACAGGCTTGCCCACCGTCGCCACCGGCAGCGGGATGCAAGCCAGCTTGCACCCACCCGGCAGCGGTGTGCACATCGCATTGCAGCTTTGCGAAAGAGACTTCACCCGTTGCCTGATAGACAACCCGGGCCGCCTCCGGCTCTTCACGATAGCGTGCCTTGAGAGGAGCCTGCAAAGCTCGCAGCTGTTCCGCGTCCAAAGCTTTTGTCCGTATATGTTGGAGGGTAAATCAACCCTAACAAACAGCAGTTCAACGCTTGGCCGCAGGCGCGACAGGTCCGGAAGCGGTGCGTAGTGTCTGCTTTGCGGACTGAGCCACCTTGCCGTTTTGAACGGTTCCCTCAAGAAAGTTGTCGATCTGCGCTTCTTTCAGCATCACGTCGAGCCGTTCGCCCATGGCGACGCGTAACTTCTTCTCGCGAATCTCCCGGGTCAGCTCGTCGCGAACTGCCTCAAACTCCTGCACAATCGGCTTGGTCTCGCCCTGCTTGTAGAGGATTGCGTATTGATCACCCCAAGCCAGAACGCCGGAAATTTCGCCTGGTAGCAAGTCGAAAGCGGCCTTCTCCAAGGTTGGCTTGCCACTGAATCTTCGAATCGCCGGGATTTTGCCAAAGTT
>JANSWS010000486.1 GCA_024743355.1 bacterium
CAAGCCTGGCAGGGACCGGCCGACTCTGTGCGTTCTCCGTCCCATCAATCCCTGCAAGCAGGTCGCGACAAACAGCAGCTCAGTATGGCCCAAGAAGACGTGTTCCTAAGTCCGCGACCGGCCGAAGAGTTGTATCTGATTGGCGAGGACCCCCACCAATTACACAGTCTGGTCGGACAACCGCGTTACGAGTCGGATTTACTGCGGCTTCGTGGACTGCTGGCGCAATGGTCCAAGGAGACTGCTGACAGCGTACCTGCTCATATCTCGGCGGATTCCTTCGATCGAGAAACGGGAGAACGCTTAGAGTTCGAAACGCGAGAAGGCTATCGTGGCACGACTCCCGGTGAGGACCTCCAAGCCTGGCAGGTCCATTCTCCCGGTCCACGCTAGATCGTCGATTTGCTCAGCCGCAAGTGCTATCGCTCTATTCAGAGCCAGGAATCTCGACCTTGGGAAGTCCCTCGATCTTGACGTTCCGCGAGGAATGTACAGCCAGAATATTGAATGAGGCGATGTTACCGAAGGGGTTTTCCTTGCAACCAAAATGGTTATTGGGGTTAAACATGAAAGGCCGATGCCAATAAGGCCTATAGTCCAGATCGTAGATATGCTGAATCAATTCCGGCGCTTTGTCCTGACGATCACACTCCAAATACAGAAGTGGATGGAATTTCTCAATCGTGGCCGCAGCTCCTTGAAGCACTTTCAGTTCCATCCCTTCCACATCGGCCTTGAGTAAATCCAGCCTGGGCAGCTCGAGGGAATCCAGGGTCACGATAGGCACTTTTTCACCCGCCTGGAAGGACTCAAAGTTGATGCCGCCAAAGTTCTGATTTGCGCTGTAATCGATCGGAGGCACAAACAAGGTTCCTGGCTCGTGTCCGAGGCCACTCCAGTGGGTAACCACATTGACGAGGCTATTTAGAGCCACATTGGCACAGAGAGTTTGAAACACAACCCGTTGGGGTTCAAAGCAGATGACCCGTCCTTGAGGTCCGACGATTTTGGCTAGCGGAATAGTATGAGTCCCGATGTTGGATCCAGCCTCAACAACCCAAGAGCCCGGCCGCAGCATCTGCCTAAAGACATCGACCTCGCCTTCGGAGAATTCGCCTAGATCGAGGATCGATCGGCCAATGTAGACATCTTTTTTGTTGACCAGCATCCAGCCATGCTTGGCTGCCACGAGTTGGTTGATGTCCCCGCATTCGATCGGCTTCTGATTGGATTCGGGCTGGTTGGACATTTACGTTCCTTGCGCGAGTGCGAAACGCAAAAGTGTAAAACAATCCTACCTGCAAGTTCAGAGCAAATTTGTGTGGCACGGGCTCGCCCGTGTTCCCTCTAGTTACCAGCTTGCCTGTGCTCGACGCGCGAACGCGAATCGAAGTTGAAGAGCCAGACCGTTCCTTAGGCTAAAGCCCTGGTTGTACCACACAAGTTCGGCTGGAGAGGAATACATCGCAAAGCTGGCCTCTGCGAGTTTTTCCTTAGACAGCTTGTCAGCAGGCTAGTTGATGGAACAGGAGAAAACCGAGAAAACAGAGCGTTTTGTTTACTCTGTTCTCTTATGTTCCAACCCATTGAGGCGACGCACCAACACCGTTTGCCCGCGGCAAACCAATGCAGGGGAAAACGAAATTCCAGTCGAAGCACTCTTGATCACGCGTTTGAATTGACAGCAAATCAAAATGTTGTGTGGTACAACGAGGGCTGTTGCCTATCGTCGCTTCGCGACTAAAGCCCCAGACGGCGGCGGTAGCCGAGGCGCTGGGGGCCCTGTAGGGTGCGCACATGCCGCACCGGAGAATCACGAGTCCACTCAAGATGTACCCCCATACACGCACGATCGGCGAGTCTTCAGCTCAAGCACGTTGGGCAAATTGCCTAGGTCGAATTAAGCAGGATGATGTTTGCCGACGATCTCCAGGCAGGTCCGATGCAAGTGGGTGTTCGAAACCAGGACACTCGTCTTTCGCAATTCGAGCGGCAAGCCGCGGGCGTCGGTGACCATTCCGCCTGCCTCTTCCACAATCAACCGCCCGGCGGCAAAATCCCAGGGGTGCAATTGGTATTCGAAGAAGGCTCCGTAAAGCCCCTCGGCTACATGACAAAAATCTAGTGCCGCCGTTCCAAAACGACGGATCCCATGGATGTTCTGTTTGAAGAAGTCGTGAATGGCCGCCAAGGTAGCCTCCATCATCGCGCCGCGATCGTAATAGAAGCCGCAGCCGATCATGGCCTGCGAAAGCTGCGTCGCTGGATCCACCCGAAGACGCCGTCCATTGTGAAAGGCTCCTTGTCCACGCATGGCCCAGTACCAATCGTTGCGGACGGGGTTCACAATGACCCCGCAAACAGCCTGGCCTTGTCGGTAGCAAGCAATGGATACGGCAAAATGTGGGATACGATGCGCGAAATTATTCGTGCCGTCCAAGGGATCCACGATCCACAGGTTGTCCGTCAAGGCATCGGCCGTTCCCCCCTGCTCTTCATCGATTGCCTGCTCCTCTCCCAGAATCCGCGCACCGGGGATCTGCTGGCGAATGGTCTTGCCAATGGCTCTCTCGGCTTCGATATCCGCATCGCTGACGAGATTGTAGGTCTCCTGCTGGGACTTGGCTCGCATCGCGACGCCGCGTTGGTAGTACCCCAGGATAATCTCGGCACCTGCGGCGGCGGCGGAAAAAGCGGTTCGAAATTCGGGGCACAGATCGAGCGGAGCATCCACTGGAATCAGGATTTCGCCGGTATCCACAAAGTCTCGCTTGTTTGGTAAATCATCAGTCATCAAAGTGTCCGTTGTGCAACGTCATCTCGAGCGGAAGAGTCGGAATCCGGTCGCCTTGTTTCTCCGCCGTCGCGTGCCGGAACGACGGTAACGTGGCTCTGGAATAATGGCAGCGGGCAAGAACCACATTAGCAGTCCGGCAGCAGCAACGACCGCCAAGGGATAGAAGATGGGTACGTTGACGAAATCGAGCGGTTGAGATTCTGGCGGCAATTCGCCTGTGGGACCAACGGCAGGATTCGCGACGCTTGACGGCTGCTCTACGCGGAGATGAGAAGTCCGCGTTGCGGCGGAAGCCAGACCCAGCAAGATGGCGGTGATAAACAGCAGCAAACCGGTAAGTCTTACGCGTGGCATAGCTCTCTTCGCTTCTCGGTGAATTTCGTGAGGATGCTGAAACGCCGGGTGGAAGGCCAGCGTTCTGCAAGGCTGATGGGAAAGGCTCAGGTCGAAGTGTTCACATCCTCAAGAACGCGACCATCGAGCATGCGTATCAATCGATCTCCGTAGCTGGCGATCTGGTCGTCGTGGGTTACCACCACCAACGTAGCTTGATGATCGTGGTTCAAGGCTTGCAACAGTTCCATGATCTCAAGACCTGTTTGACTATCGAGGCTGCCGGTCGGTTCGTCGGCCAGGATCAACGAAGGCTGATTGGCTAGAGCACGCGCGATCGCCACACGCTGCCGCTGACCTATGGAAAGCTGATAAGGCAAGTGTCTCAATCGATCTTGCAAGCCCACCAGCGACAATAGTTGCTCGGCTCGGCCAGGACGTTCCGCCAAGGATAGGTTTCCTTCGAACATGGGCAGCTGCACGTTCTCCAAGGCTGTCAGATTAGGCAATAGATAGAAAGACTGGAAAACGAAACCAATCTGCTGGGCACGAAGCTGATCTAGATTCTGTACGCGTTCCAGGGGCGAGCCATCAAATAGCACTTCACCGCTGGTTGGGCGGTCCAATGCCCCCAAAATGTTGAGCAGGGTTGATTTACCGCAACCGCTGGGACCCATTACCGACACAAACTGTCCCGGTTGGATGTCAAAACTAACTCCCGCCAGTGCTTGCACTTGCCCGTCGGCATAGGTCTTGCGAACGTCGCGCAGCGAGAGCAGCGGTGACTGCAAAGCTTGGTCCGGCCTAGTTGCCTGCGCCATCGGTGCTCCCAAAATGAAGTTGTCGAGTCGAAAACGGGGGTCGAGCGTTGCAAGCAATAACGTGGGATGGAAATCTTGCAAAGCCGCGGTCCGCCCTGGGTGGTGTGTCGACTTTTGCTCTTGTGACTTGGATGCGAAAATGAAAAGCTGGTCCACTCGGTCGAGATCATAACGGAAGACAGGAAGCGAGCACTATGGCATTCCCATGGTTGAAATCAGGGTTTCCGGCTTCGACAATCGCGCCCCACGCGACCTGTTGCTGGCAATGTAGAGGCAGAATCTCCGTTGGATGCAGCCTGCTTTGGCTAGTGCTTTGTCTGATCGCTGGTGGGAGTACGCCAGCCTTCTGCCAGAATTCTTCCTGGATGGTCCACCAAGACGGTGCCCGAGCCGGATTGGCGTCCAGTCCCGCCAGTGCGGCAGCCTCTCGAATCTCCTCCAAGCTGCCCTTGATTGATCCTGGTATTCGGGTGCAAGACTCGGATGCGGCCCGCTGGAACAAGGTGATTTTGTTGGCCAAGCCTCGCCTGGCCAGCGGCGAGATGGAGATGATTCCCAATACGATCAAGGACATGGTGGGAACATTCATGCTGACCATGATGGCCACCATCGAGCCTTATCGTGCGGTTGCTACCGAGGAGGTGAGCTACCGATTGAAGGAAGTCGGCGTAGGCTTCAGCGTTGATTTAAATGGTCAACCGACCATCATTGATTCCGACACGCAAAAAGAGCTAGGTGCGAATCTGGGCTTCATCCAGCGGCGGATGCTGCAATCCAGCGAGGAGCAGCTCAGCAAGCCGCGGCTGGTTGCCAAGACATCGACCTTAGTTGTCTTTGATGTTCCGGCCATTATGTGGCAAGGCGAGGAGCATCGCGACTTTCTGATGCGGCATTTCATCTGGGTCGACGCTCGTACCGGCAAGTGTGCCACGCTGGTTTGGCTGTTGTCCGAGGCGGATGACGGCAGTTTGCAGTTAGTACCAGAGCCGATGCGATGGGTGCCAGCAGGCACGCGTGAAGACCGCAAAATCCACGTCGATAGTAGTCAGTTTGTGTTTGGCGTCATTCCACCAGAGTCCGCTTTTGCTCTGGAAGATCTGCCACCTGGCCCGCAAGTGCCGTGGGTGGAACCCGCCGCCGAGTTGGCCGCAAGGCAGTCCTACGACTTGGATTCGATTCGCGAGTTGACGATGGCCTTGAATCAGTCGCTGCAAAGCCTGCGATCGCAAAGCGGTGAGAGGTGAGCAGTAAGCGGTAAGTAATAAGTAATAAGTAGTAAGTAGTAAGTAGTAAGTAGTAAGTAGTAAGTAGTAAGTAGTAAGTAGTAAGTAGTAAGTAGTAAGTA
>JANSWS010000242.1 GCA_024743355.1 bacterium
AGCTGAATATTCCAACGAACCAATAAAGTCCGCGGCTTTCGCGACGGGCCGCGCGCAGTTCCTCACGCCCGGCTTCCAGTCTTGCCTTGCTTAATTGCATATCAAAAAATCTTGCCTGTCAGTTAGCGTGCTTGATCCTAACCGACATTCCCCAAGTGGCCTGACGGCTAATTTGTAGATCGCCTGATTGTGCCAGTTGATCAAGCGTTTTCCGCCCTGAATAGCATCTCTGGTTGAGCAGATGCCCGAAGTTAGACGTATTGGCCCATAAACCCGCAGCATCCTTGGTCTGGCGGCTTCGTTTTTCAGCGTGTCGAGCAGGCGTGTTCTGTCGCTTTCGTTCAGTTTGTAAGTGGATTGTGGTCATGCGCATAACGGTGGCGCTGGCAATCGGCGGATGGCGGCGAAAATGGCGCGCCCCATCGGGCTGGTGACGGCGACTTCGGCCAGTTGAAAGGTAATGGCACGGGCGTGGCGGACGGCGCGGACGCTAATCTGGATCAGCTGGAGCTGAGGGCTGGTCAACGACCAATCGGCCATCGCCTCTGGCAGGTCTATGCAGCGCTGGAAGCTGGCCAACTTTTAGGCCAGCGCGTGCAGTTGCAGCCGGACCTCGTTGTCGCGAAATTTCCGGCATGACAGCCGCGTCCAATGGAAAGCATGCTTGTCTTCCTTTATGTTCTGCTCGGCAGTGCCGCGCTGGTTGTAGAACCGCACGACCCAGTCGAGGTCCATGGGCATGTTGGTGGCGATGAAGCCGACTTTGGAAAACAGCTCGCCCGGATGCCATTCAATCTTGGAGATCACCCGGCGCGGCCTGTCCCAGGAGGCCGCTTGATAGTGGACGTCTTCGTCGTAGCGCTTGACTTTGGTCTGTGAAGGCTGCCCAACGCGTTGGGTTAGCCAATGAGCGATTTTCGCACACAGGACGTTATTGGCAAGCACCCGGATGACGTAGAAGTACTCCGCTTCTTCCAGAACTTCGTAGATCGCGGGGATCGCATAGGCTTCGTCCGCCCGGAAGAACTGGGCCCCAAAGTCGCGATCGGCGTAGTGAGCGATGGCAGAGTCAAGTACGTCCCGCCAGCCGTCGGCGTTGTGAACGTTACCGTGGTGCAGGGCGCAGAATTCCAGCATTCCGACCTAGTTGAACAGGAAGTTTGGGTGGTAGCAAGTAAAGTCGAAGTGCTCGTTCCAAGCAGCGCCTTTCTGATCGCCGTGCGTCGGGCTGACCGAACTGTCCATGTCCAGCACGATATACTTAAGACTGTTGCGGTCATGAAACCGGTCGATCCGCTGCCCGTTCAAATCGGCCAGCGCCTTCCGGTTCTCGGCCAAGGCAAGTGTCTCGGTCTCGAACCGCCCCATTTGGGAAGCCGAAGCTGCTTGCGCGTCGACAGCTTTGCCGCCGACAACCTGACGCATGACTGGATTGAGGGCGAAATAGTCAGCATCATTTATATCTTAATATCCGGCCAGACGTCCAAAAACTGATTACCGACACAAGCCGTCAAGCCGATGCAGCATGTTCTTTCGCGTGCGGGTATCTCGCAACGTCGCCGTGGCAAGATCAGACAGTCCGAGCGCGTCATCGATCTCCCGCATCGCCAAAAGGCTACCGCCCGAACTAATCTGCGCACCTCGAAACTCGATCCGCACACGGCGGTCAAAGCCAAGTCGCCCATCACCTGTTTCATGTGCACTCTCTAGGTGATCCATAACCCGCCACACTCAGCCCGATTTACATGCTGAAACATATCACGTTACTGGCAATCGAAGGTGCTGAAACGTCAAGTTACTCGGGAAATGCGGGTTGAAGACATTCTATGGCATCTCGGCTGTACTTTATTTCAGACAGTCTACCCTGGGGATCCAACCAAGAAATCGTCGCACCGTGCGGCTTGCTACTTGATACAAATCCTTGACGTTTTTGTCATAAAATCTGTGGGAAACTGTTACGCCTTCCGTGTTCAGATCAAGCTTCGGTGCGCCATGTTGGCGCTAGGATTCTATGACAGGGACAGCGACACAGGCATGGCAAACTACACTCTGGAACTTCTACATTTCACCGACCAAGAGGCCGGGGCAAATTCTGTTTTCGATGCGCCTAACCTTTCGGCAGTGCTGGACGCGCTTCGGGCCCAGGATCTGGGCGACGACGGCCTGGCAGACAACACGCTGACCCTTTCGGCGGGAGATGCGATTATCCCTGGCCTGTTTTATGACGCGTCCGAAGCCGTATTTGGCACTGCGGGCATCGCAGATATCCAGATACAAAACGAACTCGGTGTGCAAGCCGTTTCCTTTGGCAACCACGAGTTCGATTTTGGCACTGGCACGATTGCGGCTTTAATCGACGGATCGGCCACCGGGAATTTTGCGGACCTGTCCGGCACGATGCTGGACGGGCAGGACTTCGGCGGAACCATGTTCCCCTACCTGTCCGCCAACCTGGACTTTTCGACAGACGCCAACATGGCGCCACTGGAAATTGCAGGCGGCCTGGCGCCGCAGGGCAATGTTGTAAGCTCATCGACGGTAATCAACGTCAACGGCGAGATGATCGGCGTGGTGGGCGCGGTGACACCGACACTCAACATCATTTCCAGCCCCGGCGATCTGGGTATTTCGCCCAACAATTTCTCAGCAAACCCAACGTCGGAGGACATGGACGCGCTAGCCGCTGAAATCCAGACCGAGGTGGACGCGCTGCTCGCCGCCAACCCCGGCATGAACAAGATCGTGCTGCTGGCGCATATGCAGCGCATCGAGATCGAACAGGGCTTGGCCGCGCGTCTGGAAAATGTGGACATCGTGGTAGCGGGTGGATCGAACACGCGCTTGTTGGACGATAATGACCGCGCACGCGCAGGCGACAGCGACCAAGGCCAATACCCGATCTTTGTGGAAAACGCGGGCGGCACGCAGACCGCCATCGTCAACACCGACGGCAGCTACAAGTATGTGGGCCGCCTGGTTATCGACTTTGACGCGGACGGGAACATCATTGCCGAAAGCTATGACGCCACCGTTTCGGGCGCTTATGCCACCGATGCCCAGGGCGTGTCTGACCTGAACGCAACCGATCTGGTCGACCCCGAGGTGCAGGCCATCGCCAACGCGATACAGGCGCAGATCATCGAAACCGAAAGCAACGTGTTTGGCGTGTCCGACGTCTTCCTAAACGGCAACCGGTCCGGGACGGGCGCGTTTGACGACGCAGACGGTGTGCGAACGCAGGAAACCAATCTGGGCAATCTGACCGCCGATGCCAACCTCGCCATTGCACAGGAATCGGACAACACCGTCGTAGTGTCGATCAAGAATGGCGGCGGCATTCGCGCGTCGATCGGCGAAACCATCGTGCCCGCCGGCGGGTCCGAACCCGTGCGCTCGCCGAACGAGGAGATCCGCGACGGAGACGGCAACGTGGTCAAGCCCGTGGGCGGCATCAGCCAAAACGACATCCAGACTACGCTGGCCTTCAACAACGGCCTCACTCTGCTGACCCTGACCCGCGAGGAACTGGTTGATGTGCTGGAGCATGGCATCGGCGCTCTGCCGGGCGTGTCGGGCCGCTTCCCGCAGGTGTCGGGCGTTGAGTTCAGCTTTGACGCATCGCAGCCCGAGGGGTCGCGCATCATGAATGCCGACATCGTCGGAAACGATGGCCGTCTGATCGCCAAGCTGGTGCAGGACGGTGAACTTGTCGGCGACCCATCGCAGGAATTCCGCGTTGTGACGCTCAGCTTCCTGGCCAGTGGCGGCGACGGCTATCCGTTCGACATGCTTAGCAACCCCAACCGCGTGGACCTGTTCGACCTAGACGCCAATGGCGAAGACGACGATGCCATAAACGGTGACGCAACCTTTGCCGTAGATGGCACCGAACAAGACGCGCTGGCCGAATATTTGGATGACAACTTTAACCCAGTAAAAGGCGGCTTTGCCTTCAATCAAGAAGATACGGGTCCGAATACGGATCAGCGTATCGTCGATCTGGGCAACCTAGGCTACGGATCGCCGGCACCCAGCGAGGAAATCGAGCTCACCCGTCTGGCCAGCTTCGCAACGGGCGACGGCGAAGGCGCGTCCGAGGTCGTGGTGTTCGATCCGCAGGACGCGCGGATGTATGTAACGAACGGCGCTTCGGGCAATATCGACGTGATCTCGATCGCCGATCCGAAAGACCCTACTCTGGTCGAGTCTATCGATGTGGCACAGTTCGTCAGCAACTACGCGGGTATTCAGTCCGTCGCGGTCAGCGACACCCACGTTGCCGTAGCCGCCGCTCGCGAGGATGCCGAGGGCAACCATATGGAAGGCGTGGTTCTGGTCTGGGATCGCGACTCCGAGACGCCCGAGGTGGTACCAGTGGGCTTCTTGCCCGACATGGTCACCTTCACCCCCGATGGCACGCGCATCTTGGTCGCCAACGAAGGCGAGCCCAACAATGACGGCAATGGCGCGGAGAACCCTGGCAGCGTGTCGCTCATCGACGTGGCCACCGGCGCGGAGACACGCGTGGGCTTTGACGCGTTTGACAGCCAAGTAACTTCGCTGCGCGAGGACGGCGTGCGCATCTTCCCTGATGGCGACGGGTTTGCCGCACCATCGGTGGATTTCGAACCGGAATACATCACCGTGTCGCGCGATGGCACCACCGCCTATGTGACCCTGCAAGAGGCCAACGCGGTGGTCGTGCTGGATCTAGCCACCTCGGCCTTCACCGAAATCCTGCCGCTGGGCACTGTTGATCACAGCCTGCCGGGCAATGAAATCGACGCGTCCGACCGTGATGACATGATCAACATCGTGAACCAGCCGCTGTTCGGCATGCGCATGCCCGACGCGATCGCCAGCTACGAGGTGGGCGGCCAAACCTATTTCGTGACAGCCAACGAAGGTGACGCCCGCGACAGCGCCGACTATCTGGGCGACACGAATGAACAGCGCGGCGACGATGTCACGCTGGATCCGACAGCATTCCCGAACGCCGAAGAATTGCAGCAGGACGAAAACCTTGGCCGCATCAACGTGTCGAGCTTCGATGGCGACACGGATGGCGACGGCGATCAGGATCGGCTGGTGTCCTACGGGTCGCGCTCCTTCACCATCTTCGACAGCATGGGCAATGTGGTGTTCGACAGCGGGTCGGATTTCGAACGGATCATCGCGGACACCATGCCGCCGAACTTCTTCAACAACCAGGACTTTCCGTCCGACGACCTTGACGTGGTCGATGAAGACCGCTCCGACAACAAGGGCCCCGAGCCCGAGGCGGTGGCCATCGGCCAGATCGGCGAGGAAATCTATGCTTTCATCGGTCTGGAACGTACCAGCGGCATCCTTGTCTACAACGTGACCGATCCGGCCAACGCTCATTTCGTGACCAGCATGGCGACGCAGCCTGACGGTGACGTGTCCATCGAAACGTTGTCCTTCGTCAGCGCCGAGGACAGCCCGACCGGCGTGCATCTGCTACTGGCGGCGGCAGAGGTCAGCGGAACCACCGCGATCTATCAGCTGGATCAGCTTTCCAACCGCATTCCCGAGGCGGACGAAAACATCGTTCTAGATGGTGGCGTGGATACCGTCGACCTGACCGAAGGCAACGCGGTGCAATTGACCGGTGCGGCCGGGGCCTTTGCGGGTGACACGATCACCGGCTTTGGCGAAGACGACAGCTTTGTCTTCGAGGGCGCGTCACTGCGGTCTGCGGACATCTCTTTCAACGCGGACACGGGGGTGCTGACCGTTGGCGGCGAAGCGCTTACTCTGACCGGCGCCCCCCTGTCGGGCGGCGCGTTCATGGCGGCGACTGTCATGGACGGTGGAGTAACGCAGACCGTCTTGCGCTATGTCGAAGAGCAGGCGGCCACCTCTGAATCGTCCGCTGTCGATTTGTCCGCCATCAATGGCATCGCCAACGGGGATTTCCTCACCGGATCCAACTCGGATGCCTTTGATGTCACCTTGGGCAATGCCGGTGCGGCGTTCAGCAATTCGCTGGGCTACTTCACCCGCGACGCAGAAACCGGCACGATTGAAGAGGTCGGTATCCTGTTCGCCGATGCCCGCGCGGCTGGCAGCGGCGCCACCGCAGACATCGACGGCATTGATGCCGATGACGAACTGGGCTTCTTCCTAGTGCAGAACGCGGCCAGCCGGGTGTCCAAACTGCAGGATGACGGGTCTGTAATCGGCTTGGACGTGCAGGACGGCCAGCTGTACCTTACCGACGATGGCGCGGTGCTGGCGGACACGATCATCTTCAACTCGCTTGATGCGTCGCTTAACGCCGATGGGCTGGAACATGTGCTGTCCGGTGCCACCACGGACGGCGCTGGCCTGAACGTCGGTTTCGAAGACCTTCTGGGCTACGGCGACCGTGATTTCCAGGACGTCACCTTTACCGTCACTGTGGATGACACGCCACTCGTCTGATCGGGTCGCACCGCGCTAATGCTATAAATCAAGGGGCGCATCCAATGGATGCGCCCGTCTATTTTACGCGTCGGCGCGTACGGAACCGGACAACAGGGTTTTTGTTGTTGGTATGAATGCTCTCTACTTCTGTGATGCCTTAAACGACAATCACCTTGGGACATGACGATGGCGTCGGCAGGGAGTATCCACGGTATCAACAAAGCCAAAAGCTTAGCCATTTGCCTGCAGCTCAGTCAGTCTAGACCGCACTTGCAATAGACGGTTTCAGAAAACGTTGATCACGCAGCGCAGCGAGAATCAAAGCATCCTGAACCTTTAGAACTGGCTTAGCATTTATTTTTAAAGACCGCACAAAACTGGCATGATTTTTGTATCACTAGGCAAACACTAGGAAGACACCGTGCAGATAAGTCAAGAAAATCGCTAGGTAAGTGTGTATGACAAAAATAGCTTATGACATCACGGAAATATTTACTCAATCATATGGGCGCGATGTTCATTACGGGATTGCAAGGGTCGTTGCAGAAATTGCCTATCAACTTGTCAAATGCGACCATGAAGTGAAGTTTGTGCTTTATTCGCCTGCCCACAGAAAATTCTTTGAGATTTCACCCAAGTATAATGAGGGCGCCTATGCAGGGGTTGACCTAAATATTCCAAATGGAGCCAAACCACTGAAATTCCGAAGCATTTACTCTCACAGCAACCTTATACATAACTTTTTAGTTTCGGCCGTCGGTGCACTGGTGCGTGCCAAAAACAGGAGCCGTTGGAAAAAGGCCGGAATCAACCTGCCTGAAGCCAATTTGAACGGCTACAAGTTCTTTTCGGCAGGGCGCCCGAAGATCATGATTGATATGATTAATACAATTCGTACGAAATGTTGGGACACTGAGATTTTTGTACTACTTCATGATTTCTTCGCGTTTCACGAGGTCGATGAGCGTTATGGAACCACTTTTGCAAAAAAAATTTCTGCACGACAACAATTACCTGATTGAGCGAGCTGATGTGATCGTACCCAACTCGCATTTTACAGCCTGTGACTTGATGTACTTTGTACAAAAGCGCGTCCTGCATCACCCAAAGAGGATTC
The DNA here is from genome assembly GCA_024743355.1 of bacterium. GTDB lineage: Bacteria > Planctomycetota > Planctomycetia > Pirellulales > Pirellulaceae > Aureliella. The sequence goes on from JANSWS010000242.1 coordinate 7,547, forward strand.
AAGTCCTGCAATTAGCACAGGAAAGCGTCGAAAGCGGTGAGCAAGAACATATTTTACTACCGGATAGTCCTTTTTTCTTGCTTGTGGGATCGCAGCTTGGACGCAAGAACCTCGAAGTCGTGCTTGCAGCGATGCAGATTTTAAAAGTTAGTAAGCGCCCGGTGCCAGTGCTGGTTCTCGCCGGGCGAAAACGCAGTTCAACCGTCCGACACATCAAGCGACCTGAGTTTGAGGGTATCCGTGGACAGATACATTTCATTGTGTATCCCAACCAAACGGACTTGAATCGGCTATATAAAGCAGCTCTAGCAACAATCATTCCCTCCAAGATGGAAGGCTGGGGTTTACCTGCTGGCGAGGCTCTGCATCTGGGTTGCCCGGTGATCAGCGCCAAAGCCGATGCGCTAATGGAGTGTTGTGGCGATTTAGGAACCTACTTCAATCCCGAAGACCCTGAAGAACTGGCTGACCTTATGGAGCTATATGCAACCGACGAAAATTTCAGAAGCTATCAGAATGCTAAAATTTCAGAATATTCGAGTGGTTTACGCACTTGGAAGACAGTAACGAATGAACTTATTGCTATAATGGGTGACTGATACGCGCCTCAGAATAATAATCGCAGTTTTCTTCTTTGGCCGCAAGCCTTTAAGACAGGGCGTGAATTAAAGCATGCCCAACTACCAAAACGTCTTTTTAGGCATGCACCGAAATTTTACAAAGTGACATAGTACGATCTTGTGGTCGCGAACCGTATAGAAAAAAGTTTTAACCTCATTGAGGTCTAAGCGATAGCAAACCTCTGCCAAGTCTTGAGATGCGACACTTTCGCATAAGCCTCGCGCGGCAAATGGCAATGCCGCGATGCGTTCGAAGAATTTGCCGCGTGCTGACTGCTCCATACGCTGCCTCTCTGTGTTAGCAAGAGGGTTAGGCCATTTGCGCTATGTATGCCAGAGGCTCTGTCTCGTTCTGAAAGAGAACATTACACCAGCGAAGGCTGTGATACTTCGACGGAAATTCGCACACACAACAGCGTGTAGTCGTTGCCCGCTACACTGGGTGCGGGATAGCGCCAACCGAAGCACACAGGGCGCTTATACTGTGTCGTTGACACCATCAGCTCAACTCATCTGGCTTTGGCTTGTTGAACGGACGCGGCTTCTTGCGCTTTTTGAAACTGTCAGCGTCAGGCGATTTGCGCGACTTTGGCTTGGCAGGCTTGGGTATGGGCAACGGCTTGGGCTTGGGCTGCTGCGGCCATGTCCCCTCGCCCACTACCTCGCTCACACGCATACGGGATTTCCCGTAGTGTGGGGTGATGCAAAATCACCACCCAGAAACGATAAGTACTTGGGTGCCAAAAACTGCGCGACCAAATTTTGCGGCTGCAGACTCCATTTCGGACAGGGCATCACGCCGACATCCTGTCTGGCGCGCGCCACACACGTTCTGCGTGTTCGGCAATGGCGGCATCACACAATGCTTTCAAGCGATCAAAGCGCGCAACCCACGCGCGATGGTGATCATCATCACTCCCGCGCATCCGATCTGCGTAATATCCAAGCTTGTGCGAGCAAATGGCGAGCGTTTCCACGCTCGGCGCTGTGCCGTGATTGCGCAGCGTGCGAATGTAGCCTTCGCTGCGACCCAGCCATGCACTGCAGAATTCCGGGGTATTTGCTGCGGCTCCTGAACTGATCAGTTCATCTCGTATATGTTCAAGCAGTTTTATACTCATGGCACCTCCAAATTATCTCATGTTCACAGATATTTATCTAAATTTGTTGCTCGAATGCGGCTTATGGCCATAGTGTTTGCGCAAAGGAGACCTGCAATGCCAAGCTATTCCACAAGCATGAAACTCTGCGCCACTTGCCAACATTGGGGCGGAGCACGAACTGTGAACCCAACACGCGCGTTTGTGACCACTGCTGCTGCAAACACCCGTGGCGAATGCTTGGGCGGCGGGCACAATCACGCTCAAACACCTGCTACAGGCACCTGTGCTAAGCATGTAGAATCACCCGTGCTGCGGTAGCAGCAGCGGTGCTGTGCTTTGCATGTGATGCCAAGCCAGCAAAGCACTGTGAGAATTTTTGATTTTGCAGGGTTTCGTCGGCGCAAAACACGCAAACCAGGGGTCTAAATTTTCGAATTTTCAACACATCTTCGAGCAAACACAGTAAACTCGTTTACAGGTTTAACACAGTAAACTTTTTTGGGTAGTTGGATGAAGGATGCCGCGCAACACATTGAGGTTATTTTGGAAAGTTCCATAATTTGACCGTAAGGTTAATGTGCCCAAGGTTGACTTACATGTGTTCTCAATCATCTCTGAGATTACCAACCTTACATGCCACTTATCCAGTGGTGCGCACGGGAAACACGCCTTGGCCCACGGCGGTGATAAGTTGACGCGCGCAGCGCAGATCATGTTGCACGGCCTTTCGTTTGGCGCGCCTTAGCTCGATGTCGATTTCACGTGTGGAATGTCCCAGCCGCTGCAGATAACTGCGTGATATGCCATTGGCTTGCTCAGCGGCGTTCAGCCCCATGCGATCTGCGATGTTTTCATCTGGGACATCTGGATAGCGCAGGCGACATTTGTAAACTGCCAAGTGGCGATGCAGGTTCACCAAGACAGGGCGTCGCGCCACCGGATAAACCGCAGCGGAGCGGTGCAGGGCTCTCCGATCAGGGAACAGCAACTGTGTGTGCAACTCCTTGAGGCTGCGCTCGACAGCTTCGGGACCTAATGACACATCGATCTGCACGTCAACAATTTGAGCAGCATCGCCGAAGTGGTGATTGTCGCGGGTCAAAGCCGCTGCAGGCTGCTCAGCGAAAAGGTAATGGTGCACGCCCCACCATTCCCGAAACGTTTGCCGGTAGATGTTGCCAAAGTCACGATAGAGCTCGGCACAGGGACCGACGCCGCCGTTTATGCAGGTGTCACGGTAATCTTGATTATGCCTCAGATACTGCCACCAGTAGTAAAAAACAGAGCATTTCCAAAGAGGTGCTCCGCGGTATGGCGGGTTCGGTGCTTTGTTGACGGTTGCATACAGTTCAAATTTAGGTGGTGCGTGCTTGAAGGTCGGCGCAGGACGTGACCGGCTTCTGTGGGGCTGGCCACGTGACTCAACGAGTTCCAACACCTTCGGTAGGTAAGCCAACGGGGTTGGTTGTCCAGCACAGTGAGGGTGCGTTGTCGATTCGCGACAGCGTGAGGCTTTTGAACTGAAAGCCTTTCTGCGGCCTGAAAAGGAGGACATCCATGTCTGACCCAACCTTTAAAATCCAACTGGAAAGAACACTTGATCAAATCTCGCAGGCGCGTGCCGTCTGGGAAGCTGGAACGCTGAAAGCTGCCAATGATGAGCTCTATGCCATCCTAGAGCAGTGCTTTGCCGTGTTTGTAGAAATGAAAGACGACACTGCCAAACGCCGTGTGCTGAATTCCTTGCTTACCGACCGTAAAATGAAGCCGCGTACCAGCACTAGTCTGGGTCTGAAGGTGATCCGCTACGTGTTTGGCAAAGAAGGCAATCGTGAGATCGCCTATGCGCGTCTGCTGAGTGTTGCCTACGATCTCAAACCCGCAGAGCAAAGCCTAACCAGCTATATTCAAGAATGTGGGGGCGTCGAAGAAGTGCGCCGCTTGCCGAAGATCAAGGACGGCAAGGCAATGTCTGCAGATGACTACAAGCAGATCGCGGTGGCGGGTTTGAACATGGCCCGCATCCCGGTGGCGTCCTTTGACCTGCCAGAATTCATCCAGCCCAACAGCGAATATGACGAGGATTATGTGGTAGGGCTGATCCGCTGCAATCCCGATGGCACGGGCGATCTGCTGTTCGGCAACAATGAGGCCAAGGTGATTGACACGGTGCTGATCGCATCGGGCAAGTACCTCGATCAAAAAGCCCAGGATGATCAAAAAGGGTTGGAAGCGGCGGATGTTGCCAAGCGCCGGGCGGAGGATGTCAAAACTTTTGCGCCCAAGCTGTTTGCCGCTGTCGGTGCGCACACACGGATGAATGGTGAGCACAAAGTGCCAGCCGAGTGAGTTCTTTGACGCTGCGGGGCCAAAAGCGATGTCCCGCAGCGCATGCTTCATTCCCTTGAAAGGAACACCCATGACATTCGCAGAACGTCATAGACCAAGGTCTGTGCAAGACTTGGTATTTGCCGACCCTACGGTGGCAGCCGTCATTGACCGCTATGCCTATCGCCGTCCCTCAAAACCTTTGCTGCTTTATGGAGCACCTGGTACC
>JANSWS010000460.1 GCA_024743355.1 bacterium
GTCGTGTAAGTCGCATCCAACCATGATAAACTTGGCCATGTTCGGCACCTCGTTGTGGAAGTGAAATTGCTAAATCAATTCCCAACGAGTGTGCCGGATTTTTCCCCCAAACTCAACCGCCGCATAGTTTCTCTGGCGAGAGTGGCTACTGGGAAGTCGCCCACGCTCTGGCGAGCGTGGCTACGGGCAAGTCGACCACTCTCTGGCGAGCGTGGCTCAGGGTAAGAATTCATCTGCCGCTCGACTAGGGCGGTGGAAATTCGAATTTCAGTTGCTGATCATCCTCGGTTCGTCCAAACTCCCGATAGAGCAAACTGGGCTGAATTCCGCGATTGTTTTGGTACTTATCGGACTTGTATTCGTTCACCTCGCCGTGCAGCGTGTGGTAAATGATCTGGCAAATTTGAAGACCCGAGTAGATGCGAATTGGCTGTACGGCAAACATCTCCAGCGTCCAGTAGCCTCGAAAACCGGCGTCGCCAAACCCTGAGGTGGCATGCACGAACAACCCCAAACGGCCGAAGGAAGATCGACCTTTGACCATGGGCACAAGCCCGTGCGTTTCCGTGTGCTCAACCGTACGTCCCAAATAAATCTGATTCGGGCTCAGCACCAGCCCGCTCGGGGGAATTTCAATCCGTCGGTAGCGGTTGGGTTCCTTCAGATCGAGCACAACTTCCTCATACACAAGCAGCTCGTTGTGCAGTGTGAGGTCGTACCCGTTCGTATTCAGTTGAGATTCCTGGAAAGGGTCAATGCGGATATCCGAGCCCAATCGCTTTTTAATCTCAGTACCGGAAAGAATCATGCGGATTCTCACAAGAAAACAGTCGCATTACCCCACGATCCGAAAGTGGGTGTCGGCAACCTACCAAATCTCAAGCCAATTGTCACCGAGTACAGCTTAACCGCCCTCAACTGCGATTTTCGGATACCGGAGATTATTGTATCGGTATTCAGAAGTGTAGCCAGAACGCACAGACATGGCTTGCCGCATCTTCTATGATATGACACGCCTTGGACGACTTCATCAGACCAACAGGTTCAAACCTCATATTTGCCGACCGCGGAATTTTCACCAGAATGCCTCACGCCGAACTGCAGGAAGTTGCCTTAGTGACGCTTATTCAAATCATCCATTTATTAAGGCCGCAATGATTCAATGACTGAAATGCGGGGCTCAGCGGGCTGGCCGGAGGATTTCAGCGGGGTGGTGAGGCTATTTCCACTGCCAAACCTGGTGCTGTTTCCTCATGTGGTTCAGCCGCTGCACATATTCGAGCCTAGATATTGTGAGATGCTCAGGGATGCGCTGACGGACGATCATCTCATTGCCATGGCCTTACTCCAAAAGGGCTGGGAAGAGTCGTATTTGCAGAGGCCTTCCATTGCTTCCACACTGTGCATTGGTAAGATTCTTTCCCACACGCCCACAGAGGATGGTCGTCACAATATTCTTCTGGTGGGCATGAAGCGGGCGACACTGATCGAGGAAATAGAAGACACCAAGCCGTTTCGCACTGCTCGTGTGGAAGTTCTGGATGACTACTATCCCCAAGAATCTGCGGAAGCTCGATCCGATCTGCAACAACGATTGCAGGACTTGTTCTCTAAATTCGTTCCGGGTGGTCCGGCCGCCCAAGCCAGCTTCCAGCAGTTGGTGGGTCAGCAACTGCCCTTGGGCGTGCTGACCGATACCGTAACCTATGCACTCAACCTGCCTGTTACCATCAAGCAACAGTTACTGGCAGAGCGCAATGTTGACATCCGCTGTCGGATACTGCTTCGTTGTATGGAGCAACAGCTGAAGAACACTGGGGGCGGAAATTGCACCCAATCCCACGATGAGTTCCCCCCTAAATTCTCTGATAATTGACACCCGCGGATCTGCACATGTTTTACATCGACCTTATCTCGCGAATCGTCCACGTGTCCACGGCTATCCTGCTGGTCGGAGGCAGTGCCTTTATCTGGATGGTGCTGCTGCCAGCATCGAAGTCTATTCCGGATGAGGCGAAAGATAAGCTGCTTGAATCTGTTACTGGCATTTGGAAGCGAGCCGTACATATGGGCATCGTCCTCTTTTTGGCCAGCGGCTTCTACAACTTCTTCCGGGCACTGGAGGCGCATCGCGGTGATGGTCTTTACCATGCACTGGTGGGCACCAAAATTCTTTTGGCATTGTTCGTGTTCTTTATTGCGTCCGCTTTGGTGGGCAAGAGCGCAAAGCTCGAGTTCATTCGAAAAGATCGCTCCCGCTGGTTAACAATCATGTTGGCGGTGGCAGCCGTGATCGTAGCCATCTCAGGTTACGTGAAAGTCCGCGGTCCGTACTCGGAGACCGGCTCGGTTCCGATTGAGCAAAACGCTTCCTAGCAAGTCGACTTCGAGCAACCTGGTTCCTTGCGACGCGATTCCTCATCGGGGCATTCCAAGACGCTGCCCCAACGCCAATAGCTAGCCAGACTGTAGCGTTCACTTGGCGAACTGCTTCGATTCTGGGGGAGAGCAGCTTGGGTCAACGCAGCGCGTCAAGTGCCGGTTTCTGCATGTAAGGCAACGCTGTGCAGCATATTGTGTCGAGCGGCTCGCCCGAAAATACCAGCACGACGCGCGAGCGAGTGAGTTTAGGTCGCCATCGAGTACACACTTGCTGGCGCTTCGTGCTTCTAAATCCATGCAAAAATGCTGCACAGCGTTGCATGTAAGGGCAATTGCTTATGCTGTCGCCGTCTTCTCTGCCTGCCAACGCTCTGACGATAAGGAAGCCTTGACCAGAATGAAGTTCTGCGAGATTCCGTGCGGGGGATTCCGTCTCGCTGCCGAATAGAGTGAAAGCAGGTCCCATAGCGTTCGGCCTGTCATGCGTTTTCGATCGACAGGATTACCGGCCCTGGAGGGCTCTATGAGCAAACTGGCAATTGTGACCTCTTGCGACGAAACCTATGCACCCTTGGCGAAAGGACTCATACTTTCGCTGCGGGCACACGGATTCCCACAAGCTGGTCAACGCCTATGTTTGCTGGATATTGGCTGCAGTCTTGAGACCTTGGCTTGGATGGAAGAGCAAGGAGTCGAGACGGTTCCACTACAGGTGAGAGAGCACATTCCGTTTCGTACGGAGCATCTGCCTCGACACATAGCTGCCATGGCTTTTCGTCCCTTCATGAAGACGGTCTTTCCGGGCAGCGAAGTTTACCTGTGGATTGATTCCGATACCTGGGTTCAGCTGGGAACCTCTATCCAACTCTATTACGAATTGGCGGCTAGCAATCCAGACTGCATTGTCATCTCTCCCTTGATTGACATTAATTATCGCTGGCTTTTTCGGGCCGAGAACTTCCATCAGGATATGCAGCGGATTTACACCGCAATTTACGGCGATGCGGGAGTTCAGCTTGCTCGGCGTCCGGTGCTGGGCGCGGGCGTGTTCGCCATGCATCAGAGTTCGCCGATTTGGCGGCACTGGGGAAATCAACTACCGATCGTTTATCGCAGAGACTACACGCAAGTGCCGGACGGCTTGCACCTGGCCGAGCAAACAGCGCTTAATCGAGTCTTGTATTCTGTTGGACAGCCGTGGCTCGTCGAGGCAATTCACAACTACCACTTGTGCGCCGGACCTGCAGCCTGGGTAAACGACCTGCTTTGCACACCCACAGCCGCGGTACAGGATGGTCAATTGGTCCAGCGGCCTATCGGGATTGTCCATCTTTGCGGTCTGCGTTCCTACGCCGAAAAATACGTCCAAGCCCGCACCTTCTTCGATCGTGGAAGCTATTTGAGCGATATCGAATTGAAGGCAATCGCCGGTCTCAAGAAACCAGGCTCAGACAGTTCCTGATTGCTACAGCAAGGTTCAGTCGGCAATCGAGACTTTTCGGCTGCACACTCTACGATGGTTCGCGAGGCAGCCCCTGCATCCGACAGTTTTTGCCCTGATAGGAGTCGCGCCGAACGAGTTCATCCGTCAACGAGCGAATGATGGAGCCCTTGTGAAGGCACCATTCCGGTGCGACAAGATTCTTTGGCGGAGCGTCGCCCGAAATACGCTCAATGACGATCTGTTCGGGAAGCCTCTCGATAAAATCCGCCAGTATTTGAATGTACTCCGCCAGCTCCATCAGTCGGACTTCTCCCGCCCGGACCTGGTCGGCTAGAGGCGTGCGTTCGACCGCGTACAAATTGTGCAACTTGACACCGGCCGGATTCCATTTGGCAACCTGATCGGCGGTTTGCAGCATCATTTCGCTCGTCTCGCCTGGCAGACCGAGCATTACATGGAGACTGACTTCAAAACCGCGATCAGTGACCCGCTGCATTGCCTCCATCGATACCGCATGGTCGTGCCCGCGATTCATCCAGTGAAGACTGGCATCGTGGATCGTCTGGATGCCAAGCTCCAGTGAAACGTAAGTCTTCTGGGCATACTCGTCCAGCAGGTCCAGAACTTCATCAGGCACACAGTCCGGCCGCGTGCCAACCACCAGTCCCACAATACGTGGATCTTCAAGGGCCGTATCCCAAAGCGTCTTGAGCTTGTCCAGGGGGCCGTAAGTGTTCGTGGCTGGCTGAAAATAAGCGATGAACTTCTCTAATTTGTAACGCCGACGAAGCCCGGTGATTCCTCGCTCGATTTGAGCTTGAATGGCATCGCGGCGAACTCTCCTGCTAGGGCTAAATGCACGATTGTCGCAGAAGGTACATCCGCCAATGGCAACAGTTCCGTCCACGTTGGGACAGGTAAATCCTCCGTCCAAGCTAATCTTTTGGACACGCGTCGCAAACAGACGCTGGTAGTGCAACTTGAGCGGGAAATAGCGAAAGCCCTGGGATTTCCAGTCGACCTTAGCAAGTACGGATGACACAGTGCCCCCACAAAAATTGACGTTGGGATGCCAGCAGCGTAGAGTGAGTAAACGGGAAATGACGGCTGAAAGGATAAAGCGTCGTTCGGTTACATCGGACTTCCCGGCACCGCTACATTTGGGCAAATTCGGGCGAACGGCAGGTCGATCGTAATCGTAGCAGAATCAACCCAATCCGGCAGGTGGTTCAAATGCGGAACTTTTGGCCGTCGAAACCGTTGGGCAAATTTGCTTTCAGTTTCAAGTGAACTAATCAAATGCTCGAAAATAACGCATCCAATTTCGGTGAACTGGTTCCCACTGGCGGCGGGGACAACATCGTACTGAAAAAGAAGCGTCTGATCATCGGTAGGCGAGAGAATTGCGATATCGTGCTGCGTTTCTCAAATGTCTCCGGACAGCATGCTCGCCTGACTTTGGAGGAAGGCTATTGGTTTCTTAAGGACTTGGGGAGCCGCAATGGGACCAAAGTCAACGGATACCGCATCAGCCGCAAACGATTAGATCCAGGTGCCAAGGTTTCTTTTGCCAAGCATTCCTTTACCATGGAGTACTCGCCGGAGGCGCTGGGGGCTTTTGGACCGCCACCCGCCGACGACGATCAACTGGAAGAAGTGCTGCGGCGTGGGCTAATGGATCGGGCCGGTTTGCAGCGTCGTGATGAAGAAAAGCGTTTTGAGAATCGAGATTTGGCGGAAGACGACGATTAATGAGTGAACGTATCGCCCACATGGTCTATTTCGAACTGGAAGATAGCTCTCCAGAGAAGATTGATCAGCTACTTCAGCAGTGTCAACATTTTCTGGACGAACACCCCGGGCTCGAATACTTTGCCGCTGGACGGCTCAACGAAGAACTGAGTCGCGAAGTTAACGACAAGCAATTCCATGTCAGCCTACACACGGTCTTCACGGACCGTGCCGCACATGATGCTTATCAGGTGCACCCGCGGCACACCGAGTTCATTGAAAACAACAAGGCGAATTGGAAAAAGGTGCGAGTCTTTGATTCCAACCTGA
>JANSWS010000447.1 GCA_024743355.1 bacterium
GCTGGTTTTGGCATTGCCATGCGCGATCTGGAGATTCGCGGCGCCGGCAACTTGCTCGGCACTCAGCAAAGCGGACATATTGCCGCCATCGGTTATGAACTCTATTGCCAGCTTCTGGGTAATGCGGTGCGTGAGCTCACGCATCAGCCTCCTAAGCTGACCATCGACGTCGAAGTCGACCTGCCGGTACAAGCCTTTTTGCCTGAGAAGTATGTTCCGGAGTTACGAGACCGCATCGATATCTATCGCCGACTGAGTCGAGTGGCTGATGTTCGCGAACTGGACGACATGCGGGATGAACTCAAGGATCGCTTCGGCAACCTGCCCAAGCCCGTGAAAGTGCTGTTGCAGATTGCGGAACTCAAGATCGATGCCTCACTGTGGTTTGTTAAATCGTTGCAGGTTGAAGACAACTATCTCGTCATGACTTATAGCAATCGTCCGCGAATCGAACATCTGGCGAAGCTGCACAACGGACGCCTGCGAGTTGTCGATTCCCAGAAAGCCTACTGGCTGACCGACGCGGAGCTTCAGCGCCAGGCCGGCCAATCCGCCCAGTCTGGACGCATCCCCTGGATACAAGAGGCCCGACAGGCGTTTCGCTCGGCCTGATGCGCGCGTCCGCATGGGGCACGTGAGCGGACCGCTGATTATCCCCGATTCGGCATTGATTCTGAATCGCCGGTAGCCTGTCCGACATTCTGGCAATCTTCCACGGTGGCTAACGCATAGCGTTACAATGGACTTCCCGCAAACACCCACCCCTGTTCGGCCCCGCCGTTACTCCCTGAGGTTGACTGCCATGGTCCCAACTTCTTTCCGCATTCCTTCTTCACGTCTTGTGAAATGGCCTCTATTGGCAGTCATCAGCTGCCTGTGCGGCAGCTTAGATCCCGCTTGGGTCTGCGGTCAAAGAACCAATCTGGCTCCAGAAGCCCTGGCTTTCTTTGAAGATCGCGTGCAGCAGCTGGCCGAGGCAACGCGCCGCGATCTGGAATCCGTAACGCTAGAGAACTGGCAAGAGAAGCAGCGACAGTGGCGAAGCGAGTTGCGAAGCATGTTGGGCTTTCCACAGGATCTTCAGCGCACCGAGATGCACCCGACGTGGGTTGGCTCGATCGAGTTGGATGGAGTGTCGGTTGATCGCCTGCACTACCAATCACGGCCTGGATTGTACGTGACAGCCAATTTGTATCGACCAACGGGCGAGCCTCCCGAAGCGGGCTGGCCGGCGGTCCTCTACGTGTGCGGCCACGCTCGCGTCACAGATCATGGAAAACTATTGGGAAACAAGACCAACTACCAACATCATGGCCTGTGGCTGGCCAGGCACGGCGTTGTGTGTCTGACGATTGATACCACTCAGCTAGGCGAGTTCCATGGAGAGCATCATGGCACCTATAAGCTTGGAAGATGGGATTGGATATCGCAGGGCTTCACTCCTGCGGGCGTCGAAACCTGGAATACGATTCGTGGCATCGATTTGTTATGCGCATTGCCTTACGTTGACCGCAAACGTATTGGCATCACCGGTCGCAGCGGTGGAGGTGCCTACAGCTGGTTTGCGGCGGCCTTGGACGACCGCATTCGAGTGGCGGTTCCGGTGGCGGGCATCACCGACCTGGAAGATCATGTGCTGGGTGGTTGTGTTGAAGGACATTGCGATTGCATGTACTTCGAAAACTATTTTGGCTGGGATTACGCGAAACTGGCGGCCTTGCTGGCCCCACGGGCTCTGCTGCTGGAGAATTCCGATAGCGATTCGATTTTCCCCTTGAGCGGCGTACTTCGCATCGATGCACAGCTCCGCGATCTGTACGAGCGTTTGGATGCATCGAACAACTATGGTCTAGTCATCACGCCCGGTCCGCATCAAGACACTCAAGAGCTGCGCGTGCCCGCCTTCCGTTGGTTGCTCAAGCACCTGACCGATCAAGATGTCTCAGTCGATCAACCCGCCAAGAAAGAAATCGAGCCCTCGCAGCTAGCCGTCTTTGTGCATGAACTGCCCGCTGACCAGCAAGTCGACTCGGTGGGTGCCAACTTCGCTCCCGTAGCCAGCAAGAGCCAAGACGTGCAGGGGGACTGGCAATCGGTGTGGCTGCCGAAATTGGTGGATCGCGGAGTGCTCCGCATGCCACAAGATGTGGAGTTTGTCGAATGGCTCCACAGCGATCTGCAGCAGGGAGTCGCCTCTTTACTGCGTGAAGCCGAAGCGGACAGTCTGCACATTCTGCAGTGGTCACCCGACAGCGGAAACAGCGCGGAAGACGAGTCGCCACCCTTGCTCCATCTCTGGTTATCGGAAGACCGAATCCACCCGCAGATGACCGTTTCCGAATTGGATGCACTGATGGACTCGCCATCCATCCGCCAACGCATTGAGTCCTTCCCCGGGCGACGCCATTACTTTGTTCGATGGCGAGGGGCCGCCTGGCACTCCGGCGGCTGGAGTCAGGGGAATGCATCGGTAAAGGCTCGCAACCAACTGGTCCGTCGTTTCTACTTGCTGGGCCAGACGCCGGAACAGCAAGCCCTGGCAGATTTTCTGGCTTCACTGAAGTGGATTGCCGAGAACAATCAGCGAGCCGTGGAATTGGCCGGCACAGGCAGGGAAGCCTTGCTCATCTGCCTGGCGGCGGCCCTCGCTTCCGACTGGTCCCTGGTCGACGTTCGGGCAATCCATTTGGACGCTTATCCCACTGACGCGCAGCTGGCGGCCTGCTTGCCGGGCGTACTGCAGATTTTCAGGTTGGATGATCTCAAACAGCTAGTAACCTCTCGCTACTCGGTACATAACACGGAATTGGCTCCACTTTCGACCGAACTCTTGGTGGACAGCGCTCCCGAACCTCAGCAGGCCACGGGCATGCGGATTGTGGAGGTCGGACCTCAGCAAGCCACGCTATGGGTCAGGGCGACAAGATGGCCGCTGGCCAATTTGGCGGATTTGCCTGAAGTCAAGTTCTCCATATCCGATGGAAAACGCAGCAGTGGCGTCATCTTGCCTGAGTCCGGCGTTGCCGGATTGCGTTTCGCCGTACCGGGCGTAGCTGCCGAAGTTCGCGCCGGCATTCGCCAGACGGGAACCTCGACATATCGATTTTCGGAATGGCAAGCCGTGGATGAGTCCAGCGACTATTCGGCACTCATTCCGATTACCGACTTGGAGCCGGCAACTGCCTATGAAGTACGAACCGAGGCCCGCGCCCCGCAGGCGCGGAATCCTAGTTCCACTCTCAGCGGATCCTTTAAGACGCTGCCTGCAACAGACAGCCCAGCCAATTTCAAATTGGCCGTCGCCACCTGCCAAGGCTTTGTGGATCGCGACGGACCTCACGGGTTCGATATGTACCGGACCATTCTGGCCAGAAAAACGGATGCATTTGTCATGGCCGGAGATGTGGTCTATTACGATCGCCTGGCTCGTTCCAAGGAGTTGGCCGAGTACCATTGGCAGCGGACTTACTCCTTGCCAACCCTGATCGAGTTTCACCGTCGCGTCCCCAGCTTCTTCTTAAAGGACGATCACGACACCTACGTAGACGACAGCTGGCCGGGTAATCGGCAAGACTGGACGGACGATTTCAGTTTCGAGCTTGGGCAACAGATTTTTGCGCAACAGACTGGACTGCCGCAGCCGGCCTATCGCACGATCCGCGTGGGTCCTGAATTGCAGCTGTGGCTGATGGAAGGTCGTGACTTTCGAAGTCCCAACACAGCCAGTGACGGACCTCAAAAGACCATCTGGGGTGAGCAGCAGAAAGTTTGGCTGAAACACTCGTTAGAGGCGTCTACGGCGGAGTTCAAAGTGGTTATCTCTCCCACACCTCTGGTCGGACCCGATCGCGAGAATAAGCGCGACAATCACTCCAATCGTGCCTTTCAGACGGAAGGCAGCCAGATTCGAAAGTTACTCGCCGCCCACCCCAACACGGTCAGCGTTTGCGGCGACAGGCACTGGCAGTACCATAGCATCGATCCCGAAACCGGACTGCATGAATTCTCGGTGGGACCGGCCAGTGATCGCCATGCTGGTGGGTGGAAGCAAGAGAACTTTGATCCCGCAGTACATCAATTTCTGCGTGTCGACGGAGGTTATCTGGAGATCGAGCTTGCTGGAACTGCGGAGGCTCGGCGACTACTCTTGAAGCACTTGGATACCCTCGGAAACGAATGGCACCGACACGTTTTGCATGCCGCGGGATCTGAAAAGCCCCTTGCGACTCCGGTGACGTTGCAGGAATGATATCCCGCTAGGCTGCCACAGGCATCATAGCTACTGCAGGTTTCAGGTGGGTTACCGGTCGTTCAAAGCAGCCATTGGTCAGGAACTGAATTGACTTTGCCAAGGCCCCTTCGTGATTGGGCAATTCAAAATGCGTGGACGGTACCACGCAGTGGTCGGACTGAGTCTGCAAAAAAGTATTCCGCACCCGCACGATAAAGTCCGATGAAGCCGCGATAATACCAACGTCCAAATCGCCAGGGGGCCGCAATCGATTGGGTAGACTGTCCGGGGCTTCCGAGATCTGACCGATGATCGGGAACAGCCTCGCGAAAGGACCGACGGAATATTTTGCCAATGGGGATCCCGAGTTGGGTGGTGCCAACATCACCGCACGCCGCGTTTTGGCGATGGACTCGAGCTGCAACGCGTAGCGCAGGATAATACTTCCGAAGCTATGGGCCAGGAAATTAATCGACCGGATATGCTCGTCTTGAGATAACCGGCGAAGAATTGGAAGCAAGGAGTCGGCATGGCAATCAATGGTCTTGCGGAATGTGGAATAGCCCCAGTTGATGGCTAGATATCCGTTGTGTTCCAGCAGACTTTGTGCCTTGCGCATGCTGCGGCGGGTGGCAAACAATCCGTGCAGCAAGACCACTGCATCCCAACCCTGTGTCGGTATATGACTGCTCAATTTGTCTTCCATGATCCGAACTGTAGATTCTCTCCGCGAATCAAAGGCGGTCTCAAGAGACACCCCAAATGCCTGCAAATGGCTTGGACTGAGTTTGACAACCACTTTCAGGCGGAGAAGTGGTTAGAGGATTCTTCGGCTTTAGAACTTTAGCTTCGTTAGCGAGATCGGAATAACCGGAGAATTCGGTCCCGCCTGTACCTGGGCGTCGGTAAAACTGGGGGGCCCCATTTGTCCGCGGGCATCGTTGGAAAAACCATAGGGCTCCACCGGAATGCCGAAAGAAGATCGATTCAGTTCTCCATCATTGTTCAAGTCTTGATAGACTGCCAAGGCGACCGGTCCGGCAGAGACGCCGTCGATTTCGCCCTGAATCGTCGCCGCGGAACTTGGCAGCACCGATTTCGTCACGGCACTTTGATGATCTGGGAACTGTGCAGCCGAAGTGAAGACTGCGATACGGACGGGTCCCCGATTGGGCTCCACTCCAGAAACAGCCACGCTCAGCGTGTCGTTCTTTTGCTGTTCAACCGGCACTGCTGCCGCCGCGTTTCCGCTAGCCTCCGCGGGCTCGCTTGGGGGCCCGGCTTGGGCTGGTGGCGGAAGATCCAACTCAACGGGAACCAAAGAATCGGTGTCTGGAAATGTGCTGTCCATGGGGCTTGCTCGGGGCGTTACAGGCTCAGCGGGAGTTGCCGGCATGGTCGGAGCTTTGAGTTCCGTCGGGGCTATCGCTTCCGAAGTCGTGGTCGGGATATCAGCAGCTTCGGTTGCCTGTGTATCCACGTTACCCTCCGCGTCCAAACGATTCACCGCTTCCGCGGCTTCCGGCAATTCGAAGTTATCTCGCTTCGGCAAGCGACAGGCGACCAGTAGGGGCAACAGCGCCAGGATGCTTAGCATGCCGGCAGTAGAAAACCGCTTCTGTAATTCGGAGCCAGTGGATCTAAGAGCACTCACGCGATATTCCATCTTTTCACAAGCAGACTGGCCAAGAAGCCCAACACGATGGCAATTACCATCAGCACCACCACCTCCGTTCGAATTGCAGACAGCGGCTGGTCATACCAGAAAATCTTTTTAAATCCGTCCAAGGCCCAACCATTGAAGGTGAACTGTCCCAAGCGTTGCATGGAATCACTCATCAAATAACGGGGAATCATGCTCCCACCCAAGGCGGACATTCCAAGCACAACCACTAGAGACACGGCATGCAGCTGATTGCGACTGCGACAGACGGAAGCCAGAAAGAGCGCAAAACTGGCAGTGGCACAGGAAGTGGCCGTGGCCATGGTAAA
>JANSWS010000216.1 GCA_024743355.1 bacterium
GAGAGCGGAGCAGGTTCACGTTGCCACTCAAAGCGGGTTTTGGTATGCAGCCAACCGCGGAGACGTTGCGCGGATAGGTCATCTTACGCCAATGTGCCGCATTTGGTGAGGTGTCCATCAGCGAATCGAAGCGTCCATGCATAATTATCCCCGGTTAAGAGATAGCGAATCCGTATTCCCAGTTGGAGCCAATCAGGCTCGCCGCCGTGGGCTTTTAGGATGGTACCCATCTGCGATTCCCAGGTTCATCTGGATCGCATGCCTGTGCCTTGGTTTCGCTGCATGTGATCGAACGGATGAATGGGTTCGTTCTCGCGCGGAAGGCTCACATGGATCCGTCGGAAGCGAGGAATCCAATGCTTCGCCGCGAAAGGTCATCGATCGCTGCATCGCGGCCTATCAGCGATTGTCGAGCTACGAAGACCGAGCCTATGTCAGGCTGCGATATGTGATGGACGGTCAGCCGATGGAGGATCGCGCGCCCATGAGTATCGCCTGGCAGCAGGATGGTCCGCTTGCTCTGCATGTTTACTCCGTGCGCGGAGGACCAAGCCAGGGTCGATGGAGGCTGCGGATTGACCGCGAGGATCTGGCCCCAGCATCACAGGTGCTGAGTCGAGCGATTCCAAAAGTCTGTGACTTCGATTGGTTGCTCGCGGAACCTGCCTTAGCCCAAGGACTGGCAGCGGGCTTGGGTGGTTTTCCCCCGCAGTTGGACATGTTGCTGGCCAGCCATCCTCTGCAAGGCCTGGTGGAGCAGGCGACCGCCTTGAAATTTGAAGCGGAGGAGAAAATCGATGGTACACCCTGCCACGTGATTCACGTTGAACGCGCGGGTCGCAGCTATCGACTGTATATCGATCGAGCGTCCATGCTTCTGCGGCGACTTGACCTACCCCAAGAGAACCTGCCTGCGGAAATGTTCGCCGAGGTTCAGATTGCCAATGCCAGCCTGAGTATCGAATTCGAGGATATCCGCCTGAATCGCGAGCCCGATTGGAAGCACTTCGAAGTTGCGGTTGGCGACGATGATCTACTGGTGAACCACTTCGTTCAGCCCATTCCGCATCCGGATACCGAGTACTTGGGGGAGCGAGTGCCCGCCTTTATGCTTCGAGCTCCTGACGGAAAGTTGGTCTTTCAATCCAACGAAACGGGGAGCAAGGTCAAGGCAGCGGTCTTGGTTTGGTTGGCCGACCATCCCTCGTGCCGTCAGGCTGCCGGGCAGTTGGCGGAGATGCAGCGGATCATCCTCCAAGATCCTCAGTTGAAGGAAGCCGTACAGTTGATTCCAATCTGGGCCGAACCTGATCCACCCGAGGGGCACACTTTTGACTCACTCGTTTCCGCGTGGCAGTTGCCAGCAGATTTGGCCATTGATCGTGAGGCGCTAGGCAGAGATCTTTTTCAGATACACGAGGCGCCCAGCCTGATCGTTCTCGATGCCAATCACCGCATTCAGCTGCGTGAGACTCAATCCAATCCCTACCTGAGCCAGGTACTTCCGGCTTTTCTAAAACGCATCTGCGATGGTGAGGATCTGGCTGCTTCGCTGGCTCAGGAGGCTGTCTACTTGGAGCGTCGCATGCGAGCCAGTATCCGCTTGGCGACTTCCATCGATGGTTTGACTGCGCAACGTGCGAACGCAGAATCTGCGCGCCAAATGCCTTCGGCGGAGTTCATGCAATTGAATCACTATCCCCCAGTGGTCGCTGATTTGTCTGAGCGGCACCGCATTCGACATTCGGGCTCCGTAGCGCAGGTTGCCGTGGGTGCGGACTATATGCTGTGGATTCTGCACGTCGATGGTAGCCTGGGACAATACGAGCTCTCACCTGGCGGAGCCCGCCTGCGGCAAGAATATCAAACGGATTGGAAGGGGCGCGATATAGGAAGGTTGCTTGTCAGCCCAAGCAGCCGCTACCTGGCTCTCTGCGTTCCAGGTGGCGCCTGCATCGAAATTTATGATCTGCAGCAACAACAGTCCAGTAAGCTGCAGCTCCGCGAAGATATGGACCTGGTCGATGTTCGCTGGTTGAGCATAGAAGAAGGAGAGCCCGCGAGGCTGGCAGCCATCACCTCGGAAGACGAGTTGATTCTTTTGGATCCGAGAGACCGAGAGCAATTGAGCGGCCGCTGCCCTTCCAAACCTTTGGCCTTAATTCAGCTTCCAGTTGCATCAGGCGCGAACTCCAATGCAGGTTTGGTCATCCTGGAGGATCGCCGTGTCGAGCCGCTTCAGCTATCGGACGATTCGGTTGTTAAGCCCCGCGGCACTGCCGTCTCCTTTTCGCTGAATGGCTCGGAAGCTAACTCAGCCGAGGAGCGAAAATTGTTGTTTCAACCCGCCAAAGGCCCATGGAGTTCGTGGTCGGACTCCAGCTCTACGTGGACTCTGGCTCATGGGTGGCTGGCACAGGATGAACCCGCCGTGTTCCTACTCGACGATGCATTTCAGCAGAAATGGCATTGTCGCATGCCCATCAACCCGCGAAGCTTGGAAACAGATCTGGCGAGCGTGGCTCGCGATCCAAACACCGGTATGGTGACTTGGTTTCAGGCAGGCGTCGATGGCACCATTCACATCCTACGGGCCGATGGATTGACCGATCATTTCCGACCAAGTCGTCCCTTCGTGGGATTTTCGGCTATCGCCAGCGGACAGGATCTGTTGTTGACACTTACCACAACTTCGGAAACCACGATCTACGGCTTGCACTGGAAATAGAGTACTCGCTCGTCGTCTGGCGGCAGTTGCTAAAGGCGATCTCACGTAGCGGATCGAACACGTGGCTTGATACGAGGTGGCTCGATCTAATCTGCCTGGTTCGAGCGTTTGTTGAGCTGAAGCCACGCTACTGCATCTTCAGCAATCGAGCTTTGGCTGCAACTTCTGCCGCCTGGGCTGAGTCGGCTGGGGCAATCGCGACTGCCAACCATCCGTCTCGAATGTCCAGTTGCGATACAGCCAAATCATGGGCTCTCTCATCGGCCTGCCAGCTCTCACTGATCAATGGCACTTCCGGATGGGAAACGAAGATTTTTGCAAAGATGAATCTCAGCGGTACACGGTCCTTCCGTCGGCTGGTGACGATTTCCACCACTCCGTCGCGAACCAAAGTCGCGTCGAGACCTTCCGCAACGGGAATGTAATTCGAGCTTACCAGAAACTGCCGAATATCCAATCTTCGACTGGCTTGACTGAGCTCCGCGATCCGCAGAGTCAGTCGCAGCTGACCATCCTTCATCTCGACTGTTATCGGACGGGTGTCGGCAAAGCGGATGGTGACATCGCTAACATCTTCGGGAGCTTCCCAGTTGGGCTGCCCAAGAATCTTGCCCAGGTGTTCCGCAAGTTCGGACAATGTCCAAGTACGGCCACTGAGTCCGAGCTGCGAAATCGCGTTGTTGATTGCCGACTGGTGCACTTGCATGCTCAGCAAGGATTCGCTGGGCGCCCGGGGGCGAGCTGTAAATCCCGCCAATTGCGATGTGTTTGCCACTCGGTAGCGAATCGTCAGGCGTGAATCCGTGGTGCTCATGGACATCACGGTGGGGTTCAACTGAAGTCGCTCCAGCGGACCGATCAAACGCTGAGTGATCTCTTTTTCCGCCTCCCGCGCGGCTTCCTGAAGTCGGCGATCCAGTTCCGCATCGGTTTCTTGCACAATCATGCGTTTGGTCAGTCTCTGAGCGAGACCTCGCTTCTGATTGAACTGCTCTTGTGCAATTAAACGCACGAAGTTTCCCAGGACGGGGAAGCCATCGTAGGTGGTGCTCATCTTTCTCAGATAATCGCGTGATTGCACACTGGCCGGATGCGATGATATCTCGTAGCCCTGCGGATCGAGTCGCAGGTAGCGGTGGGTTTGAACTTCCGCCTGCGAGGTACTGTGGAAGGTGGCCGGTCCCTTGCTGGAACGTGTGTTGCTCAGCAGGTCGCCAAAGACTTCCAAATCCACGTGCCACGCGGAGTCATCGGGTATCAACTTCATGCGGAGGTCTGTTTGTACTCGGCTGCTACCACGGGTATCCGCTCCCAGAATCCGCTTGCGGATAGGACGGACTTCGTGTTCCGCCTCGGGAAGAAATCTCTCGAGAAGATCGGCGGTCACCGACAGTCGCAGATTCGCATTGCGATAATGAGCTTCCATCTGCTGACCAACAGCTTGCTGACCCGCATCATCGGACAGCCGCAAGACCTGAATCGAGTCGGCAATATCAGTGCCAATACGGCTAATGGGATCCACTTCCAGTGATTCCACATGGGAGAGCAACTCGCGATAATCAACGGGCCCCCTGCCCCAAGCTGTCAAATGCGCGGACAACTGTTGGAATTCTGGTTCCAGCAGAAATTGGCTTTGGGCTTTACTGAGCTGTGTAGATTGCAGTCGCGCTTTGCACAGCTGTGGCAACTCCGCATCTGCGGCCCAAGTTGCCTGATCACTCTGGGCCCAGTCCGCCAGTTCATCCAGCAGCAGAAAGGTGTTCCAGCCTTGGCTGTCGCCCGTCTGATCAACGCGATGCTGCGCGGCTTGAATACTTGCCAGTAGTTCTTCAGCTGCCGGGCCGGCGGTACGTGGGGTGGATAAGCCCACAGAAGTGGCGTCCAGGCCTTCGTGAATCGAGCTCCAGATTTCCGCCCTTTTGCGCAGCGAATATGAGATCTGCATGATATATGCCGCCAACTCATAATCGGAGAGACTATCGGCAATCGTCTTGGCTTGAGTGGCAAAGGCTGTCAGTTCCTGCAGCGCCGATGGGCTTTCTTGATGCGTCAGCCCAATCTCCTGCGTGATCTGCTTCAACAATGTTTGGCAAGCGACCAGCCATTCATCCACGGCATGCGGATATTCGCTAGGAGCTTGCAACGACGGCGGTTCCAAGCCGACTGTCGGCATGCTGCGAATGTAATGCGTGTCCATTGGCCTGGAAGCAAGACGCGATTGGAGCATTGCACGCAGCGTCGTGAATTGCTCATTCAAGGCGGCTACCTGAGGCAGTTTCTGTCTGAGTCCTACCGGTGGTGGAACTTTCAGCTGGGGCTCGAGATCGATATCCTCGTGCAGGCTATCGGCGACGGATATCTGCCCGCTCACGGCGCGTATGGGACGTGCGAAGGCCTCGTCAAACGTATCCATCAAATACGTAATGCCATTGCGATTGGTATGTAACGGCAGCTCGATGAATTCTTGCTGAGCGACCGGAGCAAACAGCACGACATCCGTAGCAGGTTCTGGCGGTCGACGCAGAAAGCTGGATACTTGTTGCAGTGGCTGATCATCCGCACTGCCTCGCACGAGCGTCGCGACAGGGTTTTCAGAAGCTGGGGCAATGGCTTGAGCCACGCTTGGATCAACATCCAGTCGAACACCATCCGCTGTCCGGAACGGCGTTGCCAAAGGTTGGGAGGGTGGCTCCTGCAGAGGCAGCGAACTAACGTATCGCTGCACCGACAGCAGGACTATGGTTAGCACGGCCGACGAGCCGAAGGCCGCCATCCAACCTCGATAGCTCTTTGAAGGCATTCACAATACCCTATACAACGCGTCTCATACCGTTTGCCCTGACGCTACGATTCGACGGCTATGCCTCGTCTCAGAGCATGCTGGAACAGCTCTGCTAGCTGACGACTCGAAGTAGACCCGATTCGCAGAATCGGGTCACTCTGTTTCGAGACAAAGCCCAGTGGAATACAGGTTCTCTGTTACATGGTTTCTTTGCTAGCGTGTCGATCACCACGAATATTTGCAGTCGATGCCACAAAACGCGAACGGGAGTTCGCGATCCTATCCAATGATCCATCCAGGCCTCGGTGCATATCCGCACCATGCATGATCGGACAGGATGCACCTTGCACCACATGACACCGTCGGGGAATTTGCGGCGGACGTTCAGCCGACTGACGAAAACGCAAAGTGGCTAGACTTTGCGGGGCTCGCGCGCAGGTCGGCGAGCGACAACAAGTCCTAAGAGGCCACGCTTCGGGAAGGTCGTGCGCGACGCGAATCGGATTCACCAATCGAATGGTGCGATGAGCCTGAGTTTGCGGTTAGGGGGAGATGGGGAGGAAGGAAGACGCTTTTGAGTTCCTGACGGTATTTGCGAAACCAACTGCTAACCAATGCCAGCGTTTCCGGACGAGGGACAAATTTTGTTCCGATGGAATTCCCCGATTCCAGCCATCTATGTAATTGCTGTTGCCGTTGATGCAGTTGACGCTGGTTTCTGGGCGCGGCCAGCGCGCCTTCGATCACACCGTGACGAATCAGATACCAGACTTCGCGCCTCTTGGATTCGCTCTGTGATTGTACGGGGTAAACGAAAGTGTATTTTTCTCTCGCGTTGGCAACATCGACGGCCCGACGGAAGAGCCACTCAATGGCCTTCAAATCGTCTCGGAGCACGGCGGCTCGCTCAAAGTGTAAGCGGGCCGCGGCTCGATGTAGTTGCTCCCGCAATTGATTCAAAGGTTCATCATAACTGCCGGACAAAAACCCGCGCGCGCGCTGGACCTGCTGCTCGTAGGCTTTGCGCGAGCAGGCTGAAATGCAGGGTCCGAGACAAGTGGCGAGTTCCAGACGGATGCAGCCTGGGCGAGGTGAAATGTCGAACAAGGACAGTTGCTCAGTGAAACTACAGGCTTGTTTGCTGCTGCAGTCTCTCAGTCCGAAAACGCGGTTCAGTATCTCCACCGCGCGATTGGCACGAGCAACGCCTGTTAGGGGGCCCAAGCTGAACACGGCTTTGGGATCGCATTGCTTGGATGTATACAGCTGTTCGGCTGGACCTCGACCCAAACAGATGTAGACGGGTTGCTGGCGACGCGGAATGCCTTGAACATTGAAACGCGGTTGAAACTGACGAATCAAATATTGCTCTCGAAGCAACGCCGCAAACTCGCTGGGTTGCTCTTCCCAAACGATGCTACGAGTCGATTGCCGGATGCGGCCAGATTTGTCCTCTTCATTGTTGGGAAGAAAATAACTCAGCAAACGATTGCGGAGCATTTTCGATTTGCCAACGTAAATCAGCCTCCCCAAGGCATCCAGCATGCCGTAGACACCGGGCTCGCGCGGAACGAAGCGTCGTACGAGCATCCGCAATTCGGATTGGTCAGCCGATTCGACGGATTGCAAACCTTGGCGACGAAATGGGAGTAGAGAATCCGAGCCGAAATCGGTGAAAGGTCCATCTTCTAGAACTACATCCATGTCTTATCCGCCCCGGCGAATCCATCCGGCTATGATTTGAGAGCCCGAGGCCGCATTATGGCGAATGCTACCAGGGCAATTCAACCGGGAACAAGGCAAAACAGTCTGCAGAAGCCAAAACGAAAACAGGCCCCTACCGCCATGTCAGCGATAGGGGCCCGAAAGGAGATCGTGCTTTTATCTGCTAGCATTGGCCGCTAGCGGGATGTGCTAAGGAGCGATTCCATACTTTTGCTCTTCTTCTTCCTGGATGATGATCCGAGGTGTGACGGTCATCATCAGGGTGCTGGTTTCGCGACCGATGGCCGTGTTCTTGAAGAGTCGGTTGACATAAGGAATCTTGCTCAAAATCGGCACGCCTCGCTCGATACGGCCTTCTCGCATCCGCTTGATGCCGCCCAACAGGATGGTTCCACCGTCTGGAACGCTGACCGTTGTCGAGATGTTGGTGGAAGCAAAGCTGGGTTGCTGAACCGTAGTACCGGCAATGATCTCTTCTTGGTCGTCCGTTTCTCCAGTCAGATTTCCGTCAGGATCCAGCACGTTGGAGCCGCTGCGAGTGGTACGTGTACCTTCGAAGGTAAAGGTGTCCACACGGTCAATCTGTGAGAACGAAGGATTCAATGTCAAGCGTACGAAGCGTTTGTCGGGAGATACCGTGGCTTGCACGTTGAGTACCGTTCCTTCGTTGAGCACGACGATTACGGGTTGTTGTGCGACGGCGAAGTCACCGACAACCGGAATCAAGCTGGTTACAAAGGGTCGCTGAATCGTATCCGTGATGGAAGCAAACTGACCGTCGAACATGGTTACCCGTGGAGCTTGCAAGACGTTGGTTCGCTGGTCGCCTTGAGCCGCGTTCATGAAGAAGAACATCTCCAAGTCGCTCAGGATCGCGAAGCCGATGCTGGCTCCAGCGGACTGGTCAAAGCCACCGAAGGCTGGTACCGCGCTGTCGAAGCTATTCTGCGTCAAGGCAATGTCAAAGTCTGCGGTCAGCGGAATGACTCCGGATGCCGGATCAAAGGCACCGCTCAAGCCGATGGTCGTACTTGGGCCCTGGTCGTCCAGTGGAAGGTCACGCACGTTGTCATCGATTCGCAGGTCGAAGTCGACGCCGATACGCTCGAAGAAGTTGTCGTTCAAGGTGATGAATTTCACTTCGATGGTCACTTGCAGATCCTGCAGACGTCGCAGAGATTCAAGTAGGTCGGTAATTTTCTCGTGCGTTGTTTGGGGGGCACTGACCACCAGCGACAGGTTGGATGGGTAAGGTAACAGCGTGCTGGTACCACCGTTCGCCAACCATGAGTCGGGATCGATCGTCTGTTGAATCAGGTTGATCAAGGTGTCGAAGTCAGCCATGGCCGCACCACCACCGATGGCTCCCGGGGAACCCATCGACATCGGAGCTCCACCCATCATGGGACTGCCCATCACAGGACCCGTGCTTCCGCCCAGTCCAAATCCACCGCCTAGCTGTGGAGGCAGGTTGCCGCCCGCCAAGGGGTTGATCTGTCCAAGGGCTGGCGAGTTGGGGTTCATGGAGGCCGAAGCCAACTCGACCGTTCCAGCCAAGCCAGGAGCAGGACCCTTCTGAGCGAGCAGTCCGCGACCGATCGTCTCGTAGGCCTGACGCAAGGCTCCAGCCATTCCACTGTTGTAGTCCGTGGTGAAGTTGGGGATCGGAATCACCAGATCCTTCACGCTGTAGGTTCGTTGAACATTAGCCTGAGCCGTATTACGGGCGGAGGTGATCATCAGCACTTCATT
Source organism: bacterium (assembly GCA_024743355.1). GTDB lineage: Bacteria > Planctomycetota > Planctomycetia > Pirellulales > Pirellulaceae > Aureliella. Next base: position 8,988 of record JANSWS010000216.1, read on the forward strand.
GCGAACCTGGAAGTCCATGTTCTTGGTGTTTAGCAGCAGGTTCAAGGCACTTCGCAAGGAGATCTGCGAAGGCAGGCTCAGCGTGACTGGCGTATCAGGCGTGTAGCCTTCCAGAGCCAGGCCCGCTTCATCGATATGAATCATGACTCCCGTCATGTCGCTCAGAGTGCTGGCGACTTCAGCCAATGGACGCTGGGTGAAATCGACCAGAACTGGTTGTTTCAGCTGTTGCCAGATCCGCTGTTCGGCGGGAGACATGCCCTGCTCGGATTCACGCACTTGACGAGCGCGATTCTTGGTGACTTCCTCCCAACGCTTGGCGTCAAAAATCAGTGGCTGGGCGTCCGTCAAGGCTCCGCCCAGAGCTGCGCGGTCCACATCGTTCATGACATCGATGAAGATGTCCTCACGTGACTCGCGAATCGCTTCATACTCACCAATGCGACGAGCGTTTCGAGCGTTGGCGATGAGCAGGCGAGCGATCGTGGAATTACGCTTGAGCGCACCGACTTGCTTGGCCACCATTTCGGCTTCCAGGAAGTCGCCCTTGTCATACAGATCGTTGTAGGTCTCGACCAATGAAGCGACTTGTTGATCGATCTTTGTCTGCTGCTCTTGGTCGAGAGCGATCTGCTCTTCGATTTGTTGATTGCGCAGATTCTGGTCAATGGCTGCGCGATTTTGGTTCATGTAGATCTGGTGTGCGGTAATCTGACGATCGACAATTGTCAGTAGTTGCTTTCGCGTACCGGCATCCAGGTTCGCCTGCGAAACGCGTGTTCGCAAGGTTTGTAGGCGTTCGGCGACGACCTGCGGCTCTACCTCGCGATTGGCCTCCGCGGCTGCAATCTCGGTAGTAACTTCGCTCATCATCCGCTGCCGCATGGCCAATTCTTCTTGCGAGACCTGAGCTAGTGCAGGGCTGGAACTGGGCTGGCTGCGGAGATTGGTCGACTGCATTCCCACCAACTTGTCTTTGAGTTGGTTACGAATGACAACATCCATCTCGCCCTGGTATTCCCAAGCGCGAAGGAACAACTCATAGGCTTGGTCACGATCTCCGCTACCGAGAGCTTCCAAGCCCTGTCGGTAGAGAGTCTCGCCGGTCGAAGTGGCTTCAGGTTCAGGAACTTGTGCAGTGGGTGCTGCAGGCTCTACCTGGCTGGCTTGCTGCATACGCGTCGCGTCCTGGCCGGGCATGTAGACTCCGGTGGCCACAGCGTTTCCAGCCACATTCGGCAAGGCAACTGCTTGGGTCACCGCTGGCGTTGCTGCCATCGGATCGGTCACAGTCACAGCATTGTTCGCATTCAAATTCGGAAGCGCTGGCATCGCTGCGTCAGCAGCAGCCTTGGCTTCGATTTTTGCCGGCGTTGGCGCTGCAGCAACCGGACCCAAGCCCGAGATTGCGTCCACAATCTGCTGCTTCGTCATACCCTTGCCAAGCAGAACTTGCTCAACTTCTTTCAGCCGAGATTCCACATTCGGGTTCTTGCTACCCAGCAATTGCCGACCCCGTAAGGCTTCGGCGAAAGCTCGAGCAGCTCCGCCTGAATCACCTTGGCCAATCTGCTGTGATGCATGCTCCAACCATCCCAGTACGAAACCCGCGTCTGGAGCGATAGGAGATTGTGCACTGACTTGTTCCACCGGCGGCTGCTGTCCAATCGCCAAGTCGCCTGGCTGAGTTGGTAACAGCAGAGGTGAGAAGAAAGCAGGGGCAAGCCACATTGCCTTCGCAGCTCGACCGCTGAGAATCCGTTTCAGCCAAAGCCGCTTCCGTTTTGAGATTTCCTGACTCAACGCGACACTCCTTCTCCGCGATGGTGAGTAACCGGTTGTCCGGCCGTGTGCGAACAATACACTGTTGCCGCATTCCACGGCTCTTTCCACAGCCGACTCACTTTGGCTAAGCAAGTTCCAGCCGTTGTCTTCCAACATCTACAACTCAAGTTGCGGACGACAAGTCGGCATCGTGCTGACAGCGTCCGTACAGAGGTAGCAAACTGGAGGAGTTGATGCTCCTGATGACGGCCACTTTTGCCGGCAATCGGGAATACTTGATCCTCGCAGATGTCGTCAATGTTTGTTTTCGGCAGCTCGTGGTAAAAAATTCGGATTATTCCGGCAAGTTAAAGTTTTTTGATCGTATCGATTGTGCCGTGCTATGCTAGCGGCAAACATCGTGCGACTTTCCCGGAGCGCCTTCCACAGGACAGCCATAGCGAAAATCGGGGGGGTAGGTCTAGCCCGGATATGACAAAACCTATTCAGCTAATCGCCATGTCTACCTTTTCATTGTCATGTCCACCTTTCTTCCAAAGCCAAGCGGTTTGGTGAAGATTCAGGCTGAGTGAGCGGCAAGTACGGGTTCAGTATGCAGCACGGCTGGTTGTTGATGGCCTGCAGGAAATTTCCGGGCTGGCCGTTACTACTATGCTGTGACAAATCGATAGCAATTCTCGGGTGCAGTCATCCAGCTGCTTAGGCGAGCGGCAGATGAATCCTTCCCGGTAGCCACGCTCGCCAGAGCGTGGTCGACGTCTTACCCGTAGCCACGCTCGCTAGAGTGTGGTCGACGTCTTGACCGTAGCCACGCTCGCCAGAGTGTGGTCGACGTCGTCCACCGTCTGGCGACAGTGGATACGATTGGTAAATTTTCACCTGCCGCTCGCCTTACTCACATTGAATCACCTCTTTCAACCCAAAAGATACAGAGATGGACGCAACGGAAGATGTGGCGAAACGCAATGAACGCGTCTTTGGTACCCAAACGCCTGTTGCTTTTGTGACCGGAAGCGCGTCACCGCGAGTTGGACGCGTGATTGCGGATTATTTGGAGGCAAATGCTTTCCAAACCATTCGGCACGGTCGGTCTAAGCCCAATCCGTCTGACGGCAAACAGCGTTTCGCCCTCAGCGGATTGGTCCAGGATGAACCCACGGTAGAGGGTTGGCTACGAGAGATCGTGGACCGATTTGGCCGCATCGACGTAGTGGTGAACTCGGCGGCCATTTGGGATCCCAAGAAGCTGGAGGATACGACTGCCGAGGACTTTGAACACTTTTTTCGTGTTAATTGTCTGGGTGTGGCTTTGGTCTGCAAGCATTTCGGCTTGCAAATGTGTCGGCAAGCCTCCGGTGGCGCAATCCTTAATATTGGTGATTGGGCCATAGCTCGACCCTATCGTGATTTTGCCGCATACTTTCCGAGCAAGGGTGGCCTGCCAGCCATGACGCGGTCCATGGCCGTGGAGTTTGCAGAACGCAATTCCAAAGTGCGTGTCAATGCGGTTCTTCCCGGGCCGGTATTGTTAGCAGAGGGCACAAGCCAGGAAAAGCGGGAGAAAATCATCTCGGAATGCTTGCTCCGCCGCGAAGGCACGGCCAAAGACGTCGCCGAGGCCGTGCATTTTCTGGCCACCGCGCCGTTCATCACCGGAGTATGTCTACCCGTGGATGGCGGTCGTTCGATCTACAGTGGAAGTTCCGCAGACGCGATTGCCCACCCGAATTATCACCCCTCTTAGAGTCGTCGGAAGCTTACCCGTAGCCACGCTCGCCAGAGCGTGTTCAACGTCTCACACGTAGCTAGTGTCTGTCTTTTAAGCGAAAGAGACTTGGTTTTTCGGCTAAATGTAGAAAAAAGCTCCTTGAAGATCGAACCTCCGAAGAGGCACGCGCGTTGAATTTGTTGACAAAGACACGTTCAACCCAAAAATC
>JANSWS010000525.1 GCA_024743355.1 bacterium
CATCACTTTGGTTGCCGCCAGCTCGGGTCAATTTGGCTCCACGATCATCGACAATCGTGGCACCTCGAATCCAGCGGATGACCGAATTCTTTACACTCCCAACGGCGGCTTCAACGGCGCGGATCAGTTTGTCTATACCATCCAGGACGCCCGCGGAATCCAGAGTTCTGCCACCGTTACCGTGCGGGTAGGCAATGCCGATGCCAATGACATCGCCGGCATGCGACTGTCCGTGACCGATTTGAATGGACAGCCGATCGATCAAATCACCGTCGGTGGGCAATTCCAATTGCGTGGATACATTCAAGATCTTCGAGGCTTCGGACTCGATCGCGGTATCTTCGCAGCCTATGAAGACGTGCTTTATACTCGCACACTGGTGAGTCCAATTCCGAGCTCAACCAATGACCCGGACCTGGGCTTCGAAGTCCAGTTTGGTCCGAACTATCAGCGAGTCCGAGAGGGTGATATCCGCACTCCGGGCGTAATCAATGAGATCGGCGCTGTTCAAGTTGAGAATGGCAACATGCCACTCGGCTCCGAAGAGCAACTATTGTTCATCATCAACATGACTGCGGACGCTGTCGGAACAGCCACCTTTGTTGGCGATCCCGCCGACATCTCACCGTTGCATGACACGCTGACATTTGAACCTCCCGCACCGGTCTCCTTCGACGCGATTCGCTTTGGTGCGGACACCCTCCGCATCGTGTCCGCTGGTGGCGGCGGTGGCGATGGCGAAGCCCTGCACAATTACAGCAATCCCTTCGACGTCAACGACGACGACATTGTGTCTCCCCTGGATGTTCTGCTGGTAATTCATCAGCTCAACAACAAGGGTCGTGGCGGCAGTGGTGAAGGTGAAGGCGGAACCGCCTACTACACCGACGTTGACAACAACGGTGTTGTCACTCCGCTGGACGCCTTGCTGGTGGTCAATCACATCAATCAAGGCAGTGGTAGCGGCGAAGGTGAATTGGCAGCAATGCTCAGCGCCGGCGCTCTAGCCAACTCCGCCGAAGGATTGGCACCCCAAGCTTACACGCCGGTAAGCGAGATATTGATCACCAAGTCGTCCGACGGAAAGATCACTTCTCGTATGACCGATTACAACTACGGTCCAGCATACGAGCCAGATTCGCGGGATGACGTCTTCGCGGATTCGGAGGAAGGCTTGGACGAGTTGCTGTCTCAGTTGGCTCCTGAAATTGAAGAGACTTGGCGGAAGAAATCCGTCTAACGCTCAAGCATCATTCGCATAACCTCCGGGGACCGAGACTTGACTGTTTCGGTCCTTTTTTTTGGCCCCGCGAATGTTGCCGGAAAAGCGAGCTCCAAGTCCTGAACTTCGGGATTTCACCCAGTTGATTACCGCAGCATTTTTATTCCGCAATCCTATGCGTGCTCAATGAACTGGTGCTCGTAATCCTAATCGACGTACTTCCGCACGGGCACGAGTACGAGTTTGATTGGCGTTCTTGCGCACGTGAGGCGGTAGCCTCGATTGTCGCCCAACGGATTTCTCGTAGAAAACGCTCTAGCAAGAAAACAGGCAGAGGCCCGTTTTGAGGTATGGGGGCTTTAGGCTAGCGCAAGGCCGTTAAAGAACAGGCGGCGGCTAGTTGCAACTGTAAAGCGGACCGCTGAAAAGCCATCTGCAATATGCTTCAGTAGCCCTACAGAGCAGCATTGATGGCGTTTGCAGAGGTATCGAAGCTGGCACCAGTGCCTGTAGCCAGAGCTTGCACAGAGACTAAACAAACGCCGATGATCAACGCCAGCATGACCGCGTATTCGACGGCCGTTGGACCTGATTCATCGACCAGAAGTCTATGGAACGCGTTGGATAATTGTCGTCTCACGATCACACCGGGCAATAAGACTTTTGAAATAGGCTTATTGAAAACGTACGTCGATTCGCGCAACAGTTCCAAGAAAAAATGGCCACAAGTCCTTTCTTATGCCGCTATGTAGCGTGCTGCAAACCTGACAATCGTTAAAAGCGGAATCTTCGGCCTGCCCGTTTTAGTGCAGAGCCATGGTCACGTCATTCGCCGCGTTGCGCCGCGAGGCCAGAAATATTGAAGAGGTAAGCGCTCACGGTTAGTCGCCATCATCGCTCCGCGTGATGAGGCCCGCCCCGCAGTTTCCGCTGCGAAACGCGTTAGATCGGACAGCACGCTTGGACTATGTGGAATTTAACCTGCGACGAAAACCAAAGACGTGGACAGCGGACTGCCGGGCTACTTCTCACGGAGCGAGATGGCTACGTTCCTCCAAGCAGCCACGCCCAGCCAGACGGCTACGTAGTCCTCACGCTCCGCCGTGAGGTAACCCGACCCATGCGTCGACCAACCCGTTTGTTTACGTCGAAACGACGGACTCCACGAAGCTAGCACCTTGCCTGAGTCGAATCTGACTTGACAGCAAAAAAGCTCCGGCCAGCAGCTGCCCTGCGATCCGCATCGCTTCCATTGGAGCGTAGCCAGGTCGGGCTACTTCTCACGGAAAGGTTGTGAATTAATTGGGCCGCACCGATTCAGCGACAAAACCCCTCTTTTGAAACTACTGTTCTCGTCCTTCAAGTAGCAGTTAGACGAGACTAGATACAACAAAAGCAGAATCTGAGACGATGTGTTTTTGATGTGGTGGATTAATTCACAGCCTAGGAGCATGAACGGCTACTTGAAGAGTTAACGGCTGGACGTTCTTTGAGTGTTGCAACAGCTCAACATCTTTTGTTTCTAAGCGCCAGGGCTGTGCATGGAGATTCGCTACGCGACCCTCCCGGATTGCGTCCTAAATATATGTACAGCCCGTTTTCTTCGCCTTGTCGGCAACCATCTGTACGCAAATTCGGTACAAGCATGACCCAGCCAGCCAAAAATCAGTCCGATCCCCAACCCGCTTTGCGACCCTCTCGTGGATCTCAATCGGAACCCAGCGATTTTGCATGCCAGACATCGACTCAAAAGTGTTCGGCTTGGCTACTTTTTGCGATGCCCATCGCCGTCGGGCTATTCCTGGGTGTGGTAATCACATTTGTTAATGTCTTGAGATCGATGGATGCCAGAGCGTTCTATCTAGGACTGGACGGTTTAAGGAGCTGGATATTCGTCGCGTTGGGGGTCATCGCCACATCCCTGATATGCCTGCTCTGGTTCCGTCCCAAATTGCGTACATTGCTGATTTCCACTGCGCTACTCGTAGTTGGCGTCTTCGCATTCACAAAACTCGTGAGAGTAGAGAGCTTCTACGGCAACATGGTGCCTCGTCTGGCCTGGAGCTGGACTCCAACCGCGGAAGAGCGTGTTGAAGCCTACTTTGTCAGCCGAAAGCCGCTCGGTGCGAACAAGCTTGATCCGACATCGCCAACATCGGCTCCCACCGTGTTTCAGCCGACCGAATATGACTTTGCAGAGTTTCTAGGCCCGCAGCGTAACGGCCTGTTAACAAGCGTTACTTTGGACGGCGACTGGACCGCCCGACCTCCCAAGTTGTTGTGGAAACACCCAGTCGGACTGGGGTGGTCGAGCTTTGCTGTTGTCGGCCGTGCAGCCGTCAATTTAGAGCAGCGAGGCGATGATGAGTGCATAGTGTGCTATGACGCGCGGACCGGGGACCAGCTTTGGGTCCATACGGAGCGTGTCCGATTCGTCGACGAACATGGTGACGGTCCAAGATCAACACCCACGATTGTAAATGGCTGCGTGTTTTCCATGGGGGCCAACGGAACCTTGACTTGCCTGGACCTTGAGTCAGGACAACTCATTTGGAAACAAAACGTACTGCGCTCCGAGGAGGACAACCTGTTGTGGGGCATGTCGGGATCACCCCTGCATCATGAAGGCAAGATCTATGTCACCCCAGGTGGCAAGTCTTCTTCGGTGGTGTGCTATTCAGCCAACGATGGTACCGAGTTGTGGCGTGGTGGCGACGACCCTGGCGCCTATGCCTCTCCCATCATGGTCAATGCTTTTGGCGAGCCGCAGTTGCTGAGTTTCAACGGGGCCGGACTGCGAGCATTCAATCCTAAGGATGGAAATCCACTCTGGCTCTTTCCCTGGCTTACCCAGGGAGAAATGCAGCGTGTCAATGTAGCCCAGCCCATCGTATTGCCCAATCCAACCGACGACGCAGCCGAACACGGATTCCGCGTACTCGTATCCTCCGGCTACGGAAATGGCACTGCTCTCGTTCAAATCAATAACAGCGGAGACACCTGGAACGCCCAGACTCTTTGGACGTCGACACGGCTAAAATCCAAAATGTCCAATTTCGTCGTCTCGGAAAATCACATTTACGGATTGGATAGTGGAATTCTCACCTGTATCAGTTTGGAAGATGGCAGTCGGCTCTGGAAACAAGGTCGATACGGACACGGACAGATGCTGCTGGTAAACGATCTGTTACTCATACAGGCCGAAACCGGAGAGGTCGCGATTGTCCGAGCATCACCTACCGCATTTCGCGAGCTCTCCAAATTTCAGGCCTTGGATGGCAAGACCTGGAACAACCTGGCGCTCGCCGGTAACTTGCTGATGGTTCGCAATGATCACGAAGCCGCAGCTTATGAGTTACC
>JANSWS010000138.1 GCA_024743355.1 bacterium
ATTGCCCACGTCAACGGGCAGAATTTCCCATCCCCTCTCGTCACGCAGTTGCGTCAAAAGGGTGTCGCGACGGATCAAGCCGCCCTTCTGCTGATCGAGTCCCGTGCAACCGCAGGGCTCGATGTAACCGTGCTGCTGACCGGAAACGAAAATGACTGCCTGAGGTTGCGGCCAGTCAGCAGCAATCTCTTGATTTCTCTCGGCCTCGGTGGCCACATTGGCTCCAACAGGCTGTTGGGGAGCCGCTGCTGCTACCGCAGCGTTCGGCGAATCCTCGGGAAGCTTCCTTTCCAAATCGCCGCTCGATGCTGACTTTCGCGAATTGGGAGCATTCACCAACACGTCGACCTCAGGCACAAGGCTGTCTTCGGACTGGGAGGCCGAGGTGTCGCCAGGCTGGCTAGTTCGCGTGTTGCTGGCTTGCAACACAACCAGACCCTGCTCGTTGACCGCGGCGGGATCAATCTCGCCGGCGGCAGCCGTTTCTTGGCTGGAAGCGGACGATCGATCGACCTGCGCAGTAGCTGCACCAGCCTCGCTGGTGGCAGTGGAGGAGCCTGTCTTGGGGCTGCTCTGATCACAACCTATCAACGTGCCGGCCACGAATAGACAGCCTAAAGTCGCCACGAATCGTCGAATTTGCACTGGTAACACGTCAATCTCCGTAATAGACCGATCAGCAATCAGTCGATTTCTATATTCGGTACCGAATATCTTCCCTTTGCATGCAAGTCAGGCAGGCGCATCCGAGCAACTCGCCGAACTCTTAATTGGGCAGTGGAATTACCGCAACTTTTGGGGGCATGCAATGCCACTCGCCAACCACCGAGTTGCCGCCTTGGACCACGATCCGCACCGCGACCCAGGGTCTCCCTCAAGACCAGCGTCCGCGGGCAAGCAAAGACAAGCCGATTGCTTAGCCGCGTACGATTAACCGCACATTGATCGGCAGCTCCGTGGTTACCGCCCCGCGCGTGCGGATCAGGACACGGCCATTATTCTTGCCGCCCGTAGCCGGATAATAGACTTCTGGGGCTCCCTTGGGAACCTCGAAACGCAACGGGTAAATACTCTTGCTTTCCGATACCTTCGGCGTGCCCAGAGTCACCTGAAGGGCCTCGGCGGGCAATACAGATTCGATTTCCGGCACAATGTCCTGGTGATTCTCTCCCTGAATGAACAGGAACACACTGACTGAGGCCCCCTCGCTTGAATCCACATTGCCTATTTTCACTAGATTGTATCTGGGGTCGAAAGATGGGCCACCTCGTAGTTCGAGTTGCCCAACCACGGTTCCGGTAATGGGCAAGCCTATGTGGCCGACAGCCTCGCCTTGGTCCGTTTCGAATTCAACGCGAGACGATAGGGGACCAATCGGAAGGCCAGGATCGATCGTCACGTCCACTTGATGGACTACCAAAGCGTTGGCGTGGTCAGGAAATTCCGCGGCATCCAATTCGACTTGCTTTACATCGAAGTGAACGAGGTCGCGCGTTTTGGAGTCGGTCCATTCAAAGTTCTTCAGTACTTCCGCATCGTCGAGGTAGGTAAAAATATGGAATGTTCGTTGGATCGTTTCGGTATCGGAGAAGCTTCCTAGCTCCATCGCGGGTGGTTCCATAACGAAGCTTTGCGCGATTTTGCCCATCACCTGGAGCTTAACCTCGAGATTCTCCGAGTCGTTGGTCAAAATCGTCGCTGTTTGTCCGAACTTGCGGGTCAATGCCTGAGCTTTCCAGGTCAATTTCACTTCGGTTTCTTCACCCGGCTCCAACACCGACTCTTCCAAATCCCCCACGGTGCATTTGCAGGTTGAACCTCCCATTTCCAAAATTAAGGGAGCGTCACCCACATTGCGAAAGGTGAAGGAATGACTCATTGATTCACCGTGCAGCATCATGCCAAAGTCAAAATCCGTGCCCCCGACGACTTCGACCTTGGGCTTGCCGATGGTCGGGATCAACTCCGCGTCTTCGCTTAATTCGCCGCGCACGACCGCGGTTGTGGTCCGCGTTCCTAGAAAACGCTCTTGGTGACTTCCATTGTTGATGGAAGCTTGCACGAGGCCTAAACCGATACCGATGGCAGAGCTGATAACGGCAATGACTAAGGTCTTGAATACTGTCTGCATTTTTCTTCGATAGTCAAAAGAGAGGTTGTGCCGCTTAATACAAGTCGGGGCTATTGCATTTCGGCTTGTGTACGAATCCATTCTATCAAAGGTTCGGCTAGTACCATATTTGGGGGGCCGCCGCGGAGTTCACTTGGCAGAGTTGGAAAGGGCCACCAGATTACCTGGTCACCCACCCCCTGCCCCATCGTCTGATCCCGACCGAGTTTCTTATCTTCATGGGGTGTGAGCGAGCTTAATAGAATAGCCGTTTCGATATTTTCCAGGGCCGCGTTCCATTGTTTAGCCAAACTGGCCGAGGCAGCCGCCTGAATTTGGAGTTCGACGCTGGTCGGATAGAGTTGCACGGCCTGTGCGTGGTATTCCATGGCTTTCTTGGCAAAAATATCTTCCGCCATGCCGTGTTGGCGGGCGACAGCGCACAAGTCCAGCATGAGATTTCCGGCCAGCCGCCAATTGGTGAAATTGTTGCGATCGCGATTCAACCAACCGTCAAGCTGTTCGATTGCTTGTGAAGCCGCCAGATTGAATTGCTCTCGGTCGGCCGAGACGGCCAGACTGACTTGTCCCTGTGCGGCGAATGCCTCTGCCTGAGTGTCGAGTGGGTCAGCGGCTGCGGCGGCTCGGGCCAGTGCAAGCTGGTCGGAAACGCGTGAGGCGGATTGGGCCTGCTGTAGGAGACTCCAGGCATGGGTCGTCGGCAGCCAGGTTTGATAGAGAAACACGGCCAAACCCGAGCACGCCAGCAAAAGTGCCCCGTGCTCAGGCTGCCATCGAAAAGCCGTTTGGGGATTCTGCTTGTCGGGTCGCGGGTAAGCGGATCGGATCGCGTCAGGCAAACCGGCAGCCAATAGAATTAGAAATGGAACGGCGATGCCACTGGCCTGCCAAGATCCGCTAGCCAGTAGGCAGATGAGCAAAGCCAGAGGCCCCAGCCCCATTAGGAAACCTTGCTCCGTAATGCATTGGCGAATGGGCCGACAGCAAACCGCTGCGAGCAGGCCGGCAACCAGCCAGGTCGCAAGCCAGACCGCCAGGTTGGCCGCAGCCAACAGCCACAGCAAGATGCCGCACATTCCGCCTCCGACAAGACCTCCGACCAAGATCGAGCGACTGCTCTGCTGGTCCGCGACCTGACCCGATTCCCCCGGTTCGTAGGTCGCAGCGTCATCGGGCTGACGCAGAAATATGCTCAGCGTTGTCCACCCGATTAGTGCGGCAATTCCAAGTCCCAATACGAGTCCCAAGGTTGCCGTAAGATCCAGGATCCAATTGTGCGGATCGGCGATTTCTTCGCTGGCCGTGGCAAGTTTGTAATACGGATAGTAGCTTTGGAAATTCCCCAGTCCGACACCGGTTAGCCAGTGATCGGCAATCATGGAAAGCGTCGCCTGCCAGTACTCCAGTCGATAACCAAGGCTCTTGCGGGCTTCGCTGAAAACGAGCGCGTCGTTTTGTAGCAGCCAGACGCCACCGACCAGCGAGAGCAAGCAGACGACTGCGGCACCTACCATCAAAGCTCGCGCCTGCCCGGCACGAAAACGCGAACGCGCCCAGGCCACGGCGGTACCGATCAGCAAAGTCGCAAATACCGCCGCGTATGCCGTGCGACTGCGGGTCAGAAACCAGCACAACACCAAGATTGCCAGAGCAGCCAGCAAGGCCCAATATCCTGGTCTGTGCCAGGGCCTCGCTCCGCCTGGGTCGGCATGGAAGTACAGACTGTGAGCCAGGCTTGCCGCTACGATCAGCAATGCTGCGGAGAGCACCGAGGCCAGGGAATTAGCTAGAGCAAAGTTCGCGTAGGGCTCGTTACTTTGAAGCAAGCGATTCTCGAAGCGGATCCTTTGGGGAGAGCCTGGAGGTGCGAAAACACCCGCGTTGGCCAAGGTGGCATCCGGGTCTTTCAAGTACTGTTCACGTGAGGCCGGCAATTCCACTTGTACCTGATACAAACCGTAAAGCGAGCTGGCCAAGCAGCCGGTCAAACAAAGCGAGACGAGCATGGCGCGACTGGAAGGGCCACAAAGGGTATACCTCGCCGAAAACCAACACGCCCCAAGAGCGATCAACTGCCAGCATCCATTCCATACCACTCGCGGGTTATTCCCATCCGTCGCCCGCAAAGAAACGAGAATCAAGGCGGCCAGACTCAGCAGGCTGAACGTCCAAGCGCTGCGTGAAAATCGGAAGCCTGTCTGGCGAACTGCGGCTGCGGCAGTGATGCAAGCGGCCAGCAGCCAAAATAGATTCTGGGGCAAGGCTTGACCCTGGTACACGCTGGTCGCGTCGGCCGGTACTAAGAAGCTCCAAACGCATAAGGTCCCGAGCAAGAACCCGGAAATCGGCTGCAGCCAAGCCAGCGCGTCTCGATCTGGAAGGGATTCGGAGGCTGGGTTTCGGATAGCTCTGTGACTGGCTTCGGATAACGACTGGGTACGATTTCGTTTCTTGCTTGCCATGAACTCAGCTTCTCCGAAATCGCATGGCGCTTAGGAACTGCTACCGACAGACTCGAGCACGCCGACCAAACCCAGCACCAATCCTGTTCCGATGACCAACAAGATGGCACCGATGAAATCGACTCGGGGCAAAATAAGTGCGTTCAGAGAGCAGGTGGCCGTGGCCAGATAAATGGTTAGCACGGCTTGTCTCTTGCTCATTCCCAGATCGACCAGTCGATGGGAGAAGTGTCGTTTGTCGCCTTCGAAGGGACTGCGGCCTTCTCGGAGGCGAATCCAAATTACGCTCAGCATGTCGTACAGCGGAATGGCCATCACAAACAGCGGAGCCAGTACGGCGTGTGGTTGGCTGCCCTGGTAGCCGGTGTAAGTCGCCAGCAATGTGGAAATTGCGATCCAAAACCCGATGAAGTAGCTGCCTGCGTCTCCCATGAAAATCTTGGCTGGCGGCCAATTATGGACCAGAAAGCCCAGCAGAGCGCCGACCAGGATGAGTAGCATGGCCGCCACGAACAATTGCGGCTGAGCACTGTTGGGATTGTTGCTAGTCAGCAGCATGATGGCCAGCATGGATGCGGAAATCGCGGCGACGCCTCCGCTTAGACCGTCCATGTTGTCCAGCATGTTGAAGGAGTTGATCAAGGCCACGATCCACAGAACGCTGAGCACCCCTGTCAGCCAGGGAAGATCGATGTAAGCGGTCAACTGCAGGCCTTGCCAGTAAACACAGAAGATCGCTACCGCGAATTCAACACCCAGACGCAGCCACCAGGGAATTCCTCGCCGATCATCGGCCAATCCCAGCAGCATGAGCACGGTTCCGCATCCGGCAATGACCCAGATTTCAACCAGCTTTCCATACAGTCCGGATAGGTTGCTGGTGATAGCGTCCGGCAATAAGTCTCTTAGAACTGGGGCCTCCCGCAGTGTCGGAAAATGAAACAGGATTCCCACGACGCAAGAGCCGATGGCCAGCGTTCCCAAAACGCCGGCCCAAATGCCCAGGCCACCGCCCAGTGGAACCGGCGTCGTATGCACTTTCCTCGCCCCAGGTTTGTCTAGTAGTCCCATTCGCTCGGCGGCTTGCCGCACGAAACGAACTGCCACGACGGCGATTAAAAAACTGGGGAGAAGCACTCCGATGAGCATCGCGATCAGAGAATAGCCACTCAAAGTTGTCTCCGTGTACTTTCGGCGATTCTCTGTCGCAGCAAATCGCGAGCTTGATGAAAGAAATCCTGAAAATCCGGCCGCTGGTAATCCGGATAAGTCCAGGGGCGAGGTTGCCAAGCATGATCAAGATAGTACAGGCATTCTTCGGCGTAGATGCCGCTGTGCAGGTAAATTCGGTGAGCTCGATCCTTGGCACTGGCGAGCACAATCTTGGTCAACGTAATGTATCCAGGATCTATGTTTACGGGTCTCTGCTCAGGGAAGTTCGCCGTTTGAGCTACCTCTTGCTCCCAGGCATTGCTCTCCAGCTTACTAGCGGCGAGTTCCGCCGGGTCATAAAAGTCCTGCAGGACGAAAAACTGCTTTTGCAGTTGGCTTCCCATCTGACGCTCGTAATAGCGTGTTTCGCTGTGGTCAAAGCAATCGCTGGTCAGTGCCAGGGCTCCCCAGCGATCCTCGATTCTTGTGGTCGCCCACTCCAGGCAGGTTCTGTGTCTGCTGAACACGGCGACCAAATGCAGGCATTTCGGCGGTGATTTCGGCTGGGCCATAATCGAACAGAGCTAGTAGGCTTTGGCGAATACGGCGCGTTTCGCTGCGGGCTTGCCTGTCAGAAAGCAAGTTCCTGGTTCGTCGTTATCGGCCAAAGGCACGCAGCGGATGGTTACTTTCAGTTCGTTTAACAGCGGTTGGACTTCCTCTTCCGAGGAAAAATAGCAGCTGGCGAAGCCGCCGTGAATTTCCGGCGAGTCCGCGTTCTGGGGAGTGAAGTAATCGCGGAAGTCGGAGGCGTTGGAAATCTCAACCGAGTGTTCGGTTCGCATCTGCTGAGCTCGTTCGAACAAATTGACTTGCATCGCGTCCAGAGTCTGGGTGATGTTGGCCAACAATTCTGCTCGGGGTGTACTGGCTTGGGTTCCGGTATCTCGGCGTGCCAGGAATACCGCATCGTTGGCAATGTCTTTGGGGCCGACTTCGATGCGAAGCGGTACGCCGCGTTTTACGTGGTGCCACTTCTTTTCGCCACCGCGCAAGTCCCGATCGTCGAGTTCTATTTCCAAGGCTCGACCGGCGTAAGCCTGCGATTCCAAGTCCGCTTTCAGACGGTTGCAGTACTCCAGCACCTGCGCTCGCTGGGCATCATCGCGGTAGATGGGCAGGATCACCGCGTGTGAGGGTGCAATCTTGGGGGGAATGACCATCCCGTCGTCGTCGGCATGGGTCATGATGAGCGCGCCGACAAGACGCGTGCTCACGCCCCAAGAAGTTGTCCAGGCATGTGCGATCTGACCGTTCTGATCTTGAAAGGATATGTCCTGGGCTTTGGCAAAATTCTGACCCAAGAAGTGGCTGGTCCCGGCCTGCAAGGCTTTGCGGTCCTGCATCATGGCTTCAATGGAGACCGTCATGTCCGCCCCGGGGAATCTCTCCCCCGGTGTCTTTTCGCCTTTGATGACGGGCATGGCCATGAAGTTCTCAGCGAAATCGGCGTAGACATCCAGCATCTGGTAGGTCTCGTCCAAGGCTTCCTGCTCCGTCGCGTGGACCGTATGCCCTTCTTGCCATAGGAACTCGGCAGTCCGCAAGAACAGCCTCGTGCGCATCTCCCAACGCACGACATTGGCCCATTGATTGATCTTGATGGGCAGGTCGCGGTACGACTGCACCCATTTGGCATACATGGCCCCGATGATGGTTTCGCTGGTCGGTCGAACAATCAGCGGTTCTTCCAAAGGGCCTGCCGGTCTCAAGCCTTGCCCGTCCGGATTGGGTTCGAGCCGATGGTGCGTTACCACGGCACATTCCTTGGCGAAGCCCTCCACGTGCTCGGCTTCCTTTTCCAAGAAGCTCATGGGAATAAACAGTGGGAAGTATGCGTTTTGGTGACCGGTGTCCTTGAACATCTTGTCCAGGCTGCGTTGCATGTTTTCCCACAGCGCATATCCCCAAGGCTTAATCACCATGCAGCCACGAACTGGCGAATTCTCCGCCAGATCCGCGTTCTTGATTACCTGTTGGTACCACTCCGGATAGTCTTCCGCTCTGGTGGGTGAGATGGCGGACTTGCTTTTCTTATTCATGGATTATCTGGGGCCGGGGAATCGACTCTAGGGATGGCGATGGCTTCGGACCCGTGTGGTCCGAATGCGGAACAAGGGCTGTATGAGGAGCTCTCGTCGAGTCAGGATTCTAAATCATCTATCCGATTTGGTTTAGGCGGTGTTGCGGCTTCTAAGACGGCAAACACGAGGGCGGCAGCAACCGGACGAATCATCGAAATCGGACTTGCCGAAATACGACTCTCAGCCATAATGGATCCACCATGAAGACGCGACCATACTACTTTTACTTTTGCGGCTTTCGACCTGCTTTTACTAGCGGGGCTGTGAAAGGTATGTAGGACCAACGGTCGTCTCCTCCAAAAAATTCACAGCCCCGGCGATTTTCGAATCTCCGGGGTTTTTTTATTGAATCACTAAACCCGAAGCGTTCCAGGTTGCTCGCGGAGCCGCCGGTGTTCGCAAGACCCAACGAGAGACAAGAGAAATGATTGTTGTGATGGAAAAGAATGCGACGCCGGATCAGATACAGCACATGGTCGACAGGGTCCAAGAAATGGGGCTCAAGGCGCATGTCATCACAGGCACGGAGCGTACCGTGGTTGCCGCGGTTGGGGATGAACGCGACACCAAAGCGGAGGCACTGGAGAGTGGACCAGGTGTTGCCAAAGTGCTGCCCATTCTGGCCCCCTACAAAGTGGCCAGCCGGGAACTCAAGCCCGAGCCGACTCAGATCCAGGTATTGGATTTCAAAGCCGGAGCCGGAGCCTTGGGGGTCATCGCCGGTCCCTGCTCGGTTGAAAGCGAAGAGCAAATCATGTCGTCGGCGGTGGCCGTTAAAAAAGCCGGGGCTACCGCCCTGCGCGGCGGAGCCTTCAAACCCCGCACCAGCCCCTATAGCTTTCAAGGAATGAAAGAAGAGGGTTTGAAAATCCTTGCTCAAGCCCGGGCGGAAACCGGCCTGGCAGTGGTTACCGAAGTCATGACCAGCGAAGAAGTCGATCTGGTAGCAAAGTACGCGGATGTGCTGCAAATTGGCGCGCGAAATATGCAGAACTATCGCCTGCTGGAGGCGGTCGGTAAGTCGGGTAAAGCGGTGCTGCTTAAACGCGGCGCGAGCGCTACCATCGACGAGTTTCTGCTGGCCGCCGAGTACGTCCTGAACGAGGGCAATCCGAATGTCATGCTCTGCGAACGCGGTATCCGAACCTTCGAAACTCATACGCGTTTCACCCTGCCCCTAGCAACGATACCGTATCTGCACCGTAAGACCCACTTGCCGGTCATCATCGATCCGAGCCACGGGACGGGGCACGCCTACATGGTTCCTGATATGTCGGTGGCTGCCGTAGCGGCGGGGGCTGACGGGCTGATTATCGAGGTCCATCCCACCCCGGAGACAGCAGCCTCCGATGGTTACCAATCACTCGATTTCGAGCAGTTTGAAGAAACCATGCGGCGCTGCAAACGGGTCGCTGAGGCTATCGCGGTTAGCTAGGTCTATTCAAGAACCTGGGGGTGACCGTCGCCAAAGACGCGGGAAGCAGCTGCCGGATCCGCTCAATGCGATCGTGTCGGGCGTTTGATGCGTGTCGCCAAAACAAATACTGCGAGCACGGCGAAGATCCACGCTGAGACGGTTTGGGCAAACACAATGCTGGCGAAGATCCACATAGACCACAGAAAGATCTCCGCACAACGGTTTACCAGGGAAGCTGGCGGCGGTGTCGTGAAGAACGCGAGCCAAGACCAGACGCATGCGGTTGCGAAGTTGGCGTAGATGCCCATGCCATTTCGGAAACCGATCGTCTCTTCGGTGCGAGCCGCAACGTGCTCGATTGCTTCTTGATGAGAGCCGTCATGTGCCAGCCAGTAGGCGGCGATGATATGAATCCAGAGCGTCACGGCCCCCAAGCGATCGAGCATGGAGGCAGCGCTGGGCCAATGCCGGACCACGCCTGGCAAATGCAGCCGCGAGCAAAAAAACAGGATCCCAGCTATCCAGGCGGTTGCGTAAACGGCGATGCTCAATTCTCATGAACCTGCGTTGGAGCCCAATGACTTGCCACGACGCTTGCCAAACGGCCGGGCCTGAGGGCTGTGGGTGATCCCGCTTCTGTCCCGCTTTGCTTGTCGCACACTTCGAGAGGATTTCGCGTGAACGAATCGAGCTCTGATCCAGACTCGGATTCAAATTCGCATTCTGGCGAGCTATTGGGGGTCGCGCCGGCCGGGCTGGGATGGACGACTCTGGCTGCTCTGGTCATTGCCAACATGATTGGCGCGGGAGTATTCACGTCCAGTGGTTATTCTCTGGCTGCCCTTGGCAGTCCTGGTCGAGTCATGTTGGCTTGGATTTTATGCGGCGTATGGGCTGTATGCGGTTCCATTGCCTACGGCTCACTCGTGGCTCGCTTGCCACATTCGGGTGGTGAGTATCTGTTTCTCAGCCGCTTTGTGCACCCAAGCATCGGATTCTTGGCAGGCTGGATTTCGGTTATTGCCGGATTCACCGCTCCTATCGCCGCGGCTGCCCTGGGAGCGGCCATCTATTGCCTTCCAGATTTTTCTGAGGATGCGACAGAAATCAAGCTGCTGGCATGTTCTGTCATTGTAATCGCGACCGTTTTGCACCTGGTTGGATTGGCGGTTGGAGCCGCCGCCCAGAATCTCATCGTGGCCGCCAAGCTAGCGTTAATGTTTGTGTTGATCGCCTGGGCCTTTCTTTTCACATCGGCGGATTCTTGGCAGGGACAGCCACTGCCGAATGCCGAGCCGGGTTGGTCGCCGAGCAGTCTGGCGGGCTGGATCGTACTGGCTGGTTCCATGTCTTGGATTGCACTCAGTTATACGGGCTTCAATGCGGCAATCTACGTTGCCGGTGAATCCAGGAATGCAGCCCAGACGGTGCCCCGGGCCATGTTGGCGGCTACGCTGCTGGTGACGCTGATTTATTTGCTGCTGAACTACGTCTTCGTGTTCGCGCCCGCGGCGGAATCGATCGCGGGAGAAGGTCGTGTCGCCATGATTGCGGCCTTTGCCGTGGGGGGCAGCGGATTGGAGTGGCTGGTGCGGGTAACGATTGTGTTGGCGATGGTCAGCAGTGTGTTTGCCATGCTCTTGGCTGGGCCGAGGGTCTATCAGAAGATGGCCGAAGATGGGGTGATGCCGGCTTTCTTCAAGGGGGCACACGGTGCGCCCAAAATTGCGACTTTGGTCCAGGCCGGACTGAGTGTGCTAGCTCTGTTCGCGGCGGACCTGTTGCAGTTGATGAAATATTTGGGTTTAACGTTATCTGCCTGCGGTGCGTTGGCGGTTCTTTCGCTTTGGTGGGTAAGAAAGAAGTTGCCTCATGCCCCCGGACTCAGGTGGTGGGAAAGGGCTGCTCTGCTGATTTACCTTGCGATTACCTTCTGCATACTGGCTGCATCCTGGAAGGAACACCCGGCAGAATTCAATGCGATGCTGATCACCTTCGGCGTCGGGTTGGTCGTCTATCTCATTTGGCCCGGTAAGCAAGATGCGGTTCTCATGCCAAGTGGGGCAGCCCACCTAGAAAACAAAGCTGTCGACGGATGAACGATATCCAGCCAGATGAATGGAAAGCCGTGGTGGAGATGGGCCAATCCCTGGCGGAAGCCTATCGATATTGTCCGCGTTGCGGCCATGAAAATCCGACTCGCGGAAGCACACCCTTTATTTGTCCCAAGTGCAGCTTTGCGGAGTACTTTGGGCCGGTTGCCGCAGTTGGCGGTATTATCGTCAATGGCGACGACGAGATGCTCCTCGTACGTCGGGCTCGTGATCCCGGACTGGGGAAATGGGGTTTGCCAGGCGGCTTTGTCGATCCGGGAGAGACGGTTGAAGACGCTCTCCGGCGTGAGATTCTCGAAGAGACTGGGTTGAAGGTCGGTGAATTTCGTTTTCTGCTGAGTCTGCCGAATGAGTATCGGCACCGTGGTGTGATTGCGCCCGTGATTGACTTCTTCTTCGAGGTAAAGTCCGTCGGCGGGGAAGTGGTGTCGTTGGCAGAGGAAGAGTTGGATCACTTTGAATGGACCGTCCCCGCGGAGCGGCACTTTGAAAACATGGCGTTTCTTTCCAACCGGTTGGCGATTGAATATTGGCTGGCCAATCAAGAAAAATAACTCCGGCAGAACCGACCTGTATGCTATGATCGAAGATCAGGAGTTGTCTTGGATCCGCCCAGCAAATGATTTGCCCAGGAAAAGATCCATCAGGCGAAAATTTGTAAAGAGCCATCCATGATGAAGAAATATGGGGCCTTGCTGCTCTTGTTCTTGGGGTGGCAATGGTTTACTGACCGACCTGCCTTGGATCGCTGCACGAACTGTTGCGTATTGGATGCCGCACCGCTGTCCGTCGATCCGCTCAGTAGCCAACAGCTGCCAAACCCCGAGCTGCCACATATCGAGGAGCTGCAGCGATTTCACGATAAGACAACGGACGCGATGGATGCCGTGAGCGCCCCGGATGCTCGCTAGCTCGCAAAGTGTTTCTGGGACGCTTGATTGAATATGCTTGCTGCCTTCAAGCTGTCTTTCATAGCACTTGCCTTTAGCCCACGCTAGACGACGAAAAACACGCGGCACTGTCGCATTCTTGGGCTTTCTGATAGAGTCTTTTGCTCTCCAACTTTGGATCGTGGCTCGCCTGGGCAGGTTTATGATTTCGCTTTCACTCTCTTTCATCGGACTCTCTGCGGTGATCATCGTGGCGGCGATGTTTCTTGCAAAGTTTTGTGATGAATTGGCGGATTTGACTGGACTCGGGGGCTCTGTCACCGGATTGGTGCTGCTTGCGGGTGCGACCAGCCTGCCAGAGCTATCTGTGGGATATGGGGCGATCAAGATCGGCGCGGAGGACTTGACCGCAGGCGGTGTGCTCGGCAGTTCGCTGGTGAACCTACTGATTCTATCGCTCGTCGACTTGGCCTCGCGGAGGCCCGGCAAGATCCTGACACGATCTGCGGCGGCCCATGCATTGAGCGCTACCGTCGGAGCACTCTTGACCGGTTTGATCCTCTTGGGCGTCTTGCTGGACAACGATTGGACGTTTCTGCGTGTTAGCCCTGTTTGTTGGGCGGCTATGGCGGCCTACGTCCTGTGCGCGCGATTGGTGTATCTCGATCAGCGTGAAGCCAGCAAGCTGAGTGTCAGCACATCGGATGAGCAACGCGCGGAATCAAAAAGTAAGTTGGTGCCGATCTTATTGAATTTCGCCGGCTTTGGAGTTGCCACG
Organism: bacterium; assembly: GCA_024743355.1. Taxonomy (GTDB): domain Bacteria; phylum Planctomycetota; class Planctomycetia; order Pirellulales; family Pirellulaceae; genus Aureliella. Next base: position 13,089 of record JANSWS010000138.1, read on the forward strand.
GCAGTTATTTTCTTTGTGGCTCCCATGGTGGCTAGTCGAGCCGATCAGATTGCTGATGTGACAGGCCTCGGGGAAACCTTTATTGGGACTTTGTTGGTGGCCGCTGTTACGTCGCTACCGGAGGCTGTATCGACCATTGCGGCGGTGCGATTGGGAGCCGTGGATATGGCGATCGCCAATATATTTGGCAGCAACGCCTTTAACATGGTGATTCTCGCGTTCTTGGATGTGACAACTCCTCATTCCATTCTCTTCGCGGTATCAGAGACCCATGCAATTACGGCGGCCTGTGTGCTGGTGACGACGGCCGTGGGGTTGCTCAGTATTCTCTATCAGCCCGAGAAACGATTTTGGCTGGTCGAGCCTGACGCTGCCTTGGTCTCGCTGTTGGTGCTAGGATCTCTCTATTTGGTCTATCTATGCGGATAGATTGGCAAACGCCAATCTGCGGCAGTTTCTTGTTGCCTACCTGTGCGAACGACTAAACTGGACGCAATGCCGTAGGAATATGCGGCTTTCAACATCGCAATTTGTTGCACTTGGCTTTTGTCAAGATTGAAAGTTGTGTGTTCCGGGTCGATCGACACGCCCCTGATTCGCAGGCCCTGCTGCTTGCCGCTCGCTCATGCCCATGAAAGAGATGCATAGATCAATGGTTTTTCATCGGTGCACGATTCCCTGTTTGTATGCGCTGACTTTTCTCATTCTGATGTGGCCCGCCAGCGGCGCGACTGCTCAAGAGAGCCGTGATGGTTTTCTTGCGATGGATCCGATGGAGTGGTTCGAGAAGCGTGTCAGGCCGCTGTTGGCGGAGCAGTGCTTCAGCTGTCACAGTGAATCTGCGGGAACGCAGAAGGGAGGCTTGCGAGTGGATTCGCGTCAATCGCTTCTCGCAGGAGGAGATAGTGGACCCGCGATTGTTCCTGGCAAACCGGAAGCAAGTCTCTTGGTGGAGGCTATCCGACGTGAATCGTTTGAAATGCCCCCGGAGAAACCTCTAAGCCCGGAGGACTGCCAGGTTTTGGAACAATGGATTCGGCTGGGCGCTCCTTGGCCGGAAGAAGCCGCTGAGGCTGCGAGCGGAGATTGGTTTCAGCAACGATTAAGAACTCACTGGGCCTGGCAGCCTATCGAGCCAAGTCAGGCGATTGCCAGTCGGCAGAGTGAGGCTGCGGAGGATGCATGGTCGTCCTCAACTATCGATCGTTTCATTAAAACGCGACTCAATGAAAGTCAGTTGGAACCAGCGACTCCAGCATCCCCCGAAATTCTATGGCGTAGGTTGAGTTTCGATCTCACCGGACTTCCACCAGACGCCGCTCTCTTGAGCAGAGACAAGTCGGGGATCTCGGAAGCGAGCTATGAACAAGCCGTAGATCGGCTTTTGGCATCACCCCAGTTCGGCGTTGTCTGGGGACGTCACTGGATGGATCTCATGCGCTACGCGGAAACGTTGGGGCATGAGTTCGATTATCCGCTGCGTGATGCCTGGCGATATCGCGACGCGGTTGTCGATGCCTTCAACGTGGATCTGCCCTATGACCGATTTCTGTTGGAACATTTGGCCGGCGACCAACTCGAGGATGTTCGTGAGCATCCATTAACTGGCCTTAACCAATCGCTGGCGATGACGGGCTTTTGGTGGCTCGGGGATTCTGTTCACGCGCCCACCGATCTGCTGGGTGACTGGGCCACGCGAGTGGACAATCAGATTGATGTTGTGTCCAAAGCATTCCTGGGCATGACGGTCGCTTGTGCGCGGTGCCACGACCATAAATTTGATGCGATTCGCATGCGGGATTATTACGGATTGGCGGGCATGCTGGAGAGTACGCGTCGCGTCTATGCCTTGACGGATCCCGGAGGGCAAATCGCAGAACACTGTACTTCGCAACTTGGCCAGCAACTTGAGGCGGACCGCCAAGCGGCTTCCGCCTACGCCACATCGAACTTGACGCACAAGGACTCGGCGAGGCGTTGGATTTTTGAGTTGGTCGACCGCTTGGCAGCACTCCCAACGGAGGAGCAAGAACGCTTGCTGCCCATTAGCAGTCCGCTCTATCCACTGCGTGCGTTCCTATCGCAAGACGGCTTTTCAGAGGAACTGGCAGTTCTGCGAAGCAACCTGCGAGAGGCCTCGCGTGATTACGAGCAATGGCTCGCGGGGAGTGAGCTCTTTGCGGATTTCTCCCAGGGTGTTCCTGCGGGGTGGCGGGTCGACAGCGTCGACAATCTGGGGCCTCAACGCGTGGGCCACTCGAAGGCTCTTCAGTTGCCTCCACTGGCCAGTCCCCAAAGTGAATGGGTTTTCGATTGGTACTCTGCCGAGCTGCCTATCCCCATTCGTTCCGATGTCTTCTCCAGCCATCAGCTTGGCAACTACCAGCAGTTGGTGTTGCAGTCACCTGTGTTTGATGTCAGGCAGCCCGTTGCTTGCATTCAAGGACGAGGAAAATCAATCCACTCGGCTCTGTTCATCGATAATTATTTCATGAATGAGTTTCATCAGCTGTTGTTCCACGACACCAGGAAGCTGATTGAGCAAACTCATGATTCTGGATGGTGGTACCAAGCGGGAGATTTACAAAAGTATGTTGGTGAAACGGCCTACCTGTCGATTGAGGATTTCGGCCGCGGTTGGTTCGAGATTGCCCAAGTCCGTTTTGCGAGTGAATTGCCTCCGCAGCAGCCATCCTCCATGGCGATGCAATGGCTGGGCGCGGAAGCGGGGAGTGCTGAGTCGCTGTCAGCTGAGTCGCTGTCAGCTGTGATGGCCGAGGAGTTATCTCAAGCGTTTGCTGGTGTTGGCAAGAGTCGGGATGAGGTGGATTCCGCAATGGATTCCGTGGAACTTTTGCGGTGGGTGGTGACCACGGCAACTTCCGCCGAAGTTCCTGTTCCTGGCTTGCTCGAAATGTCCGAAGTTGTCGGCAAATTGCAGGCAGCGGATGAAGCGTCGCCCTCGCCGGCCTATGTTTTGGCCGCCGCCGAAAGTTCGCCTCGCGACACGGCCATTGCTCTTCGCGGCGATCCACGTACTCGGGGGGAGTCTGTGGCCCGGGTTTGTCTTGCCGAATTGTCCACGGGCGTCTCAGCTGCGGAGATGGAAACCTCGGGTCGGCTGGAATTCGCTCACCAGCTCTTGCAGCCGGAACATCCGCTGACTGCCCGGGTGATCGTGAATCGCGTTTGGTACCACTTAATGGGCCGCGGGCTGGTGGAATCAACCGATAATTTGGGGGTTCTAGGTGGACGTCCTTCGCACCCCGAACTGCTGGACTATTTGGCAAGCGAATTGCGGAGGCATGATTGGTCACTGAAGTGGCTGGTTCGCGAGATCGTGACCAGCCAATGCTATCGATTGTCGTCGCGGGTTTCGGAGCAGCAGCAGAATATGGATGCCACCGGGGCACTTTACAGCCGGCGGAGTATTCGTCGCCTTTCGGCCGAGGCAATTCGCGATTCGATGCTGTTGGTAGCGGGGGAGCTCGACCGTCGATTGGCCGGCGAGAGCGTGCCCGTGCATTTAAAGCCCCAGATGACCGGCCGCGGCAGACCCAAGGATACGGGGCCCTTGAATGGTGCGGGTCGCCGCAGTCTCTACGTTGAAGTGCGACGCAACTTCCTGGATCCGTTCTTGCTAGCCTTCGACTTTCCTAGTCCCTCGACAGCGGTTGGTAATCGCAGCCGCTCCAACGTACCGGCCCAGGCGTTGGGGATGTGGAACGATTCTCTGGTGAATGAGCTGGCACGACGCTGGGTCGATCGAAGCTCGGCTGAAAGCGACGCGGAGAAGCGTGTGCAACGGATGTTTATCCAGGCCTATGGGCGTCCCCCAGAGCAACCGGAGCTCGAGAGCTGC
>JANSWS010000716.1 GCA_024743355.1 bacterium
ACCCGACAGGTGGTGCAGCGGGCCTTGCCGCCACAGGCATGCAACTGATCAATCCCTGCATCCTCTTCCAAGGCCAGCACCAGCCGTTTCCCGGCTTCGACCTCGAACTCTCCCACGTTTTCGACTTTCAACTTCGGCATTGAGTAAAACTCCCTTGGTCTCGAAACTTGGCAAACGGCATGCCGTGTTTAGTGTACCCCCAATTCTGCTTGGGCCACTTCTTATAGCCTACGGTAACCAGCAATTCTACCCAGAGGTATAATCGCGGCTCGTCCGCTGTGGGCCGGGCCTTGGAAGCAGCCTATTGCTGGCAAGGGCTGGCTTCCAGCCATGACAAATTTTATGCGAAAAGACTTTAAACTCATTTGATCGGCGACTATGTCCGGAAATACGCTCGGCAAGATTTTTTGCGTAACCACGTTTGGAGAGAGCCATGGGCTGGCTCTGGGCTGCATTGTGGATGGCTGCCCGCCTGGCATCGAACTTTCCGAGCAGGATCTGCAGATTGACTTGGACCGCAGACGCCCAGGCCAATCCAGATTTACCACGCAGCGCAAGGAGCCCGACCAAGTCCGCATCCTGTCGGGAGTCTTTGAAGGCAAGACGACGGGCACTCCCATCGGCATGATCATCGAGAATACGGACCAGCGATCTAAGGACTACAGCAGCATCAAAGATGTCTACCGGCCTGCCCATGCCGACTTGACCTATGATCGCAAATACGGATTTCGTGATTACCGCGGTGGCGGCCGTGCCTCCGCTCGGGAAACCAGCATGCGAGTGGCTGCCGGGGCCGTAGCTAAAAAGTATTTGTTGCAGCGGTATGGAGTGCGAGTCCGAGGCTATCTATCACAGCTAGGCCCATGGAAGCCCCAGAATTTTGATTGGGATTTTGTCGAACAAAATCCTTTCTTCTTCCCCGACGCCGCCATGATCCCGGAACTTGAGAGCTTCATGCACCAACTGAGCAAGGACGGCGATTCGATAGGCGCCAAAGTTACAGTGATTGCCAGCGGCGTCCCGGCGGGCTGGGGAGAACCAGTGTTCGACAAACTAGATGCGGACATCGCCCACGGGCTCATGAGCATCAACGCAGTCCGCGCGGTGGAGCTAGGCGATGGTGTTTCGGTCGTCGAACAGCGGGGGACAGAGCATCGCGACGAAATGAATCGCGACGGCTTTCAATCCAATTCCGCGGGAGGCACGCTGGGGGGCATATCCAGCGGCCAAGACATTGTGGCGCACATCGCTTTAAAACCGACCAGCAGCCTGCGACTCCCCGGCAAGACCGTCGACCGCAGTGGAAACGAGGTGGAAGTGGTCACCAAGGGACGTCACGATCCTTGCGTAGGCATTCGAGCCGTTCCCATTGCGGAAGCCATGTTAGCGTTGGTCTTGGTCGATCATGCCCTGCGACACCGCGGCCAAAACGCTGATGTCGTCAGTTCCCAGGCATAGCCCGGCTCCGTTTCTACGTCTCTCATTACAAGCACGACGCGCCAGCGAGTGTGTCTGCGCCCCACATTACAAGCACGACGAGGCTGTGAGTGTGTCTCTTACAAGCACGACCTGCGAGCGAGTGTGTCTCTTACAAGCACGACGCGCAAATCAATAGTTTGTCAGGTTTGGCATGCACGATGCGACTGCGTCGACTTTGCCGGAAACTCACTCGCTCGCGCGTTTTGATGTTGCGCTAAATCCAAGTTACTCTCCCGCTTGCGGGAGAGTCGGGCCTAATGGGCCCGGAGAGGGTCGATTCTCCCCCTCACCGGCCGCTGACACGTCCGACTCTCCCCGGAGTGGAGAGTGAGATTGACCCA
>JANSWS010000072.1 GCA_024743355.1 bacterium
CACCGACTCCAATCGCAGTCATGCTGAAAACAAAGCAGTGGCGGAAAATGGTTGACAGAAAAATGGGATCGCATGCGATTTGCATGCTACAAGCGTTTCCGTGTTTGCCTCCGCACAAACGAGTTCGCGCTCTGCAAGCGAGACCTACCGTACGTACCGCCTGCCGGGTGGTTCGTCGAATGGGGCGATGAGCAATCGCGAACTACAGCCGGAAGGTCGATCTCCCGCCCGAAGCTTGTCCGAGAAAACCCAGCGGGGAAAAGCGAGCAGGCCTGTCGCTGATCAAAAATTTGGTGTGGGAGGTCGATAGTGAGAGAGATCGATGGAGCGGAACCAGTCGATGGTGGCCTTCAATCCGTCTCTGAGTGTCACCTTAGGCTGCCAGCCCAATTTTTGCTTCGCCAAGGTGATGTCGGGGCGGCGTCTGGTTGGATCGTCTGCGGGCAACGGTTGCTCGATGAGTTTTACGTTGGAGCCGGTCATTTCGATAACCAGTTCCGCCAACTCGCGAATGGTGAATTCACCGGGGTTGCCGATGTTCACCGGTCCCACAAAATCATCGGGGCCATTCATCATGGCGATCATGCCTTCGATCAAGTCATCACGATAGCAGAAGGAGCGTGTTTGACTGCCATCGCCGAAGATGGTGATATCTTGACCGGTCAGCGCTTGGCGGATGAAGTTCGAAACAACGCGTCCATCGTAGGGATGCATCCGCGGTCCGTAGGTATTGAAGATCCGCACGATCCGAATGTTGACTTTGTTCATGCGATGATAATCCATGAACAAAGTCTCGGCCGCGCGTTTGCCTTCGTCGTAGCAAGCCCGAGGGCCCAATGTGTTTACATTGCCATGGTAGCTCTCCGGCTGCGGATGAACTTCGGGGTTACCGTAAATCTCCGAAGTACTGGCTTGCAGGATCTTTGCACCGCAGCGTTTGGCCATTCCCAGCATGTTGATCGAACCAACCACACTGGTTTTGATCGTTTTAATGGGATTGAATTGATAGTGTCCCGGCGCGGCCGGGCAAGCCAAGTTGTAGATTTCGTCGACTTCCAGATGAATTGGGCATATGACATCATGCCGGATGAGCTCGAAATTCGGTTTGCCCAAAAGGTGCGAAAGATTGGTCTTTTGACTGGTAAAAAAATTATCCAAGCAGATCACATCATGGCCGTCACTCACTAGCCGTTCGCACAGATGTGATCCGAGAAATCCAGCTCCGCCCGTTACCAAAACCCTCTTGATTTCTGCCACTTACCAATTCCTCAAAAATGACTTCATCCGCTTGTATCGAGTGTCCCATCACGCTGCGGCGGTGGGGCTGCATCCGCGGTGCTGGCAACTGTCCGCAGTTCCACAATTTCGGGATTTCCAGCGGTCCATAAGTACAAAGACTAGCGAATCCCAGTCAGTTGTTGAAGCCAGCCCCGTGAAGCAGCCCGGTTAAGCCGCTCAGCTCGCACAATCAGAGGCGACGGAGGCCGTCCTCGCGAAGAGCACAGGGGATGTCGACTTCAACCTCATCGATCCGCTGCAGTGTATCCTCGTCCAGGATTAAATCGATAGCTTCGAGAGACTCGGCCAGTTGCTTGACGGTTGTGGCACCGATGATGGTTGAGCCGACAAAATCATGCTGGCGACTCCAAGCCACGCACATGGCTGTCAGGGAAACATCGATATCTTCGGCGATCCTTGCCAGCCGGCGGGTAGCCTCCAGACTTCGGTCGTTGACGAACCGATCCGCCATTGCTTTCTGCCGGGGCCCTCCGTTTTTGATGTAGTCGGTAAATCTCGCCCCCACCGGCAGCTGGTCGTTGTATTTTCCCGTTAAGACACCGCCGCCCAGGGGCGAATACGGCAGCAGGCTAACGCGTTCCCGACGGCAAACTTGGGCAAGCTCACTCTCGCAGCGGCGGTTAATGAGGCTGAAGTTATTCTGCACGGTATCAAAACGTGGCACGCCGTATTTCTCGGCCGCCCACAGGCTCTTCATCAAACCCCAACAGGTTTCGTTGCTGCAGCCGATGGCGCGAATCTTGCCGGCTTCCTTGAGTCGCCCCAATGCCCCGAGCGTATCCTGGTAACGGCTATGATGGTCCGGCCAATGTGTTTGGTACAGGTCGATATAGTCCGTTTTCAACCGCATCAGACTGGCATCCACAGCCCGCTGTATTTGCAACGGATCCAGCGCGGTGCGACCGCCGCGTACTGGCGGCGAAAACCATCCATGTCCAGGCCCAGTAATTTTGGTGGCAACAATGACTTGCTCCCTGCTCTTGGTCTTCAGCCAATTGCCGACGATTTCTTCGGTTCTGCCGAAGGTGTCTTCCTGGGGAGGTACGGGGTACATCTCGGCGGCGTCGAAAAAGTCGATCCCCGCCGCGAACGCACGATCCATAATGTCATGCGAAGTCTTTTCGTCGCACTGACTTCCGAAGGTCATGGTGCCCATGCAGATATCGGTCACGGAAATTCCGCTCTCTCCCAGCCTTCTACGTTCCATGAATACTGAACTCCCAAGTTTCGTGAATTGCATCCCCTAACAAAATGACCGGTCGCTCCGTGTTGTGCAACCGACGCACAGATGTTTTAATGCGTCGCTTGCTGGTCCGGATCTGGCACTGGCTGATTCCCGCTGCTTGTCAAGCCGAATGCAAAATTGGTAGGATCTTCGCCGCAGCCGATTGTGGCCGCAGTTGGCGGAACACAGCGGCCGATTGTCGTATGTCTGCGTTGGACTGCATTCAGCGCAATCAATGATTCATTGCATTTCAATAACTTGAGTGAACGGCAGCATGCTGGAACTATTCGATCAAATCGACGAAGCTTGCAAACACATACGACAGCAATGGGATCGCACACCACATGCTGGAATCATTCTGGGAACAGGCTTGGGGCCTCTGGTTGAGCAGATCGATGTGGAAGCATCCATAGAGTACGAGTCTATCCCACACTTTCCCAAGTCGACCGCAACCAGCCACCGTGGACGGTTGGTATGTGGCAATCTTTGCGGATTGCCCATTATGGCCATGGAAGGCCGATTTCACATGTACGAGGGCTATCCGCTGAAGCAGATTACGCTTCCAGTGCGGGTTATGAAATCCATGGGAGCCCAGTTGCTGATCGTTTCCAATGCCGCCGGTGGTATGAACCCATACTTCAAGGAAGGCGAGATCGTGGTCATTGAAGACCACATTAACTTGCTGGGTGACAACCCACTGATTGGGATCAACGATGACCGACTCGGGCCGCGTTTTCCGGATATGTGCGAACCGTACGATCTAGCACTCGTTGATACCGCCTTGGAGATAGCTCGCAAACAAAACATTGTGGCTCACAAAGGAGTTTTCGTTGCGGTAGCCGGACCCAACTTGGAGACCCGGGCTGAGTATCGATTTTTGAGAATGATCGGCGCGGATGTTGTCGGCATGTCCACGGTCCCCGAAGTCATTGTGGCGGTTCATTGCGGATTGCGGACGGTGGGCTTATCGGTTATCACCGACATGTGTTTGCCGGACGCACTACACCCGGCCGACGTCGAGAAGATAATCGCGACCGCCAATGCTGCGGAACCCAATCTGAGGGCACTCGTCACCGGGATATTGGAACACGAAAATCGCCCGGCGCAGCAGTGATCCGATGGAAAGCATGAGCGAACAAGTCGTTGAGGCCCGTGATGCGATTTTGTCGTACCGACTCTTCCAGCCCGAAGTAGCAATTATCCTGGGCAGTGGCTTGGCCGATCTGGCAAATCACGCCGAACATGCCAGCGCCATCCCCTATGCGGCCATTCCTCATTTCCCCAACACAAACGCCGCAGGTCATCCCGGTAAATTGATCTTCGGTTTTCTGGGTGGCCTCAAGGTCGTACTGTTACAGGGCCGCGCGCATCGTTACGAAGGCTGGTCCGATGACAAAGTCTGTTTTCCAACACGTTGCTTACAGGCATTGGGCGCGCGGACCTTAGTAATCACCAACGCCGCGGGTGGCTTAAACCCTCGCTTCCGCCAAGGAGAATTGATGCTGGTCGACGAGCACCTTGACCTCCTGTGGGGTAAGCATCGCGCCGTGGCTGCCGATGGAGGTAGCCCGGTTAAGTTCCCGCTGGGTAGCCGGCACTCGCCCTATGACATTCAGCTGCTACAGCGCGTCCGAAAACTCGCTCGCCAACAGGACACGGTTCTGCATCAGGGCTGCTATTTGGCCACGCTGGGGCCGACCTACGAAACGCGGGCTGAATATCGCATGTTTCGCTGGATGGGAGCCGATGCGGTGGGAATGTCCACGATCCCCGAGGTACTTACAGCCAGTCAGCTTGGTATGCGAGTGATGGCCATTTCGGTCATTACCAATGTTGCGTCTACGGACGCTCCCCAGGCGACCTCGCACGCAGAGGTTGTCGAGACCGGCAAGCAAGCCTCCGAGCGACTCACGCAGCTCATCGTCGGTCTGCTGGATTCCATGTCCGGTGAACCCGATTAGCGGCATCGCACAGCCTCTACCGCAACAGCACAACCTCACGCTAAAGTAGCAATGGTTTAGAACCCATCCAACAATTATCAACCGGTCGGCGTTGCCCGCAGTTGTTTGCGTTTTCGGATAGGTTCTTATCATGCCGTGTGGGCTGTATATCCTAAGCTGGTAGCCGACAGTTTCTTTCAAGCCGCATGCTGCAACGCTTGAACTTGGACACCTTACGTCATTTAACAGGGGGTCATTCGTGAAACCCGTTTATAGTTGCGAACCCGACCTCAGCGTCGAAGAATTCGTCAGCATTCTTCAACGATCGACTCTTGCTGAGCGAAGACCGGTTGACGAACCTGAGACGTTGAGGAGCATGTTGAGAAATGCGACATTGATCGTTACCGCCCGTATCCACGAATGTGAAGGCAAAGGTGAGTTGATTGGTGTTGCCAGGGCCATTTCCGATCATGCCTATTGCACCTATCTCTCCGATCTGGCCGTGGACCGCACATACCAGGGGCAGGGGATTGGCAGGGAACTGATTCGTCGAACGCATCAAGAGGCGGGCCCCAAGACAACTTTGATCTTGTTGTCGGCCCCCAAGGCACAGAGCTTTTATTCGCATATCGGTCTGCATCCGCATCCCTCTTGCTGGACCGTTCCAGGCAGCAAGACCGGCAAGGGTTCTTTGCCGAACACGGCTCCTCGGTCCCAGCCCTCCAGCAGCAGCAAGAGCAATCAGTCACAGGAATTGGCAGGCTTCTTCGATGAAATTTCGAACACGTATGCGGAAGCAATCCAGCGCTGCGTTCCCCGCTACGGCGAGATGTTGGGAGCCCTCGTCGAATATTTGCCAGCGGAGGCTCAAAAGCCCAAACGGGTGCTGGAGCTGGGTTGCGGTACCGGCAATCTCTCGCAGCTATTAACCGGCAAATTTCTAGAGGCGGAATTTACCTTCGTGGATATTTCCGAACAGTCCGTCTCTGCCTGTCGACAGCGCCTACCAATTGAGACTAAAAAACAGTTCTTGGTAGAAGATTTTCGCCAGCTTCACTTCGAAGATGAATCCTTTGAACTGATCACCTCCAGCATTTCACTGCATCATCTTACCAGCCCCGAGAAAAGAGAACTCTTTCGACGCTGCTTCGATTGGCTGACGCCGGGTGGGATCCTGACCTACTGCGATCAATTTTCCGCGGAAGCCGAGGACATTTATCAGCGCAATATGCAGCTTTGGAAAAGCTACACGGAATCCGCAGGGGCCTCGGAAGAGGAATGGCAGATGTGGATGCAACACCAGCAAGATCACGATTTTCACGACACGCTGCCTGAGCAAATGGCTTGGATGAACGATGCGGGTTTCCAGCAAGTGGACTGCCCCTGGCGTTACCTGCTGTGGACGGTCCTGCAGGGAAGAAAGCCCTAAAGTACTGGATTCCGGGGGCTTCTCGATATCCAGGGGCTTTTGTGGGCTCCTAGAGCTGGCATAGAATAATTGCGGATTCGACGGGAAGTATCGAGCTTGGCCACGCTGTTTGAAATTGAATTCGTGACGACTCAGCGAACCCCATGGTTAGTGCCACTGGTGCGTCCTCTGCCGCGGCATCTCACGCCGTCGCACTGCTTCGCTCGACTTGCAGCCTTACCTGGTTGCGTTTGGTTGGACAGCAGTATGCGATATCGGGCTACCGACACGAGTAGCAATTTGGGCAGGTATAGCTACTTGGCTGCGGATCCATTTTGTCAACTGCGGATCGACAAGCCTCATCCGGAAGCACTGAACCGCGTTCGTCAACTCTCCGCCAAGTACTATTGCCCCCGACTTCCCGATTTACCACCTCTTCAAGGCGGCTGGATGGGCTGGTTCGGCTACGAACTTGGGCAGTGCTTCGAAAGCGTTCCACACGCGCGGTTCAACGAATTCCAGCTCCCGTTGGCGTCACTAGGCATGTATGACGTCGTGCTGGCCTGGGACCACCACTGCGATCAAGGTTGGATCATCTCCCAAGGTTGGCCTGCCACAAACCCAAAGCAGCGGACGCAACGTGCCTACGAACGCTTAAAGCAATTCCTTCGCCAGGTGGAACTCGCAGAAGCCCCGCCTCCCCGCCTGCGGGCTTCGTCCGTGGTCCGTCAGTCGCGGCTAGCTCCTCAATACGCTACTCGTTGGTCCAGCGAATGGACGAGCAACTTTTCTCCTGAGCAATTCCGCGACGCCGTTGGACGCTGTGTGGAGTATGTTTATGCCGGTGATATTTTCCAAGTAAATCTGGCGCAACGTCTACTGACCCGGGCCAGTGGGGATTCAGCCTCGTTGTACCAGCATTTGCGCGCCGTCAATCCAGCACCCTTTTCGGGTTATGCGGATTTTGGACGCATCCAAGTCATCAGCGTTTCACCGGAAAGATTCCTGAAATTGGAAAGCGGACGCATCGAAACCCGCCCAATCAAAGGTACGCGGCCTCGAATCAGCGATCCTATCGCGGATGCGGCCATTTCGCAAATGCTCTTGGAGAGCGAAAAGGATCGTAGCGAGAACATCATGATTGTCGATCTGATGCGGAATGACCTCTCCCGCATTTCCCGATTCGATTCGATCGAAGTCTCAGCCTTGTGCGCCTTGGAACGACACCCTTTCGTATGGCATTTGGTGAGCGTAGTGCAATCGCAATTGAAAGATGCCCTGGGTGCCACCGACGTTATTGCTGCCTCTTTCCCTGGCGGCTCGATTAGCGGCGCACCCAAGGTGCGAGCTATGGAGATCATTGCCGAGTTGGAACCTACAGTTCGCGGACCCTATTGCGGTAGCCTAGGCTACATCAGCTTTGCTGGTGACATGGACTTAAGCATCCTGATTCGCACCGTAACAGCCTGCGATGGCTGGTGGCAAGTGCCCGTTGGAGGCGGCATTGTGGCCGAGAGTGACCCCAAACTGGAAGAACAAGAAACCTGGCACAAGGCAGAAGGCATTCTGCGAGCGATTGACTCGATGCGCACCTAGGCAGTGCCTTGATAGCGCTTACAACCTCAATGAAAACCGCAGATAACAGATATCCGCAACTAACATGCAAGGGTAGTAGACCGCATCTGCCTCTTCGAGAGCTTTCTCAAATCACAACTCCGCTAGCGAACTCATGCTGCTGCTCATCGACAATTACGATAGCTTTGTATTCAATCTGCAACGTTATCTGACGCAACTGGGACAAGAGGTGTGTGTCCTGCGCAATGATGCCCCACAGCTACTCGAGGATCTGGCATCGGAATACACGGCGATTGTGATTTCACCCGGTCCAAAATCACCGCGAGACGCGGGGCATTGCTTGCATGTTGTCCGCAACTGGTCCGGGCAATTACCGATACTAGGGGTTTGCCTGGGCCACCAGGTGATCTTCGAAGCCTTTGGAGGCACGATTGTGCGCGCGGCAAAGCCCGTGCACGGCAAGAGCTCGACCATGCACCTGCTAACCAGCCGCCTTTTCGAAGGCATTCCTTGCGAAACCAGATTCGCTCGCTACCACTCTTTGATTGGTGCCGCGGATTCTTTACCGGATTGGTTGAAAGTGATCGCGTGGTCCGCCGACGAACGAGAGATCATGGCTGTCGAGCATCGCGAACATCCTACGTTTGGCGTCCAATTTCATCCAGAGTCAATCCTCTCCGGGCATGGGCATCTGCTGCTGAGGAACTTCTTGCATGTGGCGGGGCAACCGGATGTTGGCCCGCTCCCCAAACCGGATTTGAGCGATCCGGAGCAGGCAAACTGGCAAGCCCCTAGCGAAGCGGAAACGTTGGCTCAGCCCGTTGTACTGCCGCGGAACCCTGGCGGCTAGGAACGCAGTTGAGCGGATTCTTCATGACGCGAGAAGGATGACCTTTGAGGCGTTCGTCAAATCGCAAATAGACTCCAGCTATAAATCGAGAGAGTCCAATTGATCGATTAGATTATCCAGGTCATCTGCTTTCTTCGGCGATTGGACCGCCAGGCGTTCCTTCAAGCCGCTCTCCATCCCCACGGCTTCTCGGCCTGCCAAAATGAGCTGCTCGTCGCGTTCTCGAGCGGCAACCTGCAGAGCATCCTCGTCCGATTCCGGCGCCCCAAACAATTTCGAAAGATCAATCTTCAGTCCGCCTGCATCTACGGGGGCTCCCGCGATCGCCGGCGTCTTGTGCTGAGGAAATATGATGGCGTTCTGCGGACAAACGCGGCTGCAAGCCGGGCAGCCCTTGCGACAATTGTCGGCCTGTTCAACGACGATTGTTTCCAGCGAATCGATACCATAAACCCCGAATAGACAGAAGTCGATGCACTCCATGCAATTCGTGCATCGGCTGAAGTCGATCACCGGATACCATCGTCGTCCTGGATGTTCTTCGATCGAACGCAAGCTTGCCTCTCCGAACAGCGTCGAGGCAACTTCCGCAGTGGGTGCACCGATGTAGGTGTCGTTGGCTGGGGTTTCAAAGCGAGCCAGCATGTCTATGGTCAGTGGTGTTCTCACACTCTCGCTGGAAGACAGCGATTGCGAGACAGAATCTTCCGTGCCGCTGGACTGCTCATGGTAAATTCGTTCAATCTCCGCCACGAAGTCCTCGGCTTGCGAGCTGACACGCAAATCCAGGGAATAGATCTTGCGAGCGGGGCGAGGTTGCGAGCTGATGACGCGTTCGGCGTCGTCGGAATCTCCGCTGTCATCCGGTTCTTCGTCGGCGTCAGCTTTGAGCTCAACTTCGCCCACTTGTCCCCGAACTCCATTGCGGTCCAAGACCCAGTGTGCCGCACGATCGTAAAGCCAACTCAGCAACACCAAATCCTCGTTCAGTGAGCGGAGAGCTTCAAACGTTTCGCCCTTTGGATCCAGATCGTATAGGTGCGGAATCTGCAAAACGCGTACCCCGGGCAATTCCGCAGCTTGCGTAGCAACTTGCTTTTCCAAGTTCCGTTTGTCCGGGTTGCGACTCTGCCCGGCGGATATCACAACGGTCAAAAGCCGTTCAGGCATTGGCTTGCCCCTTTATGGTTCTCTGGGCCACCTGCCAGGCAGCATCCAGATGCGTTATATAGTTTTCCGGGGACAGGATCGTTGAGCCGTCACACTCGAGCTCAAACATCCACCCCTGTCCATATTTGTCCAGATTGATTGCCGTTGGATCGTCCAACAAAGCATCGTTCAGCGCGTGAACGCGGCCGGCAACCGGGCTGTATAGGCTGCTCTCGGCTTTCTTGCTTTCGATCGATCCAATCTCTTGCCGTTCACCCAATTGCATTCCGGGCTCGATCATCAAATCTAAAAAATAGACGTCTTGCAACAAACGGACCGCGTAACCGGACAGCCCAAACCGTAAAACGCCATGGTCCATCGATAGCGCCCACATATGATTCTTGGCATAGCCACGATCCGTGGGAAAACGCGCTTCGAATTCTCCCATCATGAACACCAGTTCGGCGCTCATGTGTATCGGACTCCTTGAAACTGTGGCTCAAAGAAGGCGGGTAGCAAGCCATCGACTCTCAATAATCCATCCATGGTCAGTTCGATGCGATCTTCACCTTCCCGCTGCAGATATCCTTCCGCTTGATAGCCACTCCAAACGTCCGCATACTCGGACCAGATGTCCACGCCGAATTTGTCTTTGAAATAGCTGATCTCCAGATAGCCACGCTTGAGCAGCAAAATCAATTCGCGAATGAGCTGCTGTCGCGGGCTAGGTGTGTAGGCCCTTCCCAGGGGCAATTTGCCTTCTTGCAAAGAACCAATGTACTGATGCCATTCCGGCAGATTCTGATAGTGCACTCCCGAAATATGTCCGAAGGAAGCGATACCCGTCGCCAGCAAATCGGAACCTTTCCAAAGATTGTCACGATAGCTGAAACTGACTTTGGACGGATCCTTGATCATGGTGTAGGCCGAGCTTTGGCTGTAGCCAGCTTCAGCGAAAGCTTCAAAAGCGTAGCGGACCCAATCGCGTTTCGTAGGCCAATCCGCTACTGGAGATTCCTGCGATTCCTTGAGGATCCCCTCGGAGTAAACGGTATTGAATGGCAGTTCCATTTGGTAAATGGTGACACTTTCGGGCGACAATTCCAGAGTCTTGGCCACGTTGTCTTTCCAGTTATCCCAAGTTTCACCCACCATACCTGAAATAAGGTCGATATTGACGTTGGGGAAACGCGCGGCCTTAATCCACTCCCACGCACGAAAAACCTCTTTGGAAAGATGGGCCCGACCATTTTCCTCCAGCAAGGCATCACTGAAATTCTCGACTCCCAAACTCAATCGGGTAACACCCAACTCGCGCAGCGTCTGCACCTTGGATTCACTGAGCGTGCCGGGTTCGCATTCAAAAGTCACTTCCTCCGCCAAATCCCAGCTGATATTGGCCCGCAGGCGGTCCACCAGGCTGGTCAATTGCTTGGGCGACAGAAAGCTAGGAGTTCCCCCGCCAAAATAGACGAAGCGAAATGGGCGTCCGCCCATGGCCGCCTGCTGACTGACCAACTCGATTTCCTTGCACAGCGCCTCGACGTAAGTTTCAATCTCGTTTGCATTCTTGCCGGTGAACACCTTGAAATAGCAGAACTTGCAGCGTTTTCGGCAAAACGGAATGTGCAGATAGAGCCCTAGCGGAACATCTCTTGGCGGAGCCGCCAAAGCTTGCTGTACTTCAGGCAGGAACTCAGGCTTCCACTGAGAATACGGCGGATAGTTGGAAATGAAGTAACTGCCAACATCTGTCTTCGTAGCTTCAGTTGTCATAGGAATTTCAGCGCGATCCTGTTGGTTTCAAGTAGTCTTCTCAGCTATTCGTTGCGCTTTGTGTAGCCCGTATAGTTGTCTCAAAGATTGCCGCCTCCAATATCCCGCCCTAGGAAACAGCACCACGACACTCGGCCGCCGATACTCTGATGACTATGGCTTCTTTGCGCCGAAGCAAAAAATGCTTCCACGGTCATTTGCGAGTACTAGTTTACCATCCGATGCCGCGGGAGCGGCAAGGAAGGCCCCCTTTACCTCAAACATCCACTTCTCTTCGCCAGTTTGCAGGTCAAATCGAATGATGCGTCCGTCCGCGGCCGCGATGACGACACTATCACCCGCAATGATAGGGGAAGCATCCGACCGTTTTCTCAACATCTGGGACCAGCGGACTTTCCCGGTCTCGATCTCGACGGCAAACACCCGCTTGTTCCGGCCCGTTGCCACGACCAATCCATCCTTGACGGCAACCGAATTCTTGAACTCGTCTGACAATTTCTCATCCTTGAAACGCCAGCGCTCGGCGTAGTCTTTCGTCTGAAAATTGAAGATGTCTCCCGCGTGCGTGGGAATCAGCACACTTGCGCCCATTACACTGGGAGTGCTGGCGGTTGGCCCGATGGTGATTGGTTCTGCTACCGGCTTGCCATCTCGCACGTCTACGATGTGCAAGCGCTCATCGCAACCGCCCAGAAACGTCACGTCACCGGCCAACGAGGCCCCGCACAGAATAGGCTCCTGCGTCTCGTACTTCCAAATCAGTTCGCCCGTTTGCTGATCAAGCCGATAGAGCGTGCCGTCTTGCGAAGTGAAGACTACGGAGTCCCCATAAAAGTTGGGACTGGCCGTAATCTCCATTCCAGTTTCAAAGCTCCACCGCTCTTTTCCATCCGCTGCATTCAGAGCATGCAACACGCCATCATAGTCCCCAACAAACAACAGGCCCTGGTTGAATGCGGGTGTAGCCACAAACCCAGTATCCATTTCAACTCGCCAAAACTCCTTGCCTGTCTCTAGGTCGAGCGACAAGATGCGGCCGTCGTGGTCATTCGCAAATACTTTTCCGTTGGCAATAATCGGGCCGCCATCAAATCCAAGCCCATCCAAATCCAACTGCCAAAGCAATTCCAGTTGCTCCGGCAGAGATTCTTCGGTAGCGCCGGTACCCTGAGGATTTCCGCGCCCCATCGGCCAATCAGCTAACAGCGGACCACCGAGGAAGACTCCCAGCCAAATCGAAAGCACAGCAAACCGGCTCTTAAACAGCCAGGGTTGAAAATTCATTGAGACACCAAACTATGAGATCTCGATTCGAATAAATACGGCACAGCTGAGCAGGCTTGACCTGTTGAATTTACTTTAGGCGAGCTTCAGATGAAAATTTACCCAGCGTGACCACCTTCGCCAGACGTTGCACGACGCCGACCACGCTCTGGCGAGCGCAGCTACGCTAAAGTCGTCCACGCTCTGGCGAGCGTGGCTACAGGCAAGTCTTCCACGCTCTGGCGAGCGTAGCTACGGGCAAGTCGTCCACGCTCTGGCGAGCGTAGCTACGGGCAAGTCGTCCACGCTCTGGCGAGCGTGGCTACAGGTAAGTCTTCCACACTCTGGCGAGCGTAGCTACGGGTAAGTCTTCCACGCTCTGGCGAGCGTAGCTACGGGTAAGTCTTCCACGCTCTGGAGCGTGGCTACGGGGAAAAATTCATCTGCCGCACGTTTGATTCTACCGCGCTTGACCACCACCCCAAAAGTGCCGTTGCGGACTCAAATGCTCCTTCACGCTACTTTCAGCCACAAATGCAGCCCTTTGCGGCAACGCTGTGCAGCATTTTGTATCGAGCGACTCGCCCGAAAATACAAACACGACGCGGGAGCGGTTGAGTTTCGGTCGCCATCGAGTACACACTCGCTCGCGATTCGTGCCTGAAAATCCATGCAAAAATGCTGCAAAGCCTTGCCTTTGCGGGCCTGCAGTCGTCGCACACCGGCGTCTGGAGGAAGCTTCGAAAGCCCAGTCTGTTGGCCTTGTGCGGTCATCGCAGGCGGGCTGGAAAACTCCATGGGTATTGGCACCCATGCATCCGCCATAATCGGTAGAGATCACCAAATTCCGCTTATGGCCGGCCGATCGGTGCGGACGCATCCCGGTTCGAAAGAGGTCTTGATCTATGTTTAGACGTCTGTCTCGTTTACCGGCTCATGCCAGGCTGCCTCACGGCGACCACTTTTCTGATCCAACTTTCTGTCCCATCCAGGCCAACTATGAACCTGTCCGCCAGCGATACTTTGACAACCTCGACGGTGTGTTGGACAGGCCCAGAACGACGCAACCCCGGAAAGCCAAACGCCAAGGTGCTACATCTGATTAACGGCGAGCATTTCTCCGGCGCCGAAAGGGTTCAGCAGTTGTTGGGAAAACACCTGAACGGCCTTGGCTACGATGCCTTGTTTGCTTGCCTCAAACCCAAAAGCTTTCCCCAACAAGCCGCAATCCGCAGCTACCAGATCACGGAATTTCCAATGCGGGGAAAACTGGATCTTTCAGTTGTTCGCGGGGTCAAAGCGCTGGCTGCAGAAACTCAGGCTTGCCTTCTGCATGCGCACACTCCTCGAACCGCGCTGGTCACATCGATCGCGGCCAGACAGCTTTCCCTGCCATGGGTCTACCACGTTCATAGCCCAACGGCTCGCGACAGCACGCGTCGATTCAGTAACATTCTGAACGCGATGACTGAGAATTTTGCCATTCGCAATTGTGATCGGCTGATCACCGTCAGCAGGAGCCTCCGCAGAGACCTGTTGCGACGAGGAATAGCACCGCGGAAGATCGCACATGTAGCGAACGGTGTCCCCGAACTCACCCCGCTTCAACCAACCGAGCGAAGTCAGTCTTCGAATTGGAAGCTGGGGATGATCGCCTTGATGCGTCCTCGCAAGGGCTTGGAAGTTCTCTTGCAAGCCATGGCACAACTTCCTGACACGGCTCAACGGATTCAGTTGGTACTGATTGGCAGCTTCGAGACTCCGGAATACGAAGCAAAGATCCAAGGCATGCTCGACAGTCTGGGGCTTCGCCCAAAGGTGAGTGTGCGCGGCTTCGTGACCGACATCCCCTCTGCACTCCACGATTTGGATGTTTTGCTTCTGCCAAGCTTGTTCGGTGAAGGTCTACCGATGGTCGTCTTGGAGGCCTTGTCGGCAGGAGTGCCCGTAATCGCCACGCGAGTCGAGGGCACTCCGGAAGCGGTTCGACATGGAATCGAAGGCTACCTGGCACAGCCCAACGACGCCACCAGTCTGGCAGAGTGTATTCAAGAGCTAACCAATAGCCGTGCGCGGTGGGCGCAATTTAGTCAGCAAGCCGTCTTGCGTCATCGCAGCCGTTTCACTTCCCGACGCATGGCGGAGGGAGTTGCCAAAGTCTACCGACAGTTGGACATCCCACGGGGTTAGAAACCGAAACTCTCCAGATCTTGCTCGGGTGCCGTCTGATAGCCATGGGGCTCCATGGAGCAGCCAGCACGTCCTTGGCTCAGTGAACGGATTGCTGAGGAATAGCCGAACAGTTCCTTGAGGGGCGCGAAGGCAATAATGCCGGTCATGATACCGCGTGATTCGGTCGCCTCGATCATCGCCCGCCTTTGCTGCAAATCACCGACGATGTCACCCACATAGTCATCCGGAGTGACGATATCCAGTCGCATGATGGGCTCTAATAAGGCCGGAGCTCCGGCTTTGAGGCCTTCATCAAACGCATCGTTGGCTGCGATACGGAAGGCCACCTCATCGGATCCAACTTCCCGCATCTCTCCGCCCACCAGGCTGACACGCATTCCGGAAAGTGGAAAACTACCGATCAGACCACCACCTTCGGCTCGGCCACGCAGCTCTTCCATCACCGCCGTCTTCAATTCGTTTGGCAAAGCGTCGTCGCCAAAAAACTTATCCAGAACAATCACCTTGGCGGATCGATCCTCCAAGGGTTCAAACTCAAGCAGCACGCGGGCGAACATGTGTGTCGCACCGATCTGACGATTGCACTGCCCTTCGACCCGAGCCGCTTTGGAGATGGTCTCGCGATAATTCACACGCGGCTTGTAGAACTTGACATTCAGATTGAAATCTCGCGTCAGGCGATGCTTGATCACGTCCAGGTGCAATTCACCCATCCCGCTAATCAAGGTCTGCCCCGATTCCTCATTTTCCACAGCATCAAAGGTCGGATCCTGCCGTTCCAGCATTTCCAGAACCTCAGCCAGTTTCTTACGTTCGGTAGTATTCTCGGGCTCAATGGCCATTGAAATTACCGTTTGAGCAAACTGTATCGAGGGCAATTCGATAGCGTCCTTGGCATCGCACAACGTGTCACCGGTAATGGAGTATCGAGGTCCGATGGCGCAGGCGATATCCCCGCACTCGAGATGCTCCACCTGCCCCTGCCGTTCCTTCTTGGTGGCATGAATCTGCCACAACTGGGCGATGTTTTCCTTTTTGTCACGATTGGGATTGTAAACACGTGAATTCGCCTTGATCGTCCCCGAATAGACGCGGATCCAATAAAGATCCCCGGTCTTGGCGGGCAAAATTTTGAAGACCAAAGCGCAGAATGGGTCGTTCGGAGAAGGCTTGCGGTGCAATGCGACGTCTGTCTTTTTGGGATCGACCCCTTCGACTGCGGGACGATCCAAGGGGCATGGAAGAAATGCACCAACTGCGTCCAGCAATGGCTGAACCCCCATGCCGTGCAGAGCGGAGCCACAGAGCACCGGTTGAATCTTCATCTCCACACAACCCTGGCGAATTGTCTGGCGGATAAGGTCCGCAGGGATTTCCTTTTCTTCCAGAAACAGTTCCATCATCTCATTGCTGTATTCGCAAAGCGTTTCCAGCATCGATTGCCGCCACCCCAGGGCGTCTTCACGCAAATTCTCCGGCAAATCCTCGACAATTGTCTGCCTCCCGTCATCATCTGCCGAGAACCGCACCATGTGCATTTCAATCAGATCAACCACTCCCACGAAGGGATCAGCCACGTGGGCTGGCCCCATTCCTACGGGAATCTGAATGGCTACAGGATTAGCATTCAAGCGTGGACCAATTTCCTCCAACACCCGATAAAAGTCCGCGCCTTCGCGGTCGAGTTTATTGATGAATACGATCCGCGGAACCTGATACTTGTCCGCTTGGCGCCAGACCGTTTCACTCTGTGCTTCGACGCCCTCACGGCCGCTGAACACGACCACCGCTCCGTCCAGCACACGCAGGCATCTTTCCACCTCAGCCGTGAAATCAACGTGCCCGGGCGTATCCAGCAGATTGATCGTGTATTCCTTCCACTTGAAGGTCACACAGGCGGAATAGATCGTAATACCACGCTCTTGCTCTTCCGGATCGTCGTCGGTCTCAGTGGTGCCGAAGTCAACGCCACCAGCCTTGTGCTTGGCACCGCTGACGTACAACATGCGTTCCGTAACCGTCGTCTTACCGGCGTCAATGTGAGCAATAACTCCGATATTTCTTAGTGATTTCAGTTCACGCGACATGAATTCGTTACTTGCATGAATTAGGAAGATCGGGCTCAACCTCGACTGGCGATACTTCGCCGAGATGACCCCAGTTGGCTGCACTCATAGCTGGGTGGCACTCCAAACTGGCTGCACAGGAAGCGGGTGCGAGAGGGGAAAGTGTGGGCCCCCACTGCCTAGTCCGCCCAGCGATTCTCCAGCCAACCCAGCTGTTGCTCAACCCGATGGGGATCGCACGACGATATCGCAGTTCCGTCTGCCAGCACCAGGCGCATAAAAATAGCCGCGATGCCAAAGCTGACAACACGGCTAAAAAAATTAGGCTGGTAATTCTTACCAGGCAAAGTGCGCAAATGCTTTGTTTGCGTCGGCCATACGGTGCGTGTTCTCGCGACGAGACATTGCCGTACCTTCCTTGCGGTAGGCAGCCAGCAATTCCTCGGCGAGTTTCTGGTGAATCGCACGTCCCTTTTTCTCGCGTACCGCTAACAGAATCCAGCGAATGGCTAGCGATTGCTGACGAGCACGATTTACCTGCATCGGTACTTGATAGGAAGCACCACCGACTCGCTTGGAACGCACCTCGATGAACGGCTTGACGTTCTCAACCGCCTGTTCGAAGACCTCAATGGCAGGCCGATCACTGACCTTTTCGCCAATCACTTCCAGGGCATCGTAAAAGACTCGCTGGGCGGTGGACTTCTTGCCGTCGTACATCAGGCAGTTGATAAACTTACCAGCCAACAAAGACTGAAACTTCGGGTCGGGCCGAAGTGACTCGCGACTTGCAGTGATCTTACCCATAACAGCTGTTTTCTAATCCTATTACCAAATTAAATGATTCTGATGATTCCGTTCCAATGCCCGAACGGTCGACTATTTCTTCGCCCCGTAGCGGCTGCGAGCTTGCTTTCGACCATCCACACCCAGAGTATCGCGAGCACCCCGAACGACTTGGTAGCGGACCCCTGGCAAATCTCGAACTCGACCGCCCCGAACCAGAACGATGGAGTGCTCTTGCAGGTTATGGCCTTCACCTGGAATGTAGACGGTGACTTCCTTGCCGTTGGACAGGCGTACACGCGTGATCTTCCGCAATGCCGAGTTGGGCTTCTTCGGCGTCATGGTTCGAACCTGTAGACAAACCCCCTGCTTTTGAGGGCATTTATCCAAGACGACCGATTTGGTGGCCTTCCGCTGCACTTTTCGATTCTTGCGAACCAACTGATTAATGGTTGGCATTTTGCTCTTCCGACTTCCGTTCTAGTTTTAGGGTTTGTCCAGTACCAGAGGTGGGACTCGAACCCACACGCCCTTGCGGGCACTGGATTTTGAATCCAGCGCGTCTGCCAATTCCGCCACTCTGGCAATTGGGATAGACGCACCTTAGTGTCGTTTTCCCAGGATCAAGACCCCAAAATTTACCCGAGAAACTGACATTTCCACAAGCCCCACTGAGAGATTCGGGTAATCTTTGCTGTTCCCGAGCGAAAACGAAGGATCTGGCAAGCTCGGCTGAGCCAACCAAGCTCGAAATAATTGGCGAATTCGGCAGTTTTACCCCCAAATTCGGACGATTTCCGGCGCAAAACCTGCTCAGTTATCTCGGGCGTGATGTCTCAGTCATTGTGGCAGTCCTACAATGCAGCATCTTTCGGCTTGGAAATTTCCCGAGCACTGGGCTGGCTTCCGACAAGTGTTGCTGTCGAAGCCGCTGAGATCGCGGTCCTTCCAAGCACTTTCCGTTTCGAGCGTAATTTGGAGATCGTTCGTCTATGTTCATTGATCCTCTCTACATCATGATGATCGCACCTGCCTTGCTGCTGGCTTTCGCCGCCCAGTGGATGGTGAAGTCTGCCTATGAAAAGATGAGCAAGGTTCGAGCTCCCATGACCGGTTATGAAGCTGCCAGACGGATTCTGGACCAGAATGGACTGCATAACGTTGAAATTGAACAAGTCCCTGGGCACCTGTCGGACCATTACGATCCGCGGGGTAAAGTGCTGCGTCTAAGTCCTCAAGTCTATCAGGGGGCTTCGATGGCCTCTGTGGGCATCGCCGCCCACGAGGTAGGTCATGCGATCCAAGACGCCAAGCATTACGCGCCCCTGGTTGTCCGAAATCTCGCGGTTCCCGCGGCTAACTTTGGCAGCAGCATCGGCACCATCATGCTGATGATCGGAATGGTGTTGGTCTTCTCCGCGATCCCCCTTGGAAAATTCGTTTTTCTGGCTGGTATCATCGCATTCGGGCTAACCGTGGTTTTCCAGGTCATCAACTTGCCAGTGGAATTTAATGCAAGCTCACGGGCAAAAGTCGAATTGGTGAACGCGGGAATCGTATCCGGCCCAGAAATTCACTATGTGTCGAAGGTATTGAATGCCGCTGCACTGACCTACGTGGCTGCAACGCTGCAAGCGGTACTGACACTGCTCTACTACGTCATCCGTTACATGGGTGCCACCCGCGAATAGGCTTTGTAGACATCAACTCAGGGCTGGAGTAACTCGGGCGATTCAGCAGTAAGGTAACGCTCTTGCAGAGCCCACACCGCTTGCAAAGCAAAAAATTGAGTTGGCGTTAGTTGGCAATCCTGTTGCTGGCTGCAAATGCAGCCAGCAATTTTGATTTTTCGGATGTGGACGGGCACACCGCTAGCCAGGCCAAAGGGCAAGACTCCTCAGAGGCGGCAAGCGACGGCGCCAATCCGTGTGGTTGTTGCTGAAATAAAATAAGTCGGCGACTGTACTGACGGGATCGTGCTGGCGGGATGCTATATCCCGAATTCATTGACCTGAACTGCTCCGCTTCTAGAATTCGGAAGCTCTGAGACAATACGACGAGCTAGTCCTGCCACGAAACGGCTCGTACACGCAGGCGGTCGACGTTGACTGCCGAAGAGGATCGAGCAAAGCCAAATATACGGCTCAAATTGGAAAGAAGTTTTATGCATGATTGGTTGGCAGCACTTCCCGTCTACAACGAACAAAACTTTGTAGCGACGGTTCTGGACGAGGTCGCTCGTTACGCAAACCGCATATTGGTGGTTAATGACGGCTCCACAGATGAAACTGCCGAAAGACTCCTTTATTGGCAGCGTTCTCGCCCCGACTGTCGGCTGGAGGTGATTCACCATGCCGAGAACCGAGGCTATGGTGCGGCGTTAAAGTCTGCCTTTGAGTATTCCATCGACCAGGGTTACAAGTACCTGGTAACACTAGACTGCGATGGGCAACACCAGCCGAAGCGCATTCCCAGATTCCTATCTGCCTGCGCGGGCGCGGACTGTGGTGGCGTGGACATCGTATCTGGCAGCCGTTACCTGAAACAATATGAGGGTGACAGCCAACCACCCTCCGAAAGGCTGTACATCAACAAGCGGATCACCAGCGAGCTAAATGAGCAGTTGAATCTCCGGCTGACGGACGCCTTTTGCGGCTTCAAGGCTTATCGCGTAGAAGCTCTGAAGTTGCTCGACATCCAAGACGATGGCTACGCCATGCCGCTGGAATTGTGGGTCCAGGCGGCGATGCGGGGCATGCGGATTATCGAGATTCCAGTCCCGTTAATTTACTTGGATTTAAATCGATCTTTTGGCGGAGCGTTGGACCAGGCTGAGAAACGATTACATTACTATCATGAAGTAATCGCCAGAAGCGTGAAGGCCATGCAGGATGTTGGCTTTTCGCTGCCATCCTATCAGTCTTCGGTCCAGGGTTGCCATCGATGACGCTGCATGCCGTCACAGAATATCGCCACTTCAAAGCCCCCCAATCACCCAACACCTCTTTTGTCGACCCAAGTCTGTCCGAATTGGACTCCTGGGCAAGCCGAGTGTGGGAAGCGGACAAAGCAGCTGACATCGAATTCTGCGGTCAAAACTGGACCAAAGTTCGACAATTGGCGAGGGAGGAAGCGGTTGGTTTGGCTGCCGAGTACACTTCGCAGTACTCCGATGTAAGCCTTGCCAGCCTGTCTGACACCAGCAGCTCCGCCGTGGTGCTTTCCGGACATCAACCGGAGTTGTTTCATGCCGGTGTGTGGTTCAAGAACGTACTGCTCAGCCGCTTCGCTGAGCAACAAGGTGCCGTCGCTGTCAATTTCTTGGTCGATAACGATCTTTGTCGCGATCCCTCGCTCCGAGTCCCCAGCTGCGAAAGTAGCGGCAAGTTGGTGGCTGCAAATGTAGCCTTCGACAGCTATCGAACGCCGGTACCCTGGGAGTTACGCAGCTTGGAAAGCTGGGATGTGTGGCACGAATTCCCGAAAAAAGTTGAACGGCATCTCGGTCCTCTGATTGATTATCAACCACTGCTTCAGCAGCTTTGGCCATTGGCCACGGAGGCATTGTCTCAGGGAAAGAAAGTCGGCGCATCGCTGGCACAAGCCAGACACCGATTAGAAATGGCCGCTGGGCTCCGAACGCTCGAAATCCCACTTAGCATGCTGGTCAGCACGGCAGCCTTTGCCCGCTTCAGCATTCAGCTGTTGTCCGAACTGCCAAGATTTCAAGAGGTCTATAACTCGCAACGCGAGGCTTATCGATCGGCTCATCGCATTCGCAATGCAGCCCATCCCGTGCCGCAGTTGGAACAATCCGATGGTTGGATTGAAGGCCCTTGGTGGGTCTACCGCAGTGAGTCTCCGATCCGCCATCGGCTGTGGATTCGCCTATTGAATGACCAACTGATCTTAAGCGATCGGGCTGGATGGCAGGAGGTTATTGAGGGCAGACTCGATTGCGATTCGGCAGCCGAGCAATGGCTGGAGTTGCAGACGGAGGGCATTTGTCTTCGGCCGAGAGCGCTTCTCACCACCATGTATCTGCGTCTAATTGTCGGCGATCTTTTCTTGCACGGTATCGGCGGCGGCAAATACGACCAATTAACGGATGGCATCATCCATGAATTCTTTGGCATTCAGCCCCCGCCCATGGGCGTCGCCTCGGCTACCCTGAGGCTTCCACTTCAACATCCGAAGCTGCCTGATTCCCAGACCCTGAAAGAACGCATTCAGCTCTTGCGCCAGGACTCCTGGCAGGGCAAATACCATGCGGAAACCTGGCTCGACCAGCCGAACAGCGAAGCTCAACAGCTCGCAGCCGAAAAAGCCGCCCTGTTGGCCGACATTCCTCCCAAAGGTCAAAAGTGGGAATGGCACCGGGCGATGCGTCGTCTCAACGACCGACTACAGGAATTGACGGCGAGTCAGGTGCAACAAGCACAGAAAGAGCTGGCGGATCTCCAAAGCCTGCTGCGTCAGGCCTCTTTGCTGGAGTCCCGCGAATTCAGCTTCTGCCTGTTTCCCTTCGACGAAACTCTTAGCAAGCTCAAAGAATTGGCCAACTCGCCCTGATTGGTAGGATCTGACTCCACTAATCCTCGCCGCGGCGGATTTCCGAACCTGCAAATCGAATCTGAAAACGAAAGATCTTCTTGGTCTTCAAGGTGATTTCGCCGGTCTGCAGATCAACCTTGGAAGGGACATCGGCTCGGTTCACATTGGCAACCGCGCGATACCCCCGCTCGGAGAAGATATCGATCACCATGGCCAGTGCCAAAGGATCTTCGAAAATTGAATCTTCGGAATTGACGATGGCCAACCCGGGAATCGCATGCCGAGTCACGATCGGCATGAATCGCTCTTCAATCAGCTTGATGACGCTCTGGAACAGCTCGCAATGGTCAAGCTGGTAACCGTCCATCCTCTTTACCAATTCCTGCCGCGCATGTACCGCCAGATCGCCTGCCAAAGGCAAGTGACGCACCGAGTCATAGGTGTCCGGATCCAACTCTAAAGAAGACTGATATTCCAGCTCTTTGAGGATGTTCTTCTCGACGCTCTCGATCTCACCTTGAGCATCCACAAAATGGTAATGAAATACCTCCTTCAGTGACTGAAGAGCTTCCCAAGTCTTTTCCTTGAATACCCGATATCGATGCCGAGCCGCTTCGGGATCCTTGTCGGTAGCTCGTTCCTGATAGGGCGGTGGGTCGCCCTCCGCTTCGGCCCTGGCGTTCAGATCCGCGATTTCTTTTCCGCGTTTCAACTGACGCTCGATACTGGTCTGCTCATCCACGAACAACACCATCACATGAATGGTGGGTTTACGAAAATTGGCGGCCAAGGGGGTTCGATGGTACAAGCGATAAAGGGAATTCATCTTTTGTACCAGCATTTTCAGACATTCCACTTGGACCTGGGTCCGCGGAAAGCCATCCAAAACACAGCCATCGCGGTATTCCGGCTCGAGCAACTTGCGGAACACCAGTTCGACAACCTCGCGGTCACCAACCATGCCTCCAGCTTCTTTGATCTTCTCGGCCTCGGGAGTGTTGAGCAGACTGCTGACCACGATTGGCGGACAGGTCAAATCGCGAGCTCGCATGATAAACTGAGTATGCGTACCTTTTCCGGACCCCGGCGCTCCGCCGAGCAGAATCAGCTCCTTTGAGAACGTCATGTTCTCACGTCCCTTTTCGGCTTCAAGCTCATTCCAAACGTTCGTGAAAATTACTTGCGCATCTTTGACCTCGAGATTCTCAACCAGCTCGCGAGTCTCAGGTGACATCCGGTAGGTTTCAGCCATGGATAACGTCTATCGATTGCTCGGGTATGGGGCCTGTCGCACAAGCATAGAATCTTACGACACGGAGCCCTTCTGCAACAGACGGTCCAACCACCTGCGACCGTTGTAGAAACAGGGTATAAACACGGAACGCATATGGGGCTAAGTGACAACAGCTCCGTAATACACCTTTCATGTGGTATTGCCGCCGGAATCCGTCCCCCAAATGGCCAATTGCCGACGACGACGAAGTTCTCCTGCTGATTTCCCAATTCCCCCATCCGCGGATTTCATTTGGCGATGAGAAAGTCAAAATTCCTCAGCCCCAAGCAGAATCCCCAACGGCGACTGTGGCCTGCGGTTTGGCTGGCCTGGCCTCTGCTCATCGTCGTGTGTTGGCAATTGGACACCAAATGGGGTTTGGCCTGCCTGCTGTTCTCAGCCTTGGCCATTACAGGCTGGCTGGTCTTTCGCTCATTATTTTCCAGAACCAGCCTGCGTGTCACCGTTCTGGTCCTGCCTGCTCTGATTGCGGTTCTATGCATTCCGGCCCGCACCATGGTGCAATCGCGGATTCTACATACTCAGCTAAGAGAGATTGGAATCCAGGAGTACGAGATCATTGCCAATCCAAACTGGAATTGGGCAACTTCACTCCTGGATAGTCGTTATTTCAGCACCCAGCTTAAGCGTGTTCGCTTGGACGTTGCTCGTATCAACTTGCCTAAGCTCTCCTCACTGGATACTGAGCATTTGACCTATGTGGTGGTCCAAAGGGATGAGAACAGTGATTTACCCATTCCCAGTGAGTTATCGGATTGGATTCACAGCTGCCCGATTTTGAAAGAGGTCGACATTCGCTTAAGTCGACTGATTTCGAGTGATTTGCATTGGTTAGAGGGATTGCAGCTGCCAACACGTC
>JANSWS010000321.1 GCA_024743355.1 bacterium
GATCTTCTCGGTCAGCTGACCACCCTCTTCATAACCCACATAGCCGGGAGGAGCACCAATCAATCGACTGATGTTGTGCTTCTCCATGTATTCGCTCATGTCGATGTGAATCAGGGCATCGGAATCTCCGAACATGAACTCCGCCAGAGCTTTTGCCAACAGCGTCTTACCGACACCGGTGGGACCAGCAAAGACAAAGCAGCCCGTCGGACGCTTGGGATCCTTCAGTCCGCTGCGACTTCGACGCACGGCCTTGGCGACCGCAGCCACCGCCTGTTCTTGGCTGACAACACGCTTGTGCAGTTCATCTTCCATTTCCATCAATCGCGCACTGTCTTCTGTGCTCAAGCGTGTTAATGGAATTCCGGTCATCTTGGATACCACTTCCGAAATGACCTCTTCGTCCACGATACCATCGGTCTCGCGGCTCTTTTCGCGCCATTCTCGGGTTATGTCTTCCTTCTTCTTCCGTAGCTTGTCGGCCTTGTCGCGGAGCGAAGCAGCCTTCTCGAAATCCTGATTGGCTACCGCATCTTCCTTGTCGCGATTCAGCTTCTCAATGTCCTCATCGATTTCCTTCAAATTCGGCGGCTTGGACATGTTCCGCAAACGGATACGCGCACCGGCCTCGTCGATGACGTCGATTGCCTTATCCGGCAAACATCGGGCGGTGATGTAGCGCTCACTCATTTCAACGGCTGCCACCAGCGCATCGTCCGTGAACTTCACGCGATGGTGCTCTTCGTAACGCTCTCGCAATCCCTTGAGAATTTCGATCGTCTCGTCCTTGCTGGTCGGCTCGACGATGATCTCCTGGAAACGACGCGCCAGAGCATTATCCTTCTCGATGTACTTGCGGTACTCGTCCAGCGTGGTCGCACCGATGCACTGAATTTCGCCGCGAGCCAAAGCAGGCTTGAGCACGTTGGCCGCGTCGATGGCGCCCTCGGCTCCACCCGCACCGACCAGCGTGTGCAACTCGTCGATGAACAGGATCGTGTTCTTGGCTCGACGCACCTCGTTCATGACGGCTTTGATGCGCTCCTCGAATTGGCCGCGGTACTTGGTACCTGCAACCATCATGGCCAGATCCAGCACGACAATCCGCTTGTCAGCCAGAATCTCTGGAACGTCACCCGCCACCACCCGCTGGGCAAAGCCTTCGACAATGGCCGTCTTACCCACGCCTGCTTCACCTAGAAGCACCGGGTTATTCTTGCTGCGACGGCACAGAACCTGAACGGCCCGCTCAATCTCTCGACTGCGACCAATCACGGGATCCAGCTTGCCCTGCTTGGCCAACTCGGTCAGATCACGACCGAAACTGTCCAGAGCCGGAGTCTTGCTCTTGGATCCCTTACTGGATCCACTGGCTTCGCGCTCGCCACCGCCTTCGCGACCGCCGCGTTCGCTCTCGCCGCTGTCCATGCCGTGACCGAGTAGATTCAAGACTTCTTCGCGGACATCATCCAGCTTGAGTCCCAAATTCATCAGAACCTGGGCCGCAACGCCTTCTTGCTCACGCAACAGGCCCAGCAGAATGTGCTCGGTACCGACGTAGTTGTGATTGAGATTACGAGCCTCCTCCATGGAGTACTCAATCACTTTCTTGGCCCGTGGAGTCTGAGGCAGTTTGCCGATGGTCACCATCTCCGGCCCGCTTTGAACCAGCTTTTCAACTTCCAGCCGGATCTTTCGCAAATCCACGTCGAGATTTTTCAGGACGTTAGCGGCCACGCCACTTCCTTCCTTGACCAATCCCAAAAGAATGTGCTCGGTGCCGATGTACTCGTGGTTGAAGCGCTGAGCCTCTTGATTGGCTAGCTGCATTACCTTGCGAGCACGGTCTGTAAATCTTTCGTACATTCCTAAATCCCCTTATGAACGGGCCGAGTTCCGTCAGCTTCAGCCAAGGACATGCCCTGCCTTATCATCGCAGTTCGGCACCCGTTAGCTATCTTCTATGCTACCGCATCGCCAAGAGATGGGTTAATCCCAACAACGCCTCCATGGCCTCCTGAGCGCTATTTACAAAGACAAGTTACGTCGCATAAACGTGCAACGCCGAACTGAGTGAAGCAAACGCTATGCCACACGCCCAAAGGTGTCAAAATGGCGCAATTATGGCAAGTAGGGTCACACAGAATCGGGAAGCTCCAAGTGTAAGTGCAAGCAAAAATAGGCCTTATCAGGACTTCAGGCGGTTTTTCGAAGAAAAATTCCGTGCGGAAAGGCGGTCATCTTGTCTTCTGCCAGTCGTAGCGATTGTGATCTCACCGGCGGTCAGGCCGATCACCCCAATCGCAGGCACATGCTGAAATTGCAGGCCAAGTGCCGAATTGGCAACTTTTGGGGGCTGCAGAATTTCAGGCTTGCGAAGTAGACATTCGGTCGGTGCCTTCCTCCGACTCGTCGTCCTGCTCCGCCATTTCGCGCTCTATCAGCTGCTGCTCTCGATAGATCTCGAATTGCCAGCTTGCGGCAGCATCCAGCAAATTCAACTGCTCCAAGCGCCGCAAGGCCGGCCGCCAACGCTGCGTATGCCTCAATACCCCCACCAACAGCAAGCCTGCTGCCACATCGTGCGGATGCTGCCGCGTGATTTCCAACAGCCTCGCCTCGGCTTCAAACCAATTTCCCCTGAGATAGTCACGTTGAGCTGCCTGGAAAGCTTCCGGCGTATCGCTGGCAACATTCTCAAGTAATTTACCGAGCGTAAGCTGGGCACGAACCGCCTCATACACCCAATAGGCACCTAACAAAACCCAGATCCCGGCTACCAGCCAGCCTGACATCCATGCGGGCCAGACAAAGGTAGCTAGCAAAACGATGCAGAGCACCCAAGCAAAAGCCAACGCAACCAACAGCCCCTGCAGCCGCCCACGATACCAAGCTGCAGCTAACCCGGGCCAAAGACCGGCGTAGCGTATCGTTGACAACTTGATTGCTCCTCAGTGCGTAACCGCTCGGAAATTCCGGCCCATTTCTACCGGAACAGGGCTCGCTGGGAACTACCGCCCCGGAATGCAAACCCAAACTCTGTTCTACAGAATGCAACCGCCTCGCCGCAAACCGAATATCGGGTTTACTTGGCGTCGCTACCTTCGCGTAGCTACCTTTGTAGCTACCTTTGTAGCTACCTTCACCAGAAGGTGGACGGGGCTGTCTGCCGAAGCCACGCTCTGGCGAGCGTAGCTACCTTCGCCAGAAGGTGGACGGGTCGCTGCTCAAGACCACGCTCTGGCGAGCGTAGCTACCTTCACCAGAAGGTGGATGGGTCGCTGGCCCAAACCACGCTCTGGGGAGCGTAGCTACCTTCGCCAGAAGGTGGGCCGCAACTATGTCTGCCACGGGTCGCGGCTCATGGCCGTCGGCGTTATCTTAAAACTCTCTGGCGCGAGATCCGGCTCATGGGTTTTGCAACGCCCCTGCCGTGCGAGCACATCGCCGCTCGTCCGCGCGTCGGAGGTCCAAGCGGACTGATCGGAGTCCGCTGGAGCATTCCGTAGCATCAGACCCAAGTAGGCAAGCAAGGCATGAGCGACGCAAAAGTGAAGGGTATTGTGCACGTTTTGGAGGAAACCAAGACCTACGGTCAAAAGGGATTCCGCAAACGTCTCGTCGTATTGGAACAAGACAATGGTCGCTTCACCAACTACATTCCAGTCGAATTCGTCCAAGACGCCTGCGATCAGGTAGACGAGCTATCAGTAGGTGACGAGGTCGAAATCACCTACCGACTGAGCGGACGCAAATGGCAGCGTGATCCATCCAGCGAAGTCAAATTCTTTTTGAGTGCCGAGGCGACGGCTTACCGCGTTCTGGGACAGGAAGCTTCCGGCAACGCGCCTGCGGAATTCAGCGGTGATCCCAACGCGGATCTTAACGAAGCTGCCCTGGAAGACGACGACGAAGTTCCGTTCTAGAATTTCGGAGCAGGGCTACAGACTACAGACTTCAGCTTTTTTACAAGCACGAATCGCCAGCGAGTGTGTACTTGATGGCGACTGGAAATCGTAACTAGGCTGATCTTACCAGGAACCAATTTGGGGTAAGACAACGGTGCAGGCAGAGGAAGCAGAGGCAGGCTGCTCTGTTTTCTCTGTTCTCTTATGTTCCAACCGATTGAGGCGACGCACCAATCTCCGCTTGCCCGCGGCAATCCTATCCAGGGGAAAACGAAAGTCCAGTTGCAGCTGCCCCATCTCAGTTCGCGGCGATCTTCCACAAGGCATCGGTAGACCGTACGAACAAGGCATTCCCGTAGATCGCGGGCGAACCCAGCACCTCCGCACCCAATTCGCACTCTTCGATGACTTTCGCAGAGTCCTGGCTCAACTCCACTACGAAGCACTTGCCGTTCATCGCAAAAGCGTAAAGCAGATTTCCAGCAATTACGGGCGTGGCCCAGAATTGCCCTGCATCTTCCAAGCGTGCATTCCAAAGACGCTCTCCCGCTTCATCACAACACACCAAAATGCTGCGGTTCAAGCCGATCAATCCAAAGGAACTGACCAACATGGAAGCGGAATTGGGGCTGATGCGGCTGGTCTCCCAAACCATTTTGGGTTCGAGATTGCCGCCGGGCAGCGTAAAGACCTTTAATCCTCCGGCTGGCACATACAACTTGCCATCGGCGAAAACCGAGGAAGCCACGGTGGAGCAACGCAGGTCGACTTCCCACAAGGATTCACCACTTCGCGGCTCAACTCCGACCAGACTGCTGCCGCTCTGCAAGACAACGATGCCCTTGCCGTCTTCACACACGGCGGTTCGCGGCGAGGACCAATTGGCGGACTTTGGTCGTGGGATCTCCCACAGCAACTCGCCTGTTTCCGCGTCCAAGCCAGCAGTAAACGAATCGGCCTGGCATTCGACCATGACCACCACGACGCCTTCCGTAACCACCGGCGAGGAACTCATCCCCACGTCGTTGCCGGCCAGAGGATGCTTATCCGTCAAACTGCGAAACCACTGCAGGTTTCCATCCAAGTCGTAACACACCAGATCATTGGAACTGAAGAAGGCAAAGATCAGGTTTCCATCGCTACACGGCGTGGGTGCCGCGTTCGCGCTCGTCGGGTGACAGTAGGGACGCCCCGTGGATTTGCTGCTGCGTTCCCACAACAACTCGCCGCTCTCTGCGTCAACCGCTGCCACGTGAATCCATCTGCCCTCCATTGCTGAGCTGCTGGTGGTGATGACCTTGCCATCGACGACAATCGGCCCGCTCACCGAGCGTCCTTCCAGAGGTATCCGCCAAGCGATGTTGGTCGCGGGTGTCTCTCCTTCGCTGACCGAAAAGCTTTTGGGCAATTCGGCACGCGCGTCGACAGGATTACCACCGGGCCCCAGGAAACCCGGCCAATCGGCATGAACAGGACTGCATAGCTGCACGAGCGGCAAGAGCACGAGTCCCAAGAAACAATGGGCTGGATTAAAACTGCGTCCGTTGTCTGCCATTATCAAAACCTTTGAGTAGGTACCCAATCGCGTAAGCCTAGATCCCATGTTCCCGTCCCATGTTCCCGTCCCCATCTCGCTGTCAGCCTAATCGGCAAAGCTGTGAAGCATTTCGGCTATGGATTTACAAGCACGAAGCGTCAGCGAGTGTGTACCTGCTGGAGACCGAAACTCACGCGCTCGCGCTGAAATTTTCGGGCAAGTCGCTCGATATCAAATGCTTCACAGCGTTACCTAATCGGCCGGCTGCACCGCCACTCCGTCGCTGTCCGTGAAACGTAGTTGGAATGACCAGTCCTGTGCCCAAGACTCCGTTTGCTCGTTCTGGCAGAGCTTCAGCAAAATGCTGTTCGCTCCAGCCCGCAACTTCACCGGTGCAACGTATTGATCAATCTGGCTCCCGGAGTGATAGACTTCGCGGCTGATCAACAGTTCGCCGTTGACCCAGACTTTACAGGCATTTGGCGTTCCGATGCGGACTTCCCCTTCAAGCTCAGCGGGCGAATTGAAATTCGTGCTGAGGTACGCAATGGCTCCCTTTTCATTGTCATACACGGGGTTCAGATCGACCGCCCCGTCATCAGCTTGCGTTTCAGCCAATTGCCATTTGAGACCATCGGTCTTGCCCGAGTAGCTGCCGTCCAGATCAAGTTTTCCAGCCGCGTAGTCCTTTTCCGGTGCATAGGCGACGTCGAACGCGGATTGATTTTGATTGTCAAACGGGCCAACGGTATGCCACCGACTGACGAAACCCATAAACTGCAGCAAATCCACTTCGTACTCACACTCATCCTTGAGACGCTTGGCGACTTCGCGAATTTGCTCGGGCAGCCGCGCAGCCGCCAGCAATTCCTGGTAACGCTGCTGCTTGGCCTGCGCGGGCAACTCGGTATTCTCACCGGCACGCCGCAGCCCCAACGCCACGGCCTCATAGCGAATATCCGGACTTGGGTCGGCCAGCATGGCTTCCAAATATTGCTCGCGAAGACCAACATCCCCCTGCGTGATATAGCGGAGCGCCCAATAGCGAGCATCCGGATCTTCGCTCAGTCGGGTCAGAAACTGCCCCAGTTCAGCTCTCGCTTGCTGCGGATCACGGTCCGCCACGGTTTGGGCCACACTGAGGTACCAGTTCTTGGCCGTAGCAGTCTTGCCCTGCATGGCCGTCAATACATCCAATAGCCGCGTTTGCGGATCAGACTGCAGCTGTCGCACGATTTGGGATGCCTGACGGCTCTCCGCAGTCGCTTCTGCCAAGGCATCGAGGGTGTCCGCGATGGCTGTCCCTGGTCCAACCAAC
The DNA here is from genome assembly GCA_024743355.1 of bacterium. GTDB lineage: Bacteria > Planctomycetota > Planctomycetia > Pirellulales > Pirellulaceae > Aureliella. Next base: position 6,764 of record JANSWS010000321.1, read on the forward strand.
GCGTTGCCCGTCAAGAAAATACCGGCTATCAAACCGGCCTGAAATCTCGCTCGCATGAGGTCACCTTTTGCGATTCGGAACCTTAATCTGGCTTTCGCCGGATAAGAGTATCGCCCCTGGGCCGCACAGTGCCATCCCCGCAGGGCCATACCCCCCGGGTTTTTTCGTTAAATTGAGTGGCCTAAGAGACAACCTCCCCTGGATTACCTTAGTCAGCGGTGAACACCAAGGTCGCCGGCCGAGGTACGAACTCCACTGCGTGGGCCAACGTTTTCCCAACGACGGCCGCGTTCTCCCGTGCTCAAGAACAGGCCTGTGTCATGCTCGCGGGCAGGCAGCGAGCGGACGCCCCGCATGGACGGCGGCGGAAAACCCCTTAATTGATAACCACCATGAAACATTCGATCCGTGATGAGATCCGTGGAGTGCTGATATTCATCGGCATTATTTGGGCCGTGTTCGCCTTGGACCTGATACTGCCCGGCAACTTCACCAACTGGGGACTGACACCACGATCGTTGAAGGGATTGGTGGGCATTCCGCTTTCTCCCTTCCTGCACGGCAATTGGAAGCATCTTCTCAGCAATACCATCCCACTGGTAATCCTATTGACGCTGCTGGCCGGCTCACGCACAAGAACGTGGCCAACGGTAGCCGAGATCATTCTGTTGAGCGGCGGGCTGCTCTGGCTGTTTGGAAGAGGGGGGAACACGGCCAGCGGCACGATCGTGCATGTCGGGGCGAGCGGTCTGATTTACGGTCTGATCGCCTTTCTTATCGTCGCCGGCTTTCGAGAAAAACGATTCCTGCCCTTGCTCGTGGCAGTGTTGGTCGGAGTACTCTACGGAGGCACACTGCTAAGCGGAGTTCTGCCCTCTGTCGGTGGCGACGTTTCTTGGGATGGCCACTTGTGCGGTGCACTAGCCGGCGGAGGACTAGCCTATCTAACGCTCGGACCGAACGCCGCATCTCCCGAGGCCGAAGTCTAACCAACACCGGAAGCCTCACGATTTTCGCTACGACTGCCGCGCCGGCCGAGGGCTAAGGGTCTGGAAACATTTTTTCCCGCAAATCCTGCTCGTGCTCAATGCAATGGTGCTCGTAATCGTAATCGACGTACTTCCGGACCCGAGCACGAGTACGAGTACGAGTACGTGTACGAGCACGAGCAACCTAATACCTAATACCTGATACCTGATACCTGTCCGATGCCGCGGCTGATCTTGGCTTTTCTAGCCGCTATTTCTTTCTCGTCGCTTCATCCTCGCTATGGCCGAAACTCTCCACGAGTTTCGCTACAGGACTGCTCTCCCGGCTTTTCTAGCCGCTAGCCTCTAGCAACTAGCCGCTCTTTCTTTCTCGCCTCTCTCTTCTCTCTTCTCTCTTCTCTCTTAACCTTGTGGGTCCACCGCAGGTCCTCCTACGCCGGCACCCTTGGGCATGTATTTGCAAAGGAAGATGCCGAAGAAATACAGCAGCACCAAAGGAATAAACAAGCCCATCATGCTGTAAATATCCGGTGGGCTGAGCAACATCGACAGAAATGCAATTACCAAAACAGCAATCCGCCATTGAGCCACAAAGGAGGAAACCGAAACAATGCCAAATCGATGCAACCCGACCATGACGATGGGCAGCTGGAACGCCAGTCCGAAACCCAGCGGCAAGAACAAGGCAAAAGACATATAGTCGTTCAAACGCGGCGTGAACTCGACGTTGAGCCCCGTCGAGTAATTCATCAAGAAGCCGAGCACCAATTCGAAGACGACGAAAAACGCCAGGCTGACACCAGCCAGGAACAACACCAAGCTGAGTGGCAAATACCAATAAACATAGCGCCGCTCGTGGGGATAAAGGCCCGCCGCCAAGAACTGCCAGATGTGCCAGAAAATTCCTGGGCTGCCAATAATCACACCCGCCACCAGACCGGCTTTCAACCAAATCATGAATCCCTCGACCGGGTTCAGACTGATCAATTTGCTGGGAATGGGGCGCCACAACAGAAGTGGCTTCAGCCGCCGCAGTTCCTGCAAACTAATGCCGGTCCACGGATTTTCGATGGGCGCCGCTAAAGCGGGCTCCGTCTGCGACATCGGAGCCAAACGGACAGCGGCGGAATCTTTCGACGGATCATCCCCTGCGGAGGCATCGGACTTTGTCGACTCCGGCGGAGCTTGGCCGGTGGCATCATCGGCGGCATCGGCAGACTCTGCTTTGTCTTTCGGATTCTCGCTTCCCGGAGTCGCGGGGGCTTCCGCTGCCTGAACTTCAGCCGCCGCTGCCTGGGGTTCGTTGCTGGGCGACGCAGCAGTCGTTGACTCGGCTTGCAAGCCGTTTCGCTCCGGCACCAGCCCTTGTGGATTGATGAACACGCGTTCCGGCATCATGCCTTCCGTAGTCATCCAAGCCGCCAGCTCTTCCGACGGCTTCTCACCATTCGCTAACTCATATTGCTGTTGAGCTTGAGCAATATGAAATTGGCGAATGGCGGAGGTCAAAGGGCGTTCGATGAACAGCACGATCTGATTGGCGAACATCAAGCCGACGATCGTGCCTCCGCCCAACCATATGAAGGCCTTCATCAACGACTTGCGCAGTTCCTCCAGGTGCTCCCCGAAGGACATCGAACTCTGTTCGAACAGATCGTCTGCCGGCAGCTTCTTATTCACGTTGGCGTTCCTCGTACGTAAACGCTAATTGTCAACCATCTCTTAAAACCTATCCGAAAACCGAAGAGAACCGCGGCTAACGCC
>JANSWS010000709.1 GCA_024743355.1 bacterium
AGGCCAACCCTAGGCGATTCGCTTCTACGCCCAAGCGAAACATACGAGCATCACCATCGAATGGTTCGCGATCGGCTGACACGACAACGTCGGCAAGCTGACTTGGCGATAGCACTGGATCGTGCGTAAGGCCCGTATTGCACCCACGTCCAATCACCTTTAACGCATCGCCCATCGGCACTGTAGCCAGTACTTCGATGGGCTCTGGAAGGGTTGGGCTGGTCAGGATGCAGCCGTTTCGAATTTTGCCAGCGTCGGCGATCGTCATCGAGTGCCTCGCTCTATGGCTACGGTTTGAAAAATTCGTCGTGAAGTTGCTTGCCATCCAGCCCGAGCTCGACAACCAATTCTTCGAGCTTCTGCACCGCCAGCGGAGATGGCTTGGAGTGACCGTTTTCCCATCGATTGACCGACGAAAACGTGACGCCCATTCGGGCTGCGAGCTTCTCTTGGCTCAATCCGAGCTTTGCACGAAGCGCCTTCACCAGCTGCCCCAGATCTTTGTTGTCAGTCAAAACCATCAGCTCCACCGGATCTCAAGGGTATCGAACATGCTATAGGATATGCAGATTGTCGGCGGTTGGCTGCCGGTGGTCAATCCGACCGAACAATCGGCAAAGTGGCGGTCTTCGCACTAAAAGCCGAATTGCATCGACTCTGGCTCGCTCTTCAGGAAATCAGTCGCTTTGTCTACCGTCCGAAACGTTTTTGATCAGTACAGTCAGCCCGAGAATAAGTTAACGCATGCCTTTTGTTGTGTGCTCAATCAAGACAATTCGACGGTTTCTTGAGTGGATCGGGGTTCAGAATATTCCACCAACGGAACAGCTACATGTGACGCAGCAGTCCGTTCCAGGGCTGCCTGTGGAAGAGCGCGACGGCCACGATGGGCTGCCGGACCTTTGCATGTACACGGATGATGGCTGGGGCGGTGCGATTCGCGAGCCAGGACGTCAAGAGAAAACTGGCCGCCGTGTTCGTCTTCACGGCGTCAGAGGAACCAAATCGCGTCGTCGGCTACTACACACTTCCCGCAACGTCGGTGGAACTGAGTGGCCTGCCCGACGAAGCGGTCAATCGTTTGCAACGCTACCCGCAGGTGCCAGGATCAGTCGGCGGCAAGTACTTCACCGATTCGGAGCCAATGGGCCCGCTGTTCCGGCGTCAGCGACTCCCAAATCTTCGCCAGTTGGCCCACGGCATCGGAAAATGACTGCTCGCAGTTCTGCTGGTAGGGGTCCGTTTGAGTAAGCGTTTCGTTGGGTTTCCCTCGGACTTTTAATCCGTGGGTCGTGGGTTCGAGTCCCACCGCCTTCACTCCACTCTTGCCCTGCAAAACACCGGTTTCGCAGGGTTTTTTGTTGGGTTTCACTTGCTGCCTGTCTGCAATGCCGACAACCAGGCGTTAGGCCCGCTTGATCCTTTGCTTGAATTCGATACTTGTTCCACCCAAGTAGCTGTTCTTGAAACGAAACTATGCTTTCCCTGTTCGTTGAACGCCCCATGTTGCATCTTCATGCAAGCTTCTGACAGTGGAAAACCACACGGGCGAGTAAGTGCCACCCAGTGTGCTTGCTGTTTTCTCCACTAAATCGACAGGCTCGTGTGGCACCTATAGGAAGGCCGAAGTCAAGCCGTACGTAGAGCGGCGTTAGCCACCTATAGGAAGGCCGAAGTCAAGCCGTACGTAGAGCGGCGTTAGCCACTTTCGAGGTTTTTTCGGCAGGGCTAACGGTCTGGAGTAGTGTTAGTCGCGACTGTGCCTTGTTCGTGGGGTTGATCGTCGATTTCGTGCAGGAATACAGGTTGCGAATGGCTCCGCAGTTTGTGGGCGTTCTTTTGTAAAGCGCCCATGCACCTATCTGGGACTACATCTGCGTGTGTCCA
>JANSWS010000186.1 GCA_024743355.1 bacterium
ACCGCTCTGTTTTCTCGGTTTTCTCCTGTTCCATCAACTAGCCTGCTGACAAGCTGTCTATGGAATAACTCGCAGATGCCAGCCTGCAATGTATTCTTTCCTAGCCGAACTTGTGTGGTACAACGAGACGAAACGCGGGGAGGTAAGCAAGATAGCGAAGCTCCCAATCGCAAAGAATCTGAACAGTGGAGTTGTGTAGAGACCGATGCTCATGAAAAGCCCAAAACGTCCCTTCGGATCAAGGGAACGTTAGTAGAGGAATCGCTGCACCGTCTTTCGCCGCGTTAGACTAGAATTCGTCCGCACGGCGATAGGCTTCGATAACGGCTTTTTCACCGGCCTCGCCGGGCTGGCTATTGCCATGCTCCATGCCAATCACGCCTTGAAAACCCTTGGCATGCAAATGTGCGAACACGTTGCGATAGTTGATCTCACCGGTGCCCGGTTCCTTGCGGCCCGGATTATCGCCGGCCTGCATATAGCCGATTTCATCCCAGCAATGGTCGATATTGGGGATGAGATTGCCTTCCGTGATCTGTTGATGATAGATGTCGAACAGAATCTTACAGCTTGGGCTATCGACCGCTTTGCAGATCACGTAGGCCTGATCGCTGCGCTGCAGGAAAACACCGCCATGATTTGCATATTGATTCAGCGGCTCCAGCACCATGGTCAACTCATGAGGTTCCAGAATGTCGGAACACCTTTTCAACAATTCAATAGCGTTGGCGGTTTGATAGCCTTCTGCCAGTCGTGGCCCGCCGTATCGATTCCATTCCGCCGTTTCAGGATGCTGTTGATCGACAGACCCCGGAACCACGGTGAACCACTTGGCCCCACACCGCTTGGCGATTTCCACGGCTTCCTTGATGTTCGACAGAATCTCTTCTTGTTTGCCCAGATCGGGTCGTACGAAGGTTGGCTGATCAAAGCTGGCATAAGCCACAAAGACACCCATCGTCATCCCGAGCTTCTCTAATAACTCACCAACTTTCTTTTGCATGCCGACTTCCAACTTGGGTAAACCATTGTCTTCCCAAGCCGTGAAGCCCTGGTCCGCGGCAAAGCGAATTTGATCCAAAACATCGTTACCGGCGGAATGCTTGAACATTCCCGGGTGCGGCGCGTAATGCAGTTGGAATTTGGAAGCGGTAGCGGCGTGGCTCATTTTGCTGCGTGTGGAAATTAAGGCGGCGCCGGCGAGAGCCGCAGTGGTCAAGATCTGACGACGATGCATGTCAAATTCTCCAAATTATTGAGGTTGATTGCATCCGAAGTTAGTCACCGGAAGAAGCGGCGACAAGTACGGACGCCTCTCCATTGGCGGCAATCCAGCGATTCACAAGCTCCAACGCCCTGCATCCCAAACGACTGATTGCAGAGTGCAGACGGCTCAATTTGCAGTGCGTCAATCGAACTTGCGGATACTCATTGCAGTTGTGGCCTGCGCACAATACGAGCGGAGGTTTTGGCCAATCAATGCAGGTCGGTTCAGCGTCGGGCAGATGGCTTGAAGAATTTGCGTCCCATGTTGGGGTGAAATGCCGTCCACTCACTATCCGTGTTGCGATCGGATTCAATCGCTTCCAAAGCGGTATTGATCTTCGCATCCAAGTTGTCGATATGGGCCAAAACGATGGCCTCGATGGTCATGGGCAGCTTTGGGCTTCCGTGTTCCAATTGGCCGTGGTGGCTAATGATCATATGCTGCAATCTCCACACCAACTCGTCCGGCAGAGGTTCGTTGGTTTCTTTGGCAATCCGCGTGGCTCGCAATTCCAATTCGACGGCACCTTGCACCAGATGCCCGAGCAACTGTCCAGGGTCCGAGTAAGAAAGATCTGCGTCGTAGCTCAGCTCATCAATCTTGCCCAGATCATGCAGAAATATGCCGACGGTCAGAATGTCTGCGTCCAATTGTGGGTAATTGGGGGCAATGGCCGAACCGATCCGCATCAAATCCACCACATGTCTGAGCAGACCGCCTTCGTAGGCGTGGTGAGTCTTGATTCCAGCCGGCGCGCGTTGAAACCGGTTCAGCAATTGTTCATCCGCTAGGTAGGATTGGACTAAGCGTTTGAGATGTGGATTCTGGATGCCCAGCAAACGTTCTCGCAATTCGCCGAAAAGCTGCTCCGTCTCTTCCACGCTCGTCTTGGTGAAGTCCTGAGGATCGACCTTCGACGGGGGTACTGTTTCAAAGTCCTGCACAATGATCTGCAGCAATCCGTTGTGCAGTTGCGTATTTCCTAGGACTCGCAGGTAGTCGCCTTTTTGAAAAGTCTCGTACAGCGATTGTCCTGCATTCCACCGCAATCCGCTGATTTGCCCCGTGCGATCCATCAGTTGCAGCAACAAATAGTCATTGCCCTGGCGATTCGAGCGCACTTGCTTGTCAGCCACTCGATAGATCTCATCCACGCTGTCTCGGGCTTGTAGGTCTGCGATGTACTGACGATGCATAAGTCTTCTTGCAAAAATGGCTGAGCGATGCGGAGCTCGACAGAATGAAATGGCTGTGCGGGCAAATCCGCGAATGGCGGGATCCACCAACGGCTGAATCTTGAGTCGTTGGATGCACAGTGGATGGATCTCCATCCGGTGGATTCCCCAACCAGCCGATCTCCATCGAAGCTGCAAGCAGATGGCAGAGAGGGCTTCGGGGGGCAGCTTGGCAACGCGGTTCGAACGCTGCCGCCTCGCATTCGCTATTGATTCTATCGCTCCCTTTGTCTTGCGTTCAGACCAAATGGCAGGTTGACCATGGAATGCACCCTAAGATTGTCGTAGGCTGCTGGATTCCGCTAACATGTGGCTTACCACCGTGGGGATTTCTCCTGCTATGGCCCATCAAAATGGGCCGCGCAAGATATGTCCCAGGGTGGCATCTAGTGCCTTGTATGAATTGCTATTGGTGAATGCCTTGGCTGGGCCTGAAGGTATCTTTCCTGTTGGAATGGATCATGGTGAAGCAGTTTCTGAACCGGCTTTTCTGGGGAATATGCAAGTTCCTTCTGAGTTTTCGCTATCGCACCCAGACGACGGGCTTGGATCAGCTTCGCTCTTTGCAGGGGCCGACGCTGGTCATCCCCAACCATCCGGCCTACATCGATCCTCCGCTGGTCTCAAGTCACATTCGGCTTCATAAACCTCTGCGTCCGCTGGTTTTCTCTGGTACTTATCGCATGCTCTTCTTGCGTCCGCTGATGGCCTTGGTGGATGCTTTCGAAGTTCCGGATATGTCGAGTCAGAGTCAGGATGCGCAGGCCAAAGCATTGGAGATGATTGACGCCGTGGTCGAGCGTCTCCAGGCGGGCGACTGCATGCTGATTTATCCTTCGGGTCGCTTGCAAAGAGGTGACGTGGAAGTGGTGGGCGCTGCCCGCTCGGTGTATGAAATCGTAAAGCGCTGCCCTGATATCAACATTGTCATGGTTCGAACACGAGGTGTGTGGGGCAGTATGTTCAGCTGTGCTGAGTCCGGTGGGCCGCCAAAGCTGGCAAAAGTCGTGCCGCGGGCCTTCGGTTGGGTGCTGGCCAACCTGTTCTTCTTCCTGCCGCGGCGTCCAGTATCGATCCACGCGGAAGTCATCGACCGCGATAGCTTGCCCCTGAATTCAAAAGAGGTTTTTAACCAGCACTTGGAGGCATGGTATAACGCGGATGGTCCACAACAACCGCTGTTTGTTCGCTACCACCATCTGTTTGGTCCCACGGAAGGAAACTTCAATGCTGGCAAGTCTTCACTGGACTATGATCCTGCGAGTATCAAGCCTAAGACGATTCAGCTGGTTAACGAGCTCGTCCGTTCGCATCTGTCGCGGGAACTGTCGGACGACGAACTGCAGGCGGACACCAAGCTTGAAGCCATTGGACTGGATAGCTTGGAGCGGATGGATCTGGCTTTAGAGATCGAGCGACAATTTGGGTTTCGCAGTGATGAAGTCGCGGACACCCTGGGCGGTTTGTGGGCTCTCGCAGATGGACGAGCCAAGGCTTCCGGAAAATCCAAACAGGCACCCGAAGCTTGGAACGTGGAGCAGCCCGTAGCGCATGTGCCGCTGGTGCTGGCTGACACCATTGCCGAAGCCTTCGCCAGACGGGCGATTGCCACGCCTGACAACATCGCTGCCGCCGATGACCTTTCCGGCGTTTTGAATCACCGCAAGCTGTTAATCGCCGTGCGGCTGATGGCCAAGCGATTCGCCGAGTACGACGAAAAGCATGTGGGAATTATGTTGCCCGCCTCGGTGGCCGCGGACATCGCCTTCTTCGCACTGCATCTGGCCGGTAAAGTTCCCGTGATGATGAACTGGACGACAGGGCCGGGCAATCTAGCCCACGGCGTCGAGGTAACCGGGGTCAAGCGAATTATTACTTCGCACAAAATGATTGATCGTCTGCGGATCGAGGTTGCCGGCGCGGATTACGTGTTTTTGGAAGATATTCGTGCTTGCATCAAGAAATCCGAGGCCCTGTGGTTGTTGATCGAATCCTACCTCAATCCCCGCGGGATCCTGCGGCATTTGCCCCAACAGAATCCCCAGGACGCGGCCGTCTTTCTGTTTACTTCTGGATCGGAGAGTTTTCCCAAGACAGTGCCTCTGTCTCACGAAAACTTGCTCGTCAATGTGGCGGACGTAATGGAGGTGCTGCAACCGAATCACTCGGATTCGTTGCTGGGATTCCTGCCGCCATTTCACAGTTTTGGCATGACCGGTAACGTGCTGCTGCCGCATTTGTCTGGCATCAAATGCGTTCGCTACGCGGATCCGACCGATGCAGCGGGTTTGGTAGAGACGATTGCCGCCTACAAGCCGACCATGATCTTTACGACTCCGACCTTCCTCGGTTACATCTTGTCCGTGGCCAAGCCCGGACAGTTGGCGAGCCTGAGAAAGATCATCACCGGAGCCGAGAAGTGTCCCACAGCCATTTTTGAACGCTGCCGTGAGCATGCACCCGAGGCCATTATTCTGGAGGGCTACGGCATTACGGAGTGTTCTCCAGTGGTCTCCGCGAATCTGCTCAGCAAGACCAAACTGGGCTCCGTTGGAAAACCTGTTAGCCACGTGCAGATTCGGATACTGGATGTGGATAGCGGTGAACCTGTGGCCCAAGGCGAAACCGGCATGTTGCTGGTGTCCGGACCATCCATCTTCAACGGCTACTATCAGCACGATGGACCAACGCCCTTTGTCGAGTACGAAGGTAAGAGCTGGTACCGGACGGGTGATCTTGTCTCCCAGGACGAAGACGGCTTCCTGCACTTTCAAGGTCGATTAAAACGATTCCTGAAGGCCGGCGGAGAAATGATCTCACTACCCGCGTTGGAAGAGCCGTTTCAGAAACTTTATCCCGCCGATGAAAACGGCCCCAAAGTGGCCGTGGAAGGAGTCGAGACGGAAGATGGTCGGCATATCGTTCTGTTTACTACCGAGGACATCCCATTGCGGAAAGCCGGTGAAGTACTGGTACAGGCCGGACTGAGAGGCGTCATGCGTCTGGATGAGGTTCGCCGGGTGGAAGCGATTCCCGTGCTGGGCACGGGTAAAACCGACTACAAGGTTCTCCGCCAATGGGTGCAGGAAGCTACGCTCACGGGCTCTTGAGCAGAACGCAATCGTAGGCTGCGACCTGTCTCAGCGATTTGTCCCCACGGGAAAGCTAGGAAAACAGCCGTCGCAAAATAGGTGCGGACAGCGCGAGTACCGCGGCCAACAGCGTAACGGTCAGTACCACGGATCTAAATGACATTCCGTGTGATCCCTGGCGTTGAATCCACCAAAAAGTAATCGCGCTGGCCAAGACGAAGGGAGACAGGAGCAAAAAGAGTCCAGCCGAAGTTGCAACAACCTGAAGCGGACTCCCATCGCCGCGATTCAACATGCCGATTGCACAGCCGACCGCGATGCAACCCGCTAAACAGGACAGAGCTGTGGTAATGATGGTTAGCGCATTGAGTTTCTGGATCTTGTCCAAATAGAAAATGACCGGCATCGCGAAAATACCGGTAATCAAGTAACAAGCCACGACACCTACGGTCAGTGCCAGAGTGGGAACGACAATCACACCGATGGGCGTGCCGCTGTGGTCAGGATTCATGGCAAGAGCGATTAAGCCGAAGACGAAGAAACAAACAGCAAATGTCGTCGGCGCGATCAGTGGCGAAACCGCAAAGGCCCACCAGAGTATGCTTCTCCGACTGGCTTTCGTAGGTTTCGGCGAAGCCGCGCTAACGGATGCTTGGCCCGGTGCTCGCTGCTCCTGGGGACTCCAGCCACATTCCTTGCATGGCGCTTCGAGATGTTCCCGGGCGGAAGAGCATTGAGGGCAAGGATTCAAGGCATGTTCTCGATTGGTCGCTCGCAAGCGCGCGGCTATTCGATGATTTGCGGCTTTAAAAGTTCCTGAATGCGTGGCTCCTGCATGTTTTCCGGCGTGGCGACATATTCACCGGTAGAGATAAATTCCGCTGCTTGCTGGCCATTCAGCGATTGAACCAGTGTCATGACCGATTGGTAACCCATCTGAACAGGATCCTGCAGAATGATTCCGGAGCATGAGCCATCGCCTAGACTTTCAATCAAAGCATCGCTGGGGTCAAAAGCGATGAATTTCACTTTGCCGTTGAGTCCCGCATTTCGCAACGCCTCCAAAGTCCCGTTGGCGTTAGGTTCGCAGACAGCGAAGATACCGGACAATTGTTCGCCATAGAGTTGCAATAGCTGGTCCACCTTTTCCTTGGCCTTGGTCGCATTGTCACCACCACGCTGATCGGACGACACGACTTCGATGTTGGGATACTTCTTAATCCCGTCTAAGAAACCTTCCTCGCGCTGCTCGGTGCTTTCGCTGCCCGTCATATATCGCAACAGGATAACCTTACCCTGTTCACCGATCGCCTTGGCCATTGCATCGGCAGCCATTTGGCCTCCTTTGAAGTTGTCAGTGGCGACATAACTGACAATTTCTGGTCCACTTGCCAGACCGCTGTCAAAAATTACTACCGGAATGCCTTCATCGACGGCTTCCGAAACGGCATCGACCAGACCACCTTTTTGGTTAGGAGCCAGCACGATTCCGTCGACGCCCATGGTAATCATGTCCTTCACGACTTGGATTTGACTGCCGGTATCGCTTTCAACCACAGGGCCTTTCCAGACGATATTGACATTGCCCAATTCGCCGGCGGCCTTCTGGGCACCGAAATGAACCGACTTCCAGAACTCGTGACTGGTACCCTTGGGAACCACCGCAATCGTCAGCGCCTTGCCGCTTGTCGCCGTATTCGTGGCTGTACTGTCGGAAGAAGAACAGCCGGCTGACGATAGCAGGCCGGCCAAGCTTAGCATCCACAGCAGATTGCGAATCATCATTCTGAGAACTCCGAATCCAAGGCAAAATCTATCAAGGTTCTTACGCAAGCAGTCTAACTGGCCAGCGCCGCTTTGCACACAATGGGTGCGTCGATGCAGCGTCTCGCATCCTGACGAGCGTAGCTCCTTCACCAGCAGGTGGACTCTTCCACGCTCTGGCGAGCGTAGCTACCTTCGCCAGAAGGTGGACGCTCTTCCATGCTCTGACGATCGTAGCTACCTTCGCCAGAAGGTGGACCCTCTTCCACGCTCTGGCGAGCGCAACTCTTCCAAGCTCTGACGAGCGTAGCTACCTTCGCCAGAAGGTGGACACACTTCCATGCTCTGGCGAGCGCAGCTACCTTCGCTAAAAAGCTAAAACCTGGATCGGTCCTGTGAGCCGCGTTCACCAAACAGCGTGAGCCTGGCTTGCTGTTTGGGTGAAGGGCACGAATTACAGTCAGCCGCTACTGTTTCATCCAAGAACCGTAAAGTTGACTAACCTGTTCGGTGGATAGGGCACGGTCGAAAACCTGCAACTCATCCATCAGCCCAATGTAGTTCAGTCCGATCATCAAAGCCGTCCGCTCGGGATTCCAGGTAAACTGCAGCGGGCGACGGAGAGAACCGGCAAGCTTTCCGTTGAGATAGAGAGACGCGACGGCATCCTGGTCGTCACTGGCGTTAACGTTGCTCCAAGTGAAACATACGTGGGTCCATTCTTCACTCGAGAATGGTGGACGCTTGACGGTAACCATGGGACGCTCGGCAACCGGGAGTTTATCCCAGGCAATGTCATCAGGGTTCCACGAGGCGTAATCCGCAAAGGCCCCGAGCCTGAAATCGCGAGGTAAGTCTTGGTCGAAGTCGATGAACAGAGCCGCATCGTTCCAGGCTCGTTCCGTAACTTGAATCGGGTCGCAGTATCCAGGATCCAGATCTTTGTCGGGATCCAATTTTAGCCATACCGACAGGCTGCCCTGCCAGTCTCGGGGCCGATAGCCCAAGTGATCTCCCGAGTAGTAGACTACCTCGGAAGTTTTTCGAGTGAACTTGAGTGCTCCGCCGTGGATGCCACCCTCATCGATCTGCGCGACGGCATCCGTGTGCAGTCCTACGCGAGGTGATTCTCGATCGCTGGATTCAGCCGTGTAGAGACGTTGGTCACCAGCGGCGATATCGGCGTCGACGCCTTGATCGAAACTGGCCGAGAAGATGACCTTGGGCTCCGCTGCATCCAAATCCGATGCGGGATCATCGTCAGTGGAAGAGAGTTCTTTGATGGCGATGTTTCGGAACATTACTGGGTCGTTATGTCCGGCAAAGCCAAAGTGCCCCTGTCGAAGCGTTTTTCCGGGATGCGGTCGATTCTCTTGATAGTCGTTGATCGTGTCGACGTCGACATCCACGATCACCGTTCCATTCAACTCGACACGTATGCGTGATCCCTGCACGGTCACCTCTTGGTAGTTCCACTGCCCGGCCGGTCTCAAGTAGCCCCGATGTGCCGCGGCGATTCCATAGACGGATCCATGGTATTGCCGAGGGTCTAGATCGGCATACTTTTCGGCTTCGTTGTCCAGTACCTGCAACTCACACATGCCGTCGTAGGCCGCGCGACCTTGTCCTGGATAGCGGATAGCCAGACCGTTGTTGCCGCCGGGCGGCAGCTTGAACTCCAGTCGCACGACGAAGTCCTTATACTCCTGTTCGGTGAACAATACACCACCCCGGCCAGGGCTGCACATAATGGTTCCGTCCTGAACCACATAGTCGTCGACCGTCCCTGTCCAACCGGATAGATCCTGGCCATTGAACAGAGAAGTGAATCCGAGTTGTCGGTCGTCGCCGCGCAGGCGACGAATGGCTTCTTCATTGTCAATTTCGCGAACTGCAATGTTCTTCCAGCGGATCTCACCGCCATGCGTTTGAAGATGAATTGGGCCACGCGCCGGTAGCGGTGTGGAACGCGACTTGTCCCAGAAGTTTTCCATAATCGCGCCGTCAACCACCAACTGCCCATTCAGCTCAACCCACGTCCGGCTTCCAATTTGAAGAATTCGAAACTCGTTCCATTCACCGAAAGCGCGATCGGCCAGTGACAAGGGCAACTGACCAGGGGCGCCTTTGGAGTTGTTAAATAATCCGCCGGAGCCCAGATTGGCTTGGCGATCCCATTTGCCGCCAGCCTCGGTCGTATCCCAAATCTGTACCTGCGGTGTCCCCCGCAGATAGATGCCACTATCAGCCTTGGCGACCGTTTTGTAATCGACCAGGAGCTCGATGTCGCCGAATTCCTCCAGGGTGGTCGCGTATGGCCCATGGCCGTCATTGACCAACTCTCCATTTTCCACCGTCCAGTGAGCCTTGAACTCCGCCTGCTGCTCTTCCAGCACGGCGGCCCGCTGATCCTCAGCTGCTCTGGCCGTGACGTGCGGATTGTTACCGTACCAGCCATGCAAAGTCTTGCCGTCGAAGAGCGGGCGAAACTTCGATTCCTGAGCCGTGGCCAGCAAGGGGGACAAGGTTGCAAGCAACAGCGTTCCGAGTATCGCAATTCTGACCATAACAGTGACCTTCATCAGGAAAGGGTAGGGTAGGGGCGGTGATAGGTGGGCGGGGCGAGCAACGGGAAATTTAGGGGTCGTACTTTCCAGCGGCAAAGGGGGAGACTGGTGACGGGGCTGACAGATCTTGATCATGACCTGCCAGGATTTGCTGGCTGCGTGCGATCGGATATCCACACCATCGTAGAAACCACAACGCCCACCAAATGGCCAGGCAACTGCAGATCCCGCAGAACACAATCATAGCAAACGTGAAGGCATCCAACTCAAAGTCGCTGCCTACAGTCTTGGAAAACCGCCATACATTCCACGCACGGCAGGCCGAAATGATTGCCAGCGACAGCCCACAAGCAATGTACACTCGCATACTGGTTGTCTTCCAGCTTGCCCACGAGAGCAAAATCCAAGCGGCTCCATACTGCAGGCCAAGCAGCGCACCGTAATAAGAACCGATGCCTTGACCGTTAGGATTTGTGGCTGTGGGAATCAGCTGGGTTGTTGCGAACGATGCGGCAATCAACGTCGTGACCAACAATAGCGATACGATCTTGATCCGCCCGGGCTGCGGGGCCTGGTTGCCGCGAACAAGTTGCAGTCCGGTCGCCAACGAAAACAGATAAACGACGCAGCCGCAACAGGTAAGTTCGATCCAGTGGTTGCTGAACCGCGCTACCTGCGAGGCCCAAATGGTCGTTGTGCGGCTGTTGCCAATCGTAATTTCCTCATTCAGTCCGGGTGTCATCATCATCAGGCTCAGCAACAATACGCCGGGTACCAGCATCAACAGCGTGGGTATCGTTAGAGATAGTTTGCTGTGCGGGCGGAGCATGACCATCCAATACACAACACCGATGTGCATCGAGGCCAGCGCCGTCTCCAGGCCCCACACCAGCCAGTAAAAGTTGAAAGGCAAGAACAGGGCATACAGCCAAGAGACCGCCAGCGATGCCGGATAGGAAACCAGGAACCAGACCAGGATCAGCAGTCTGGGGCGGGGCGCGGCGGATTCCGCACTCGGCCCGAAAGAGTCATTCTCTGCAAGGAGTTCGGTCACGAATCATGCGAGCCTAAAGTGACATGGCCGAGCTTGGAACGCGGGGGTCTGAGGCCGCCGTCATGCTCGAGCCGTTCAGACTAAGGCCTTGGGCGGTAGCGGATGCCGAAACTGTATCCACCTTGTGACCCATCTGTTCGAGCTCGGCAATCAGTTCAGCTCCCAGGCCGTCTTCGCAAACAGCCCTGTCCGGTGACCACTGATGATGTACGCGTGGTGCAGCCACAGCTTGGTCGATACTCCGCCCCAGATCCAAGACGCCAATCAAGATCTGAAGCGCCGCGGTGATGATTCGCGGTCCACCCGCAGCTCCGCAAGACATGGCCGGAGTGCCATCTTCCCGCAGCACGATCGTTGGACTCATACTGGACAAGGGGCGTTTTCCCGGTGCGATGAGATTGGCTTCGGAACCTACCAAACCGAAAGCGTTGCGCACGCCGGGGGCCAGGCTAAAATCATCCATTTCGTTGTTAAGCACCACGCCAGTCTCCGGAACAATCAGCTTGCAGCCAAAGGTTGTATTGACCGTTTGCGTCATCGCTACCACATTGCCTTCGTTATCCGCGGTAGTTAAATGCGTGGTGTGCCCGCCTTGACCGAACAAGTCCACATCAGCGCCCGGCGGAGTCCCATGGCTCTCGACAGCGGTGGCTCGTTCCAAGCGAATGGATTTCGCGCGTTCGGCCAGGTACGTGGCATCGAGCAGCCCCGTGGGCACGCGAGCGAAATCCGAATCGCCCAGCCAATGAGCGCGGTCGGCCATCGCCCGCTTCATTATTTCCAGCAACAAGTGATATCCCTGCGCTCGCGACGAGGCAAAAATCTCCGCGACTTCAAAGCGCGAGAGCATTCCCAGCATTTGCGCGGTATGAATTCCGCCCGAGCTGGGCGGCGGAAAACCGAAAACCTGGTGATCGCGATACGCACTGCGGATCGGTGCGCGGGCGACCGTGTTATAAGCTGCAAAGTCTTCGGATCTCAACAGGCCACTGGATTCGCGCATATAGGCATCGACGCGCTCGGCAAACTCGCCTTGGTAAAACCATTCCAGTCCTTGATCGGCAACTTGATTTAGCGTGCGGCCCAGATCGGTTTGCCGCAGGCGATGGCCGACCGTCCAGGGCTGGCCGGAGTCGTCCAACAGCACGCGGGCGGAGGCGGGATATTTTCGCAAGCGATCCGCCGCCATCCGCAGGCGACTGACGTAGTTGCTGTCCAGTTCGAATCCCTCCAGGGCAACCTCGGCTGCGGACCGCAGGGCATCGCGCCAATCAATGTTTCCATGCGTGGATGCCATCCGTTCGAGAGTGGCAAGCAAGCCGGGAACCCCAGCCGCCAAGGGCCCTTCCTGACTCAGGTTGGGGTCGGGCTGGCCATTGCGGTAGAACATCTCGGGAGTCGCCAGACCGGGCGCTTTCTCGCGCCCATCCAGAGCATGCACCTTGCCACTGGCAGAGCGAATGAGGGTCAAGCATCCGCCGCCAATTCCCGAATTGAATCCGTCCACCACGCTCAACATCAACGAGGCTGCGACCGCCGCATCAATCGCGTTGCCACCGCGATCAAAGGCTTCGATCGCCGCTCGACTGGCTAGAGGATGTACGGTCGCAACGACACCCCCAATCCCCCGTGCCACTGTCCGCTGTGCCACAGTACCGCGATCCACTTGGACCTGTTGAGCTGGCAATCGGAGGGGAGCGTTGGCGGCCAAGACCGTCGCCGCGCCCACTCGACACAATTCGCGCCTGGTTATCGATCTCATGGAATGATTCTTTGATCTCATGGTTTGCTGTCATGCCGAGGGCGGGCAGCCAAGTGACGATAACGTAAGCCCACCAAAGCAATCAGATTAGCATAACCGTGCGGGTACGCACGGGCCTTTTGGGTGCAACAAAATGGGGACTTGGTGAAGTACCTTCGTCCAGATTAGGATGACGGATTCCATTTCGAAATGCCTACAAGAGGAAGTGTCACATGATACGCCGGTTCATGTTGCTGGGTTTGTTGAGTTACGCGGGATTCGCATGGGTCAGCTCGCTTGCGGCCGTAGCTCAAACAGCCACACTCGAAGCAAAGCGTGCTCAGAATCTACCACAGGGTATCAACGACAGTTTCCTGGACCCGGACATGGACGTCGACGAATTCGTGGAACGATTTGAGATCGAGAGCCGTGAAGTCTTCGCTTGCCGACACCAGATCTTAGCCGCGATCCAACTCGAACCGGGAATGAGCGTAGCGGATGTGGGTGCCGGTACCGGACTCTATCTGAATCCGCTGTCCAAGTCCGTTGGAGAGTCGGGTCACGTTTGTGCGGTGGACATCTCACCGAAGTTTATCAAGCATCTGCGGCAGCGAGCAAAAGACGAAGGATTGGCAAATGTTGAAGTCGTTCTCTGCTCGGATCGTGACACGAACTTAAAGCCGAACAGCTTTGACCGCGTGTTCATTTGCGACGTCTATCATCACTTCGAATACCCCGAGAGCTCTTTAGCTTCCATCCATCGCGCTCTGCGACCGGGAGGAAAGCTGATCTTGGTTGACTTCAATCGCATTCCAGGTGAGAGTCGCGAGTGGCTGCTGACCCATATTCGAGCACCCAAGTCGGTATTCAAGCAGGAAGTACTGGATGCTGGATTCGAATTTGAAAGCGAAGTCGAAGTAGAGGGCTTCGAGGAAAACTATCTCTTGCGATTCATCAAGCCCGCAGAATAGCTGCGGTCTCTTCAGGTCCTGCTATCACAAAACCGCGAGCCGCTTTGGCGTAAGCGGCCGCGGTTTTCTTAAGTTCTTGCTTTGGTAGCGTAACGCTGCTTGGAGCAACGTAGCCATCTCGCTCCGCGAGAAGTAGCCCGACCTGGTTACGCTCCAATGGAAGCGATGCGGATCGCAGGGCAGCTGCTGACCGGAGCTTCCTTGCTGTCAAGTCAGATTCGACTCAGGCAAGGTGCTAGCTTCGTGGAGTCCGTTGTTTCGACGTAAACAAACGGGTTGGTCGACGCATGGGTCGGGTTACCTCACGGCGGAGCGTGAGGACTACGTAGCCGTCTGGCTGGGCGTGGCTGCATGG
>JANSWS010000651.1 GCA_024743355.1 bacterium
AATTGGTGAAAGGCCGAGTGGAATCGATCGGGATGTCTTGGAACGACAATCAGTCTGAGCTCGGGAAACTCCTGACGCAGCTGCAGAAATGCTGCGGCGGTTGCGATCTCCTCCGGTTCCTGTGAACTACCCAGCACCAAAGTCCGCTGCTGCGGTCCCAGTCCAGTAAGCCGGCGGAGTTCGTTTACGCGTGGGTTCGAGCGATCAAAGGACACGTTGTCAAATTTTAAATTACCTGAAACGCTAACCCGAGCCGGGTGGCAACCACATTGTTGAAAGCGTTCTGCATAGGTTGGAGTCTGCGCTGCAACGTGACTCAGTTTGCCAAAAATCGGAGCGGTCCAGCGGGCAAAACGCTGGTATCCACGAAAGCTGTTATCGCTGAGCCTTCCGTTGACGACCAGCATCGGAACATTTTCTTGGCGACAGATGTCGACCAAATTCGGCCAGATTTCGAGTTCACCCAGAATCAACAATTGGGGTCTCACCGTCGTGAGCGTGCGTTGCACTGCCCAGGAGAAGTCGCAGGGGAAGTAGAAGCAGTTGATCGCGTCTGCCCGTTTTTGGGCGAGTTCCATCCCACTGGGAGTCGTCGCGGAGAGTACGAACTGTACGCCGGGTAGCTCGGCGGCGATGCGTTGTTGCAATGCCATCAGCAACTGCACTTCGCCGACGCTGACCCCATGCATCCAGATGATCGGTTGATTCGAGTCCAATTCGAGTGGCAGTTGTTGGCTGGAGAGCCCTAACACCCGCTGTTGCATACGCAGGAATGGTGTTGACGCGGAAGGCCAGCGTCGCAGCCAGCGGTAGGCTAACCAGGGTGATAGAAGCAAGTAGGCGATCAGATACAGAGCGTCGCGTGCCCATAGACTTCGACGCGGGCTTCGAAGTGATGGGTCTTGAGTGATGTTCTGCATGCGGGCCTCCTGCCCTTCGTGTGCTCCCTGGTACGCAACCGTGTGAGCGGAGCCTTGGACATCATCGCCGGCCGTGACAGGCCTTGTACTTTTTGCCGCTGCCGCAGGGGCAGGGTTCGTTGCGACCTACCTTGGTTTCCGTGTTGCGAATCGGCTCGGCACGCTGTGGCGCTTGACCGGCTTGGTCGGCTGCTTCCAGGTCACTGATTTGTTCTTGGGCCAACTGGCTAGGAGTAGGAGCAGGAGCATGCTGAGCGTTGGTTTCTTCCCAGGTATTCTGGATGAATCCCTCGTCGAGGGCTTCCATGCGGAAGATCAGATCGGTCATGCGTTCTCCGATGTTGAACCACATCTCCTTGAACATCCGCATGCCTTCGCGCTTGTACTCAACCTTGGGATCCATCTGCGCGTAGCCTTTCAGGCTGATGGCACTCCGCAGGTGATCCATGGCCAGCAGGTGGTCTTTCCAAGCACTGTCGACGATGCTCAACAGCACTTGCCGTTCCATGCGACGGATTTCAGGGTGGTATAGATCGTCGACCGCTTGAGCTACCTTGCGGGCAATTTGTGTCTCATCCAACTCGCCAAGTTCATCGGTTTCGATATTGAAGTTGAGTTTGGTTTCGAGCCAATCGCGGAATGAGTGCAGGGCTCCATTACCGCCGGCGATATACTTGGCGGATGTATTCGGCTGAGCCTCCCCGAAGAATTCTTTGACTTTCTCTTGAGCCTGGACAGCCGTAGTTTCACCCGATACGTAGTGAGCCTGGCTGTGCGCCACCAATTTGTCGCGGACATCGTTCAATGTTTCGGCTTGCATCTCCTCATCAGAGATGGTGGTATTGAATCGCGACTGTGCCCAAGCGACCAAGGCATCTTTGTCAAGTTGGAATTGGTTGTTTCCGGTTGGGCGGCCGAAGCGCGTGATACCAGCTAATACCGGAAATTCCTGTTCCTTCTGGCGGTAGGCATTCTCGGCAACTTCCGTCAACTCAGAAGATAGGTCATCGGGTTCGCGATTGCGCAGCTCTTCAACGGAGATCTCCACCCCAAATTTGTTCCGCATCCAACCGACTAGCATTTGCAGACCATAGTCGGCATTCAGCAGTGGCGAACCTTCGCTCAGATCGGTTTCGCTAAGTTTCTCAAAGACCCGTTCGATGAGTTTCTCATCGATTCGGTCCCGAGGAATCTTCTTCAAATCGTTGACGCTGTAGTTGGTCCCGTAACGCGTGTTGACCCATTTGGCCAAGGCGCCCCAGTTCCAGTCCTCTTGCGGTTCGTCCTCGGGTAAATTCTCTTCGATGGCATCCAGGATTTGTGTTTCCGCTGCGCGTTCGGCGGCATCGATTGCATAAGCCGAAGCCCCACCGGGATCCAAGTTGCGGAAGTCTCGCGGCTCTAATTCGCAGGACAGTTTCTTGCTGACCCATTTGGCGTAGGCTTCCGCTCCGAACAGCGGATCGGTGTACATGTTGACGTAGTGCTCAATTTGCTGGTCAATTTGTTCGAGCACCATTTGGCGACAGCTCACACCATCCAAGATGGCTTGGCGATAGGAGTAGACCTTCTTGCGCTGCTGGTCCATCACCTCGTCGTATTCCAGCAAGTTCTTGCGAATCTCAAAGTTGCGTTCTTCGACTTTCTTTTGAGCCGCGGTGATACGCCGACTGACAAAGGCATTCTCAATGGCTTCCCCTTCGCCCATTCCCAGCTTGCCCATCATGCCGCGGACCCAATCGCCCGCGAAGATGCGCATCAAATCATCTTCCAAGGAA
>JANSWS010000661.1 GCA_024743355.1 bacterium
CGTGAACCTCGAAGCGCGCTTAGCCACTCAGCCACGATGCCTCGACGACCTACGTCAAAGCCATAAGTGAAAATCTCGTCGCCAACCATGAATCGAAACTCGAATGACGACGGTTTTGCCGCCGTGCTCCGATCAAATCGAAATGGTTCAGGGACAGGGTGATGGCTTTGGCTTCCGGTACAAATTAGCGTTTGTGCGTAATCCATCGCCTTGATCAGATTCGACTTTCCGGCTGCGTTTGGTCCATACAGCATGGCCGTACGCACAACGTGCTTGTCGGTTTTGTCGATCTGAATCAGGTGATCTGTATGGTCGGTCAGTTTGGTGCTGGCAATCATGTCCAGCGTTACTTCTTCGCCAAAGGAGCGGAAGTTGCTGACGGAGAATGAAATCAGCATGGGGGGAGTGCCTTCCGATGAGATGCCGTACTTTCCGAGATCGGTGAAAAACTCTCGGATGACTGTCTTTCTCGACTTTCTATCGGTATAGAATAGGCCGCAGACGAGGAAAAGTCGAGCATGAGTGCGTTTCAGTCGCTGGTTTTGGGTGAAATGGTCACGCAAGCGTGATTTTTTCGCGGTTAGGGAGCCCTTGAGGCTTACTCGTCGCCAGCCAGAGGAGCCTTTCAGTTGTCGTTTTTCGGTCACGGAGTCCGGCCGCGACGCGATCGCAGTGGGCTCGCAAGCGATCGACCTTAGCGACAATTCGCTTTTGCTCTGCGATCGGTGACACGGGGTGGGACAGCCACGAGGCTGGGGCATGTTGAAGGACACGAGATTTGTCGTCTTCTTTGATCAAGGTCGAAAGCCCACATCGACTCATCTGCTCAGCCCATATTTTGCACAGATTGTTTGGAAGTTGATGGGACCGGAACAGGGCAACGAAATATTCTCCCCGCCGTACTTGCTGGCGACAACGGCGCTTTATAACAAGATTCGCAATGTAAAAATCCGAATTCTTCCGAGTGTTGAGATGTCGAAGTACGATCAGGGGATTGTGCTAGAGTCGCTTCACAACTGCATCGCACATCAGGACTACTCAAGCATTTGAGCGATGCTTTGGATGATGATCAGAAACGCACCAAAATAAGCAATTTACTCACCGCCATGCGTCGGGCTGGAACCATTCGCAACGCCGGGGCGAGAGCCCATCCGAAGTGGAAACTCGGGCCGGACCCATCAGACTGACCGCCAAAACGCAGAAACAAACCGGCAATTTGCAGAAAGGAAAGTACCTAAAACATTGGAAAAATCGTCGTTTTCCCTTTCTGCAGTTCAGAATTGCAGAAAGGGGAGGCAAAAACTAGCTCCTGCCAAGCGCCGCAAGCGGACTGTCTGGCCTCACTTTCGTCGATCCATCGGCGGACCGACGGATTGCCAGCAATCGCCGCAGTGGGCTTGCAATACTCAGCGCGTACAGGTTTTCTTCGGGTAATGCCTCGGCGATCGTACGAAGGATTTCTTCGGTAAGCAGTCGCTGTTTCTCGGCCGCATCGGATCCACGATAAGCGGCCAGACTGCTGGTGATCAGCCACTCTAGAAACTGGTAATCGTACAGCACCGACAAGGGTCTACGGAGCCGATTGAAACTAAAATTCTCGCGTCGCGTGTGGTCGATCAAAAGCTTGACCAATTTGACCGAGTCGTTGGCCTTGGCGGCAAGGAATATCGAATCGCGATAAAAGAGGCATATTATGTCTCGAAAATCGAACCCGAATTCCCATTCGCTGGTCTGCCAATTGGAAAAGCCATGCGGGCAGCCAAGGTCGCGATCGAAACGTAACGCCAGCTAATTGGCTTGTGTTGGACAGCGTTTGGAAGTCAAGGACTCAAATGAAGATTTGGTTCATCTCTGATACGCACAACGAGCATCTTGGGCTGCAAGTGCCCGACGTCGACTTGGTTATCCATTGCGGAGACGAAGCGACGCATGGCAACGCTTGGATGAATGAACCCGAATCCAGGCGGTTTTTCGATTGGTATTCGTCGCTTGACGTTCCCACCAAGGTGTTCGTTCCAGGCAATCATTCCACAGCGATTGAGCAGGGTCTGATCCGGGCGGAAGACTACCCAGCCGTCCACTTCCTGATCCATGAACAGATGGAGTGGAACGGCTTGAAGGTCTTCGGTTCACCCTATACGCCAAAGTTTCATGATTGGGCGTACATGAAGAAACGCGGTAAGCTGGATCTTGTTTGGCAGTCAATTCCCGACGACATCGACATGCTCATCACACATGGGCCGCCGAAAGGAGTCTTAGATTTGACACACGACATCGAGTCACATGCGATTGTACAAGTTGGCTGTGCCGCGCTTCGCCGGCATGTCGATGAAAGAATCCAGCCACGGATTCACGCCTTCGGCCACCTGCATGACGAGAAAGGAATCAGCAACTACGGAATCTTCACCCGCGGTGCGACCCAGTTCATCAACTGCTCATGTTGCGATCTTGCAGGCGAACTCAAGAACAACGGGTTTGTCGTTGAAGTTTAGCCAAGCAGTTTGCGCATCGCGGATGCGACGCCGAGAGTGACTTC
>JANSWS010000513.1 GCA_024743355.1 bacterium
ACCCTTTCCAAACCGAAACTCTTTGGCTCGCTGTTCTCCCACGCGTTTGATGAGTTCGGTAAAGCCAACTTCTTTTTCCAGACCTGTGACCATTACCGTATTGGCGCAGCGGACTTGCAATTCATCCCGCAAAACTGCCAATTCTTTTTGGGCGGCTGCCTGCAATTCGCCGCTCGCGTTTTCGATCAATTGGAAGGGCAAGAGGGTCAGCAGTCCATTGATGGGGCACAGATTCTGACGTGCCTTCACGATCAAACGACAAAGATGACGCAGCTTCTGCTCCCGTTCATAGGCTT
Organism: bacterium; assembly: GCA_024743355.1. Lineage (GTDB taxonomy): Bacteria > Planctomycetota > Planctomycetia > Pirellulales > Pirellulaceae > Aureliella. The sequence continues at coordinate 297 of JANSWS010000513.1, forward strand.
CTTTGGAGGAGAGCACCGGCGCGGATCGTGATGCCGTGGCCGATGAGACATCGTTGCCTCCCGTAATCTTGCTCAAGTCCCCATTCTCAGGCAACAAAATCGTACCCTGAAAGCCCGTACTCGGCGGCCTGGCGGCAGGTGCCGAGGAACTTACCAGTGGCCCGTCGGCTTGGATGGTACCTGTGTTTTGTCCCGCCCCAGGTTGCGAGGGAGCGTTTGCCGAGCCTGCAGGTCCAAGCGAACCTTTGCCAAGCATCGAAGCGTCAATCGTTCCTCCGAAGGGAGTTTGCGAGTTGGAGCCCGATGCAGGACTGGAACTCTCAACTGTAACTGCCTGCATGGGGGCCGTGGCTAATCCCGAGAGCGCGCTACAACCAGGCACGTACAGGAACAGTGATTCGTTGTTGGCGAAGAATGCAATGTCCGCATTTTCCTGAGGGTAAATGATAGGAAACGCCAGCTGGCTAGCTTGCATCGTCTGACGGGCTTGGTCATTGTTTTCCGCCCCAAGCACCAGAAAGATCGGTACTTGCATCAAGTCGATGCCTTGCTGACGGCAGAGGTCAACGCCTTCCTCAAATACGCGTTCCAACTCGGGGAAGCGTGATACATCTTTAATGGACCAAACGCGGACGAGCCAATACACAAAACACGGCAGCAGGAAGACCAATCCAAAGGCGGCAATCCACTTCCAGAGTTCCTTACTTCCGGATTCGCTAAAATACTTCTGGATCACCAGAAAGGTAGTGACCACGATCAGCAGGAACAGAAAAGAAGTGAGAGCTACCCGAGCCGCGAGTGAAATCGAAGCCAGCTTTTTCAGACCGGGCACAATGCGTGCGATCCAGCTGGAAAAATACCGGATCGGCATCGTAATCGTGTTGATGAAATTCAGCAGAAGATTCACGTGCGATTCCTAGATCAGCATCCAACGATTGCGGTCACAAAGCAGATCAACATGCCCTAGCTGCTTCCCTCACTAAAGACCATCATGGCGGTTGCAATGGCGATACCCAGCAGCACAACACCCACCATTGAATAGGTCGCCAGTGCCGATTTTCCGCTGAGCGGCTTGGCACTTCCGCCGACCTGTATCGACTCCGGAATCTCCGGTCGACCTTGACTTATCTGCAAACTCCGCGCGGTTGTATGACACCAATCTTCGATCGTTGCGGGCAATTGCAAGCTGCTGATCAGGCTGGCTCGATAGTTCGCATCGGTATCGGCATAAAATCCACGAAAACCGAGTACCACCGCCAGATAATAGACTTCGAGAGCATCTTTTCTGCCTACACCGGCCGCTTCCTGCGCTCGCTGGAAGAACGCCTCATGCGCATCGCGTCGACCAAAGTATTTGCGTTCCAGGCAGTTATCTTTCCACCAACTGTTACCTGGCCAGGGAGCGTCAATCAGCAAGGCGTCAATCCAACTGCAGAGAGCGTATTTGGCCAATTGCCAATCGGGGCTGCCGCCAATCAGGACTTCGGCATCGTCGATGCGACGCAACAATGTCGCGCGCTCATCGGCAGGTACGCAGCGCTCTCCATGCTCAACCCGTTCGATAAATTTGAGCGTGGCTTCAAATATGGGATCAACAGCTCTCGCGAATTCCGGTCGCACACCATTCCTCGAAGTAAATTCAAACTCGCAGTCTAAACTCGTTTTCTTACCGCAAAGACGGCGAACTCCAAGCCATAGGCTTTGCCGTCAATTGCCAAACGCAGACGGCGGGAGCCTTCCAGAGAATCCAGATTGGCTATTTGCTCGGACCGAACCCGCATGGCCAAAGTCTGTGTGGCTTGTACGTGCTGCCAAGCATCTCCCTCCCGTTTGATGGCGAAGAACACCCAATTACCGCGACTGGGCAGGGCACTGGGTACATGGGAAGCAGTCCGCAGCTTGACACCAGGCTGCTGCACTGTCATGTAGTGTTCTACTTTATCTGAACTCCCCAATTTCCAATCAATTGTGTTCTTCAGTAGATGCATCAGGGCATCGCGTCCCACATTAACGGGATCGACACCAAAATACCAATCCCATTCCAAGCCGAACCATTCCGGCTCCAGCTGGACCTGCATTCCTCTGCCGGCACCGACAAAGTATCGCTGCTCGTACTCGTCCTGTTTGACGGAAAAGATTAGCTCACGAATTCGGTCCAAGGCCCATTTAAATATGCTTGCCAGGTCTTCGTGATCGTATTTTGGGATATCTGAAATCGTCAATTCCGCCCCAAAGATCGAAAAACTACCCACAATTCGGCACAGGGCGGTGTAGGCGACTAAGGGATGCACGCCGGCCGCGAAGGCCAGGCATGAGAGTTCGCCGTAGGCCGAATTGAGCGCGTGCAGCAGGAATATCTTTTCCAGATCGCCTTGTGCCTGGCTCGAGAGAGTGATGTTCTTGTCACGGACAATCTCGGAAAGAGCATGGATCCTGCTGCCGATGACGTCACAAATCGCCCTGACCACGCCGGCCAAGTCCGGCCAGGCCTGAATGGTCAGCGAGGGCGGAAAGTAGTTGGCATCCACCACATATTGGCCGTCCATACTTTCCGAAGGCTTGAGTCTAAGCAGTGGAATCGTGTCGAAACCGCTGGAATCCTCATGTGAAAATAGAATTCGGTAGTTGAGGGAACGCAACAAAATTTCCTGACGATTCCCGCCCAAGCTCTCATCATCGAACGGGCGAGGGAATTCTCGGTAACGAAAAAGGCCTCCCGACTCGTCCCGCGCCACGTTGGGTTGCCCTTCTTGAAGGCCGGGCAGAGCCAGCAAAGCCGTTACGGGTTCGCCACCCGTAACTTTGGAATCCAGTCGTTGCTTCAGCTCCAAACGCTCGACATGGTTCTCATCCTGGGCAACAACCGTTCCATCTTTCCAGCGGGCCCTTAATCCCGAGATCTCCAAACAGCCATTGGTCAGCGCCTCCTGCGAAATGGATATTCGTTGCAATCCGTATGCGTAGGGAGTGCAAAAATCGATATTATTGGCTAAACACTCGGCCCAGAAACGATCTGCTGCTTGAAAGTGGTGAGGCCGAAGAAACATGCCTTCGGACCAATTGACCGCTGGATTCCGCATACTGGAGCAAACCCTGCCGGAAGCACTCTGAAAAATTCAACAGACAAAAACGCACAAGCCAATGGCTGACAAGCCAAGATTCCCAACGGGTTTCGCTTCCGACGCCTACTGCCAGCCGACGCTGGGTTCGCTTCCCCACAACTCCAACGCTCAAAACTCCGACGCTCAGCCACGTGTACAGCATCGCCAGACAAGCCTGAAGTACCGAATACTTCGCATGCCAAGTGCGTCAACTGCTCCTATAATAGCAGTGCTATCGAGACGAAACAACGGACTGTAGTTGTCGTCAGGACTTCGGTTTTCAAGGCGAAAACCGGCTGGACGCAACGCCCTTTGTGCGTGCATGTAACCTTGAGAATCGACCGCATGAACAGTAGCAACGCCAGCCCCCACCGAAATTGGATGCAGGACGAGCAACCGACTGGCGGCAAGTGGATTTGGATCACTCTGCTTACGCTATTCATCATTGCGGGACTGGTTCTCATGGGCGTTCTGATGCGGACCCCACCCACCACCAGAACCTATCTAGCATCCATTTGCATCGGAGAATACCCGGACAACATCTTGCCATCTCCGGTCTATGCGGGATGGCCTCACAGCGAATTTCTCGGTGGTTTTGAGCAGCGAGGACTGGAATCCTGGTTGACACTCGATCCCTATCTGGCCGATAGCTCTCCCAGAAGCAGAAATGAGTTTGACGAAGATCTGGCTTCACTGTCGGGTGTGCTCAAGGGCCGCGGAGCCAAATCCCGGGATACGCTAGTGCTCTATCTACGCGGTCATGCCTTGGTTATCGATGGCGAAGCCCATTTGCTGATTGGAGAGTTTGACCGCGATCAACTGCTGAACAGCCAGGAATTTCGAGTGCCACTGGCCGAGATATTCGCCGCACTTCAACAATTGGATGTGGCCAACGTGATCGTCTTGGCAGACGTGTGCGACTTGCGAACCTTTCCGGCCGCTGGCGTCGTGGCTAACCACGTGCCGCAGCAGATTGGTCGGCTGATCGAAGACGTTAACGCGGATGCCTCCCGAGCGGGAGCTCGGCTGTGGGTAATTACGGCCTGCGCATCTCTGCAACCTGCTTATGCCTCAGGCCTGCAACAGAGGTCCCTATTCCAGGCCGCGTGCGAGTTTGCCTGCAGCTCCCGCAGCGCGGCCAACGCTGAGCAACTCTCCTTGGCAGACTTCTACGAAGGCTTGTTGCGTTACAGTGATTTCGCATCCTCCGGTGAACAAACACCACTTTTATTTTGCTCAGGCAGCGGTGGACATCTGCTAGAGAATTCCGCGTCCGCAAGTCAGGCCTGGCTAGATGCTCAAGAAGTTCATTTGGCGGGCCGCTTGCCAGCCAAGCCGGCTTCTGCCGCTTCACAGGCGGACGCGGCGGCAGACTCAATGGCCCAGTCCGAAGAGAAAGACAGTCTCCCGGCAGCCAGCCCACGTCCGCAACCTGGGTCT
>JANSWS010000452.1 GCA_024743355.1 bacterium
CCGTGTTCGCGGCCTGGCTGATTTGTGTCTGGTTTTGCTTTCCAGTAACGAATTGCTTTACGCTCCCTAGAACAGGCGGCCCCAACAGGCTCTGCAGTTGCACAGCTCAACCCAACACTTGCTTTGAACAAATATGTATCGACGTGATTATCTTTACGGACTGGGGGCTTCGATCGGAGCCATTGCCCTGCAATCGATGTTGCAGCGTGAATCGCTTGCTGCGGGAGATGAAGTCGCTCCCAAGCAGCCCCATCATCCGCCCAGGGCCAAGCGTTGTATCTTCTTAACGATGGAAGGTGGACCCAGTCACATTGACACGTTTGATCCGAAACCCGCTCTCAAGAAACTGCATTTGCAGGAGTTTAATCGCAGTGGCGAACAAGTGTCAGCGATGGCCAGCGGCAAGCGTTATTACGTTGAGAGTCCCTTCGAGTTCCGTCAAACGGGCGACTCGGGGGCCTGGATGTGTGACCGCTGGCAGCATCTGGCTCAGGTGGCGGATGAAATCTGCTTCTACCGCGGCTTGCAAGCCGAATCCATCAATCATCCGACGGCTCTGTATCACATCAATTGTGGCAATCGGTTTGGTGGCGACCCCGCTCTCGGCTCGTGGGTCAACTATGGCTTGGGCACGGAAAACGAGAATCTGCCCGGCTTCTTCGTACTGCCAGAACTTTCCTATCCTCAGGGAGGACCAGCGAATTGGGGTAATGGATTCCTGCCAGCCCAGTATCAAGCAACGGCTCTGCGTCCCGAGGGATCCCCCATATTGAATCTGGCACCGCCGGAAGGCATTTCCAAAGAGCATCAGCGGCTGAATCTGGATCTGCTGGCAAAACTGAATCGTCGGCATCTGCAAGATCATCCCCAGTCGCAGCTTTTGGAAGCCCGTCTGGACAGCTATGAATTGGCCTTTCGCATGCAAGATGACGTCAAACAGGTTTTGAACTTGGATGACGAAGATCAGCGGACGCTACAGGCATATGGGCTGAACGATCCCAAGACTTCCAAGTTTGGCAAAAAATGCCTGTTTGCCCGCCGATTGATCGAGAGCGGCGTTCGCTTCGTGCAGCTCTATGCGGGTACCTGGGATTCTCACGACTACATCGCCAAGGCGCACGGACAATTGATCGACGCTGTCGACCAGCCCATTGCAGCGTTGATTGCGGACCTGCGTGACCGGGGATTACTTGAGGACACACTCATCGTCTGGTGCGGCGAGTTTGGTCGCAGCCCGGATAACGGCGTCCGCGGAGGCATCGCCTATGGACGCGATCACAATGCCGAAGCCATGCCAATTTGGCTGGCGGGCGGTGGCGTCAAGGCCGGACATACGATCGGGGCCACGGACGAATTGGGAGCCCAAGCCATCGAATGCGTACACCCCATCCGCGATCTGCACGTCACCTTGCTCCACCTGCTTGGGCTGGACGATAACCGCTTGACCTTTTTCCATGCCGGACGCTTCAAACAACTTTCGCAGTTTGGCGGCACCGTGATCCGGGAGTTGCTCGCGTAGGCCACCGAAACCGAGACAGAAAGCGTTGGCCTCCGTTCAGCTTGGCAGTTTTCTGCGGTTAGAACGCTGTCAACACGTGCGGGTTCTTTGATATCAACCTACGCACCCGTAACACCCGGACGATTAACTGGCACGGGATCGGGTAATCTGCCAATTCATCCTGTGGCCAGCCACCCGTTAGCAAAGCTTTTCGCGGGTCTAGAATAAGCTGGATGTCCGTACAGATTGTTCGCTTTCAAACATCTTCAAACCCATGGCTTCTGTGGATTCAACCAAACAACTGCCCACGACACTTACTAGAACTCAGCTCACCATGGCACTCATTGTGGTGACTCTGTTGCCATTTGGGCTGGTGGTTTTGATGTATATGTCCATGCCGACTTTCTCCGATCCCGAACTGCAGGTGAAGGTCGAAGTCGGCCCACGCGCCTGGCCGGATTCCACGGCGCCAGAAGCACGCCTGGTACCCTGCGTCGTCATCCGTAATCCCACGCAAGATTCGTGGAACTATCTGAACATGTCGATTAACCATCAGTTTCATTTCACTCATCCGGATCCAGTGCCGGCGGACGGAGAAGTCATCGTGCCCCTCAAGTTTTTCCACACCAAGGGAAACTCCTACTATCCGCCGGAGAGTCAGCCTCTGAAGTCACTGACCATCTTCGCGCAGATTCCATCGGGCGCGCGAGCCATTGCGGAGTTTAGCGGACAGGAGCTGGGATTCGCAGGTACAGCTCAAGCTGAGCAGCACTGAGGTATCAGCCGATAAGAGAATAGGGGGCCGATCAGGCAGCTCGCATCTTGCTGTGCTGAGTAGTTTCCGCAGTAGCGGTTACCACATTGAGAGATCCGCCGCCGGGCATTTGACGATCAGCCTTTTTCTCTCTCCGCCGCTGTTCAATGACTTGCAGATACTCGGCTCCGAAGAACATGATGGCGACGCCCCAATAGAACCAAAGCAACAAAGCGATGAATGAGCCAATCGCGCCGTAGGTGGTTGTATAGCGCATGCCGATCATGAACGAGAACAGAAACTCGCGAGCTACTTCCCAAATGATCGCCACCAATAGCCCGCTTCTCAGCGCATCGACCCATGCGACTTTGCGTCTGGGCAACACGCGATAGATGGCCGAGAAAGCCAGAGTGTTCAACATCATGGTGCCGGTCGCATCAATAATGGTTACCAACACGGTACCGGGTACATCTAAGTGATTCATCCATTGCTTGAGAATACCCAAGGCCACGTTGGCCGTCATGATTGCCAGGATGAGTATCCCCACTCCGCAAAGCATCAAGAACGCGCCGAAACGGCGACCGATGATCTGCCGGGCGATGCCTACCGCGCCCGCGGAGGAAGCTCGCTGTACCTGCCAAATCTTGTCGAAGCCACGTTCCAATTGATAAAAAACACCGATGGCTGCCAGGCAAGCGGTCATCACACCCATGGGACCACTCACTATGGATTGGTCCTCCAAGTGTGAGAGAATGGCTCTAACCTGCTGCTCGAGCGACGGTGAACAGTGCTCGGACACAATGGCTAGAATCTGATACTGGGCATCCCGTCCAATGTGGGTGAACTTCAGCACAATACCCAACCCGCTGCTCAGCAATAGCAGCATTGGGAATATCGATAATGCCAAATAGTAGGCTACAGCGGCCGAGAGTGTGACCGCATCATCTTTGTGCCATCGATGTCCAGCGGCCTGCAGCAAGGCCAAGATTTCCGCCGCGTAATATCGCAGGCTGGTCACAATGGAGGCCGCGGACAAAGGGTCTGATTTGCGTTTCACAATGCCCAATCCTTTGGCACTTTGTTATCGCTGATGAACCGGTCTAGTTGGACAGCGCCACCTTCGATTAGCCGTATGGGCGTTAGCCCCGGTTTTCGAAGGGCTTAGGCACCACTTAGTTGAGCACTCTAGGAGGGACCCGAGCCCAGCACCAGTCAAAATAGGTAAGAGCAGTGCGAAGCGCCGAGGATGGACAAAAGAGAGGCATCGCGTCGAGCCCAGGATTTTCACACCGCGTCGAGATTACCCTGCAAAATACGGTGCGAGATTCATCGAACAAGAAAGCCGTTGCGGTAGCCCTAGATCGCTACGCAAATTGGACTCTGCGGCAAATCCGAAGCTCCGACAAGTCGAAGTACTCCAGATAACATTCCCATGCGAACACCAGGTCGCACTTGAAAAATCGGAGCTAAGAGACGCCGATCCCGTTCGACACCTCTCAGCTTGGAACCTATCCGAAGACCATTAGCCTCGTTGGCGTTAGCCGCGGTTCGCTTCGGTTTTTCGGATAGGTTCTTAATCTGCGTGCATGCGTCTGAGCAAGACGAGCCGCACTACTTGTCCTTGAGCTTGCTCTTGAGCTCTGCCACCTCGGCTCGGAGTTCTTCCACTAGTGCCTTGAGTTGGCCAATTTCTTCGCCTGATTCGGCCCGCGCTTTGATTCGCGAGCGCAAAACTTCAGCGCTTCCGCGAGCGCGTTCCGCAGCCTCGCGGTATTTTTCTGCCATCTCGCGAGCACGCTCGGCTAATTCCTGCTCGTCGATCTCAATATTGAGTGCTTCCAACTGTGGCATGACCTGCACTTCAAAACGCTGAACGGCTCCCGATTTCAGGTGCTGTTGGACGATTTTCGCAATGTTGTCGGGGAGATCTTTCAAGTCATCTTCCGAATACTCTTGGGTTTCTCCATCCCGGGTGACAGTTATCTGAGCTTCTTCATCATCCTGCCGAGTGATCTTAATCTTCATTTCGTTGCCGTCGACTTCGCGAACGATCTCTACATCCAGCTCGCCCGAATCACCAGCTCCCCGCCAGGCAAAGGCCGGGCCGCCAAAGCTAAAGACCTTCAGGTCGTTATCGCCATTGGGCAGTCGGATAGCCTTCAAGGCCTTGCGCAATGAGCCGTCGACGTTTTCCAACTCTTTCAGATTGAGATGGAGAACATCATCCTTATCGGTTAGCAACTCAAGCTCTTCCATATCCGGTCTTGGGCCTGGCGTTATTTGAACCTGCTCCTTTTTGCCTTTTCGCAACAAGTCCAGCTGGATCGAGTCGCCTTCTTCCATGTCACCGAGAATCTCGAGCAACACGGAGGGAGACGCTAGAACCTTTGCATCCGCTCTTAGCAACAAGTCACCCTCTTGTACTCCAGCTTTCGCGGCGGGGCTGTCGTCATACACTGCATCCACCAGGATCCCATCGTCGCTACCGAGATAGCGAGCCAGATCACCTTCGACTTCCTTCAACATGATTCCCAGCCAAAGTTTGGGACCTTCCGACTGCTCCGCTGAGTCCACATTCACGCGGACTTCTACTTCCTGTACTTGTTCGCCATCCGTTTTCTTTTCCTGCTCATCATCGTCTGAGAGCACAATTACTTTGACTTGCTGCTTTGTTTGTGGTTCCTCAGCCAGCAGGCTGGGATTGAAGCTAGCAACTCCCGTGATCATGGTCCAAGCGGACATCGCCGCCGCCGTTCGCAAACTTCCCCGCTTTCGCATACCGTTTTAGCTCCTGTCTTTTGTCTTATGGTGGCTGGCTGATCGCCAAGAGATTCAAAGCAATCAGCTTCCCTGGCTGGCAGCCGAGAGAACTTGTAATAGAGTTACCGATTGGAGGGTTTTGTTTGTGGCAAAGTGCTGAAAATCTACCAACATCTCTGCGAAACAGCTCAGTAGGAAAATACCTTGGGCCGCACTCGGTACTGACGCACCGGCACCAACTGCAGTTCTTCTCCGTATTCAACCGGCACGAAGGCGTCGGAAAACTCCAACTCGATTTGGCCGCTCTGCTGCAGACGCTCAAGGTATTCAGGAGGACGTTGCTGCCATGGGATCAATCCGTCAGCTACGTATTGAAGCTGTGAAGATTGAATTGCTGGCTGACCGTCACTCAAATCGGCCGCGGCCACATCCGAGCGGCTGTTGCTTGCTGAAGTTTGACTCGACACAGAGCCTTCTTGCGTGGGGCTGGAGGTGGATCGCCAGCCTTTTACGTCGGAACCAAACCAACCAACGGTGAAACTCACCAGCAGCAAAGCGGCCAGCGACGTAAATCGCGTCAGCCATTCCAGACGTCCGTGCCCCCCGGAACCGCCCCACACGCGGAGCTCTGCCTGGCCTTTGCCATCGTTCGCTTCGCTGATGGTCCTGCACTCCCCTAGCCTGTCGTCTGACTCGGCGACTTTGCCCTCAACACCCAAGGCTGCTGACTGGACCAGACCCAACGAGCGCGCACCATCCGTGCCACGGGTCTCAACGTGTTCGCTCCATATGCCCAGACTTGCGGCCGAGTGCTCGCCGAGTAATTGACCCAAGTCCTGCTTCAAGGCTTGGTCTTCCAAGAATGCCAAGGCAAGCCGCCTCCAACCATCCGGAGTCGCCTCCAATTGCCTCAGCACCGCGCGATACTGATCACGCGACAACTCGCCGGCAACCAAATCGTCGAGAACCATTTCCGTCAGCTTCACCATGTGCCTGTCTCTTTTCCACGATCATGCTTGTCGCTCTCCGTGCCCCTACCATCATGCGTGGCTTCCGAGCCACATGC
>JANSWS010000214.1 GCA_024743355.1 bacterium
CGTCCCGGGCAGTACATTGCCGCGGCCCCCAAACAAACTGACACCACCCAATACCGCCGCGGCGATTGCCGCAAACTCGCGCTGATTTCCGAATGTCGGCGAAACGGCTCCTGACTGTGGCAAAGCAACCAGGCCGCTGATCGCCGCGCATAGCCCGCAAATGACGTAAACCAGAAACAACAGCATGTCCACGCGGATGCCCGCCCGCCGGGCCGAATCAGCGTCATGACCAATGGCGTAGATTTGTCTTCCCCAGGGATGCCAGGCGAGAAAGGAATGCGCAGTCAGGGCGACGCTCAGCAACATCCAAATCGGCAGTGGAATACCCAGCCAACTCGACGATCCCAAGGCGACTACCGAATCCGGCATGTTCATGGCCCGCGTTTCCGTCAACCACAGGCCGAGACCGCGGAGGACGAACAACATACCCAGCGTGGTGATGAATGGAATCATCTTGATCCGCGTGACCAGCAGTCCGTTCACGACGCCGGCAGACGCGCCTACGAGCAGGGCAGCCACAAAAGCCAGGGACAGCGGGTAATCCGCCAAGATCAGCTTGCCTGCCACCGCAACCGCCAAAAACATGATGCTTCCAAGGCTCAGGTCCACTCCAGCGGTCAGCAGTACGAAGGTCATTCCGATTGCGGCGATGCCCACCGAACTGGATTGGACCAAGATGTTCATCCAGTTCTGGGGATCCAAAAACCGCTCTGACAGCAAGCTAAACACGCAGACGATCATTCCAAATAGAAAGAGCGGCGTCTGTGCTAAAACACCGGCCATGAGTGCTCTACTTCTCACACGTCCCCCTCCCAAATCGCATCCGCATGCAGCGCCGATTTCAGGATCCGCTCCCGATTGAATTCGCGGGACTGCAATTCGTCTTTCAACTCACCTTGACTCATCACCAGGATGCGATCGCAAATCCCCATCAGCTCATCGATCTCGGAAGAGATCACCAAGATTCCTGCTCCCTCGCAGGCCAGCTGATCGATGAGTGCGTAAATCTCGAACTTCGCCCCCACGTCAATCCCGCGGGTCGGCTCGTCCAGAATCAGCAGCTTGGGTTTGTTGAGCAACCATTTTCCCAGCACGACTTTCTGTTGGTTGCCGCCACTCAGCGTGCATACCGCTTGATTCATTCCCTCCGCCAGGTTCAGACGGACAGCTTCGGCCATTTGCGATGCGCTGCTGTGGAGCGAGCGGCGACGAATCCAGCCCAACCTGGAAGTAAACTTCTTCGCCACGACCATGGTCAAATTGGCCAGCGCCGAGTCCTGCGTGCACAGGCCATCGACGCGCCGGCTTTCGGTGAGCATGGCCATACCCTTGTTGATGCGCTGGCTGACGGACAATCTCTGAACCGGCTCACCCAGCAAGCGCAACTCGCCCTCCGCCATCGGTTCGAGTCCGAAGAGAATCCGGGCCAATTCCGTTCTGCCGCTACCCATCAAGCCGGCCAATCCCAGCACTTCGCCAGCCCGCAATTGAAAAGAGATCTCATGCACGACGCCAGGCTGCGAGATGCGATTCGCTTCCAGAACGATGCTTTCGCCGGGCTGACTTTTGCTTTCTGGGAACAGTCGATCGAGTTGCCGTCCCACCATCAGGCGGATCATATCGGGGATCTGCAGATCAGCCGCCATCTTGTCGGCCACTACCTGGCCGTCGCGCAGAACCAGGATGCGGTCGCAAAGTTCTTTCACGTCACCCAATGCATGCGAGATATATATCATCGACACCTGCTGCGATTGCAGCTCGCGGAGTAGCCGGAAGAGTTTTCGAACTTCGTGATCGGTCAGGGAAGTGGTCGGTTCGTCCAGGATGATCAACCGCGCCTCTTCGCCAAGTGCCTTGGCGATTTCGACTAGCTGCCGCTGACCGGCCGATAGCGACTGTACTTTCGTGCCCGGTGATATATCCAATCCCACTCTTGCCAGCAGTTCTTGGCTCCGCTTATGCAACTCGGATCGATTGATCCACGCCAGTTTCTTGGGGAAATGGCTGAGAAATAGATTCTCGGCAACGCTCAAATTGGGGAAGAGATTCAGTTCTTGATGGATAAAGGCGATTCCGGCCCGCGCACTGGCCCGCGGCGAGTCGGGGCAGTACGTGTTCCCGAACAATTCCATGTCCCCCGAGTCGGGAGCAAGTACACCGCCCAGGATATTCATCAACGTCGACTTGCCGGCACCGTTCTCACCAACCAGTCCAATCGTCTGACCGGCTTGCATCTCGAAACTTATGTTCTGCAAGACCGGATTCCCAAAGAAGGATTTACCGATGTCGCGCAAGCGAAGCAGAGGTTGATTCATTGCTGCTCCCATCGGTTTCTCAAAGTATCCAGCCAAGCAGCCAAGAGAATGACTCCGCCCTTGGCCATCATGATGGAGAAATGGGAAAGGTTGAGAAGATTCAAACTGTTATCAATCAAGGTCAACAATAGAACACCGCAGGCAGTCCAAGCTACGTTGGCCCGACCGCCGAACAGGCTGGTGCCACCAATGACGGTGGCTCCGATGATATCCAATAGATTGTTCTCCCATTGCACCGGAGAACCTGTTTCCAGTTGCGCCGTTATCAGCAGGGAGGCAATCGCTGCACAGCAACCCGAGATCGCGTAGGTCGCGAGAATCCCGCGTTCAATTTGAATGCCGGAAGTACGGGCTGTGGCGGGATTGCTACCAATATGCTTGAGGCTGGCTCCCAACCAAGTGCGAGTCAGCAATAATTGCCCACTGATCGCAACCACAACCGCGATGGCAAATGCCACGCCAATATTCTTGCCGAAGAATAGGAAACTGTCCGGCAGATTATAGATGGAGCGCGATTGGGTCATCCATTCGGACAGCCCGCTCACCAGCATCATCGTACTCAGGGTTACGATAAAGGGGGGCATCTTGACCCAGGCGATGCACATGCCATTGCCCAGCCCAACCAAAGAGCCGACAAGCAACATGCACAGAATAGCGATCGGCGTAGCAGCCGGATGCTCTGCTAATAATCCATCGTCTCCTGTAACGATCCAGGCTCCAACGACGCTGGTCAGCGCGATGATTGCGGTGGCTGATAGATCGATGCCGGCCGTCATCAAAACGATGGTCTGCCCGGTGGCCACAATCAGCAGCGGTAACATCGCGTCGACGATGTTGGTGGCATTTGCCAGCGTAGCGAAACCTGGTGCGGCCCAAGCCATCAACAGAGCGTACAGAAAACTCAGAACGAGCGTCAGGTATCCGGACTGCACAATTCGACGCACGATGCGAAGCATGGAGGATTTCCGGTACGATGCCAATACTGGAAGGTTAGCGAACGTTCGCGCCCCAGGTTCGAGGGGCCATTTCCTGCATGTTGCCTTGATGAATGACAAAGCCCGGGTCTTCTATCAGCGGCGGTACATCTTTGCCTTCGATCAAATCCATGACGGCCTGGACCGTCTGCTCGGCTTCAAAATAGACGTCTTGGACACCGGTCGCATCCAGATAGCCTTCTTCTAACATTTTGAAGGTCGTGGCATCTCCGTCGAAGCCGCCCAGGATAACGTGCCCCGACTCGCCAATCTTGTGGTATTTGTCCGCTGACTTCAGAGCCGAGACGATCGACGGCAGCAGAAAGTCCGAAGAGGTGAATATCAGACTGATATCGGGATGCGCCTGCAGACCATTCACCACACCGGCTTGGGCTTTTTCTTGATTCCATTCAGAAGGCACTCGCGATACCACCTCGACGATATCCTGGTTGCCGGCGACGGCCGCATCGAACCCATCTTTTCGACCGATAGCATTCACATCACCAAGATCGCCCATAACGATCATCGCCTTGTGCTTCTGTCCCGTCTTTCGAGCTTGTTCGAGAAGGAACTCGGTCGTCTCTTTGGCGATGCGAAAGTTATCGGCCTGAATGGCTACCGAAACAGCATCCGTTTCACCGGCGGGACGATTGAACAGGACAATCGGTATGCCTGCGTCATTGGCGGCTCGAATCGCGGGAATGCAGGACTTCGCATCCTTTGGAACCATGATGATCCCATCGACACCTCGGGTAATAAAGTTTCTGACCTGCCTCAGTTGGCGATTGGGATCGCTATCGGCAATGGCTTCCAGAACTTCCGCATCTCGCGTCGTCAATTCTGCCTTGATTGCCTCAAAGCCGGCCACCCAATACTCGGTTTGCAGTGTTTCGAAGGCCACGCCAATAGTCAGACGCCCATCGGGTTTAGAACCTGCCGCATTCGAACCGCCCGTCGCTGCTGGTCGGCAACCGCACAGCCCCAGCAGACCTACCAGCACGCATGGCCCAAGTAACTTGAAAATACCGTTCATGATTTGGCCGCCTGTTTTACTGAAAGTCGATTAAAGTTGCGTTTTGTTTCCCGTGGCATTCCGCGATCTCTGATGTCTGCTTCAGGAGCAGACACGCAAGTTCTCACAGATTACTGCGTGTTCATCTTTGGTCGTTCAGTCGTCGAGTTTGCCACGAATGATCATTTCAGTTTGTTCGCGTACACTTTGCGGCTCAAACAGTGACAGCCAATTGTCCTGGAAGATCCGTTGCTCGCCGTAGCCTGAGATCAGTTGGGCTCCGTCGCTGAACGGAAATGGAGCCAGACCGAAAGCGATTCCCAGTTCCACTTTGATATGACCAAACATGAAGTCCTCCGCGGCTTCACGCGGAACACCGCGTCGGATGGCTTCTTCCATGGCAGCTCTCAGGGCTTTCACCAAGGCAATCCCGCAGGTTTCAGCCATGGTTGGTTCCAGCATGGCCATCTGCTCGACAGTCACGCGATGGCTGCGGGTTACAGGGCCGTAGAATTCCTTGGCCAGCGATTCCCCCAGTTGATAGTGTTCTTCGGGACCTTGCATCAGGGCACAAACAATCGCTTGTCTGGCAAATACACCGCCAAAAAAATCTTCGCGCTCCTCTGTCGTGGTAAAGTGATCAAAAACGTTGGGATGACATGGATGCGTCACAAAATAGCTAACATCCTCCCGCGGGCAGAGAATTCCCGCGTGAGCTGCAGCGGGATCCAGCGTGATGACCAAGGCACCAGACTGCAGCTGCGGCACGACCTGCGACGACACCGAGCCTAGCAGGCGGTCTGGCAGAGCCAAAATGACTGCCTCCGCCTCAGCCGCTTGCGGAAACTCGCAAGTACTCAATCCTCGCTCGGCAATCCGTTGCTTTCCCTCCGGACTGACCTCGACCAAGAGCAACTCATAATTGGCATGAGCTTTGACCAAATTGTCGATGAGTCGACAACCCATTTTGCCGCCCGCACCCAATATCGCGATCCGCCTCATGAATTCCCCTAGCTATATTTTCACGTGAAAAGCAAAAGTCTTACGCAATGTTCTTAGTCCTGCGCCCCGTGCAGCATACGAGTCCACACATCATCCTTACCCACTTGTCCGCCCTTGAAAAAGAATTCCATTCCATGGGTGAAGTTCCGCGAGTAGATTCGGCACAACGGAGATCCGGGAGCAACTGGTGCGATGGCCTCCAAAGCTTCGATGCCAAGTTCGCGAGCAATGTGGCCCGAGGTATCACCTCCGGCGACAGCTGCTCTGCTCAGCGGATACTGTTCGAGTATCATGGTCATCATGCGTCCTAAGCGAGGTCCCAGAATCCGGCCGGAGTGAGTTTGAATCTGCTGCGGCGAGAGTCCCTGGGCTTGCAACGCCTCCGCGGTCCGTTTGACCCTTGGATCGTCAGGCCCGCGAGCCGAATGCAGAATGATATTCTCACCTTGTCGCAAGGCTTTGAGCGCGGATGCTACCAGTCGCTGTTGCTCTTGTAGGCACAAATCTTCGTCCGCCAACCTCTCGGTTGCGATCGGCAGCTCAGTGAATCCTCGCTGCAGTGCCCAGTCGATTTGTCTGTCGTTGACCGGCGAGCAGCTCCCGGTGACTACCAGTAATTGCTTGGTGCCTGACAGTGCCGGCGGCTGAGCGGCATGGGCTTGCAAGATGGAGTGCGAACCACTCTCCTGCCAGAAGGCAGTCAAGGCGTACTCAATGCCCGATGAGCCGACCAAGAACTTTGTCGGTGGCTGGGAAATCCAATCGTTCAACACCTGACCGATCATCGATAAGTGCGTTGGATAGAGGGCATCGAAAAGGCAAACGCCCTGCTTCTGTTGCCAATCCGCGTCGTGGTCTAAGCCACGCTCCAACTGCAATACGTCCACCAATTCGACGGGCATGGAAGTCTGCCGGGCGAGATGCAATCGCAGATCGGATTCGTCCATGGGGGTGATCGGATGCTGTCGCATCGTGGGATGTCGATCCAATCGAAACGGAGGTGAATCCAAACCGCTGCGGGCAAACAGGTTGCCGAAAACCTGGTAACGTCCCAAGTTCGGGGCTGCGATAACCATCGGGATTACTCGGCTTCCAAATATCTGCTGACCCAACTCCATGGCCTTGCCGATACTGCCGACTGTTGGCGAAGAATCGAAGGTGGAACAGGTCTTGTAGTGCACCGCTGGCACTTTTGACGCGAGCAACTGTTGCAAAACTGGACGGAGCTCGGCGTCCATCTCACCCGGGGACATCGATCGACTACAGCCGGCGACACCAAAAGCCTTCAGTCCCGGAAAATCTTCCAGACGGCTCGCGGACGGAGGATCGAGAAAGAGAACCGTTCTCAGTCCTGCCCACTGCAGAACCTCCATCACATCGGCGGATCCGGTGAAGTCGTCTCCATAGAATGCCAGCAGTGGCCCGTTCATTTCGTCTGCCCGAACTTTTCCAGAGTTAATCGAAGCTCCTCGTGCTGCATGGCAAACTTCTCCAGAGGCACTCCATCGGCGGCTGCCTGCCAAGCCTGTTGTATGGCCCGCAGCCCCGCTGCCGGGCCGAGCGGGTGAGCCATAATTCCGCCCCCGGCCACGTAGATCAAATCTTGGGTTCCGGTGCGTCGCAGTGTTTCGGGAGCTTGTCCACCCCATTGCCCCGAGGATACGACTGGCATGGATTCATAACCTCCCCACATGGGCTCTCGCATGGCCTTGATGGATCGGACAACGGAGTCGTCCGGCTCCCAGAATTTGTTCTGCAAGCCGTTAACATGCAAGTGATCGACTCCGATGGCCCTCCAGAACTTCTGGTAAGCCGTGAACTCCATGCCCAACACTGGATGTCGCGTCCACATGCCCCAGCCATTGCGGTGGCCGTGGATCGGCAGCTGGCAATATTGCCTGAGCTGGCTGACACCGGCAAAGCCCACATGATTGAGACTGACCATCACGCAAGTTCCGCCCGCGGCCAGGACGCAATCATGATGTCTGCGCATCGCATCTAGCTCGTCAGAAATGTTGACCGCATACATCAGCTTGCGACCGGTGCGGTCAGCCAAGCGATTGATTTCGCGCATGACCAACTCGACACGCTTCTTGAGCGGCGAGTGAGGCGGATCGGCCATGAGTTCATCATCTTTTACGAAATCAATCCCGGCTTCCCCTAGCGTTCGCACCAGCTCGGCGGTCTGCTCGGGAGTCAACCCGACGCTCGGCTTCACAATCGTTCCGATCACCGGTCGCCCAAAGACAGCCGTCAGCTCCCGGGTTCCCCGAACACCGAACTGCGGCCCAGGATAACGCTCGGCGAAAACGCTGGGAATTTCGACATCCAACAACTTGCAGCCTGAGTGGTCGGACAACTCGAACAGATTGCCGCAAACGGTGGCCAGTACCGTTGGCAAATTCAAGCCAAAGTTCTGCAGCGGAAATTCGATGGTCACTTCCGCCCGCTGAAACTCAGTGCTGTGATCCCCAATTCGAGACCCCGGCAGAGAAGGCTGGGATACCGTTTCCAATGCTTCGATGCTCACAACCCTGGCTCGAGATCTGCGTTTAAGCTCTTCGGTCTCACCCGGCACTGCCACAAAGGTGCCCGAACTCTGTTCGCCGGCAATCACCTCGGCGGTCCGCTCAACCGATTGGGCGGTCTCGATCAAATACTTGGCCAGCAGTACGGGCTCACTCATGTCGATTGTGCCTTGCTATCCGAGGGGCCTGTCTCCAATCGCACAACGCTATTGCTGGCAGCACTCTCGTAGCAGCCATAGACCAGCGCCAGGGTCTTCAAATTGTCTTCCGCGGTAGTTTCAGCGGTTGATTCGCCTCGCAAGTGACCCACGAGATTTCTCTGGCAATCGACCATGCTGGAGTGAATCAGCGCATAGTCGGGATTCGCCCAGGCATAGCTGGGAACAGAAACAGACTCGCTTTCCACTTTGCCGCTACGGTAGATGGATAGCTGGCAATCCGCGTCCAGAGTAACACCCGCCTGGGTTCCCTCCACATCGACAAAAGTTTGCGGAAAGCGATCCCGAAACCAGTGGCTGGCATAGCTCAGATTGCAGGTAACGCTGAGACCATCGTCCATATGAAGATGGGCCGTCGCCACATCTTCCCCCGCGATGTCCGACCGCATACGACGTGTGGTGCAGAAAAGGGATCGTGGCTCGCCGAATAAGAAGCGAGCCACATCCAGAATATGGGTCCCCATATCGGTCAAGATGAACTTATCAAGTTGTTTGAGGAAGGGTTGATTGTCAAACACCGGAAAGCTGTGTGCGTAGTCGATGCGGGCTCGCACCACCGAGCCCAACAGGCCGGAATCCAAGATGGCCCGCAGGCGACGCAAGGTCGGTTGCCATCTCCAGTTTTCGTGAATCAAGAAGTCCAGTCCCGCTTCCCGCATCTCGGCCACCAACTCGCTGGCCTGAGGAAAAGACACCGCCATCGGCTTTTGGCAGATGGCGGCGATGCCTCTCCGTGCGGCCAGGCGGACCAACTCAGCATGAGTCTCAACGTTGGTCACAATGTCGACAAAGTCCAGATCCTGTTGATCGAACAATTCCACGGCGTTCCCGTAAAAAGCGGGCACCTGAAACTTATCCGCCAGGTCGGCGGCTCTGGAGACATCCTGATCAACCAGAGCCACGCATCGCGCGCCGGGTAATTCATGCCAAGCAGACAATTGATAGCCCGCCCAGAATCCGCAACCGATCATTGCAAACCGCAGCTCAGCCATGATGGATCCTCGATTGCAGATCGCTCAAAGTATGCCGCACAACGCTCATCGCGGGAACTTGCAGTCGATGGTTGCCTCGACTGTCATCTTGGAATTCAAGCGACTGATCCTCAATTCCGAAATTGGTGACGCTCAGCTCGATCCGCGATTCCTGGCTCTGTGGCTGGGAGTCTCTCGGATAGCCCAGTACCGAAATCGAAGGAAGCGACTCGACGGAGGTCCAGATGATTCGGCTGCTGAGCAATGACTTCAGCGTATCGAAGACCGGATAGGTATTCGCCTGCGAGTCCATCAGGCCGCGTGGGCCGAAGGCTTCATAAAAGGTGACACTTTCGACTCGCGGATCGACGATCAGCTGCGCGCAAACGCCTTCCGTCCAGGCCGCGGCAAATTCCGTGTCCTGCCTGGGATCGATCTCGGCTTGATCGCGCTGGACATCCGATGTCGCATTCGGGTTGAATCGAGGTCGAAGAGTAATCGGAGAAACAACAATGGGACGGCGGAAAATCGCGTGTGCCGTATCGACGGTGTCCTTTAGGGCTCCCAGCGTCTCCATCACAGACAGATCGTCGAATGCGTGCACCTGCGGGTTGATTGAATAGCAGATAGCGGCCTCCCCGCGAACCGAGGGCCGTTGGCGATTCAGCTCGGCAAAGTAAGCGTTGGTACCAACGGCCATGGGCACCCGCCAGCCATGTCTTTCTCTTGCAGCCAGCATTTCCGCCACCAACCCGGAGGGCGTTGTCTTCGCATGGGCATCGAAGAGCAATAGCCTTGCCAGCTGTGATGCGCTACGCTCAATCTGCTTGGTGAACTTGTCCATGCTCGCTGAATCCAAGGCGGGAATCTGGACGGCGGCTTCGATCGAGCACCCGACCTTGTCCCCCCAATCCATCGCCTCAGCCCACCGCTCTTGCCAATCGGCCAAACGCAGATCCATTTCGAACCGCAAGTGATCGGGGTTCAGCTCCTGGATTTTCTGCACAACCTGCGGCGGTGTGGCCGCCAGCGACGTGCTCAGACAAGTGCCAATGTTCGCCCGCTCGACCTGGCGTAGCCGCGCGAGGCTAACACTCGCCGTTGCAGCCGATGTTCCCAGCGAAGGAGCAGTCGATTCCCCCCGAGACTGGTTCGCTGCGAGCTTCGCGTTCTCAATCTCGACCGACACGCAGTGTCGAACTTGCTGACCTTTGGACATCTCCACAGGAAAGGGTAACGCTAGCGGCGTGCTATAGGTCTTGAATGAGGCGTCCGTCCAATTCCGCTGATCCTCCATTTCAAACGACTCGCCGACAAACTTCACCTTGGCCCAAGTTTGCTCCCCAACTTGATGTGACAATTGGGCGATGTCCAAGAACGGTTGATGCGGTGAGATCAGGACTGGAAACTCGCCCAAGGACTCGCATCCGTTCGTGTGGGTCACTCGGCATGCCGAGCCGGCACAGGGACGATGAGGATGCAGCACGCACAGGCCAATACGATTCTTGAGCAGCGGATCACTGGCCATACCATCGAAGAGATACTCTATGCGGCCTGAACTTTCGCCTCGAATTTGACTGGTCCATTCAAAGGGGAAATGCTGGCACAGACAGCGAAATGAAATTTCAAAATGGTCGGGGCCGACGTCCAACTGAAGATCGTGTACGTCAAAGGGGATCGTATTCCAATCGCGATCACGAACCGCGGGAAAGATACCTCGCAGAATCTCTTCGCGACCGTAGCATACGTAGCGCAGGAAGGCTCGACTTGCATCAAAGCAAGCCTTGAATGGGCCCGCCCGAAGACGGGTCAAACCGCTGTCCATTGAGGAATGCTCCATCACATCACCAGGGAGTTGACACGAGATACTGCTTTCCAAACTCCAAGTGTTTCTCCATCAGCTTGCTGGCCTGTACTGCCTTTCCATCTTCAATCGCCTTCAAGATCCGCTGATGTTCCATCGCGGCATCTTTTAGTCGGCCCGGCGCTCGCGACATGACTTCGAATATGACTCGGTGCATTTTCGCCCGATGCTGGACGAGACAATCGATGATGGCTGAATTCTTGAGTACTTCGCACAACAACAAATGGAACTCGGCGTCCAGCTCACATAGCTTGGCGACTTCGCCGCGAGCGGCAGCCAGAGTCTGCTGTTTCACATTTCGCCGCAAAGACTTTTTTTCAGTTTCACCCAAGCGTCCCGCAATCGATCGGACGACAAAGCACTCCAGAGCTTTTCGCAATTCGAACTGATCGGAAACTTCGCGAATGGAAAGTTCTCGAACCACGATGCCTTGCTGGGGAGAAACAACGACGAAGCCTTCTTGCTCCAAGCGTTCCAGAGCGGACTTGATGGGCGTTTTGCTCATGCCGAGCATGGAGGCCAGCTTGCGTTCTGAGAGGAATTCACCCGGGGCGACGCGGGCTTGCTGAATCCATTCCTTGAGGGACTGATAGGCTTTGTCCTTCAACAGCACGGGCCGATGTTTTGTTTTGTCGTGCAACATCGTCGTTCAGAATCGTTGTCAAGAGCCGCGTTTCGCCAGACAAGCAGCGAAAAATCGAAGTTTGTTCCTCCATCACCGAGCGGAGTATAACTGAGATCTCAGCTGGATGTCAAATTCCCGCGGAGGACGCGGTAACGCCGTTCGATTTTCCCCCTAGCGAAATCCGTCGACCCTTCCAGTGTGAGATGAAGTGGTGTCCACCGGTCTTGGGCTACCGCACCGTGCGGACCTGGACCCGAGCACGAGCACGAGTTTTGAATGGCTTTTTTTGCTCGCGTGACTGTCAAGAAGTGGGTAAAGACAAGGCTAATGCCCAACTGTTGATATGAATGCGGCTGAATCTATCAGACGGTCGGCGTTAGGCGCGGTTCTACTGCGTTTGACCTAATCGCAGGTTGGTCACCGACCTAAAACCAATTCAACCAGGGGCGAGCCAGTGGCTTCCAGCCCCGGCAATTATTCGAAAAACGAAGAGTATCGCCGCTGACACCTATGGGGCTAATGTTTTTCGGATACGTGGCTAGTCGAGATGTTCGATGCATTTGCAACTGGTAGTCAGCTGATGTTCATCGGCTTTTGCCCAAATAAGCTGGTGCTTGGCTAGCTCGATGGAGGCTTCATCTCGCTTACCTTGAGCTTCTAGTGCTTTGCCCAATCCATAAAGCGACCAAGCATTGTCTCGCCATATGCTGAGATCTTTGCGGTACGTTTCCTCAGCCTGCTCGAACATACCGGCTTTCATATAAACCGCGCCCAGCGCATGCCTGACGGGCTGTAACCAGTAGGGAGGCTCACTGTATCGAAGCGTATCCTCGACTTCGACTGCTTGCTTCAAATACCAAATTGCGACCGGCCAATCTTCCTTCTGCAGCGCGATTTCGCCTTGCACGAAATACTCGGCGACTTTGAGCGCTTGCTGAAAAAACAATCCATCTTCTTGCGAATCCTTGGGGACTTTCGCCTTGGCGTTGATGAATTTGACAAAGGCTTCTTCCGCTGAGTCAAACTGTTTCTTGGCCGCATGAGCGATGGCTTGATGGGCATGATAGTAGGCCGTGGTCAACACCAGAAACTCTGGAGGCGCTGGCTCAGCCAAAATATCGTCCCAACGTCCAAATCTCTTTTGAACGTCGTAGACGCACATCAGCGAGAAGTCGATCGACGGCCCCAATTCCTGCATTTGGTCCTCAGAAATGATCGA
>JANSWS010000702.1 GCA_024743355.1 bacterium
CGGTGAAAGCACATCGGCTTCCAAGGGAACGGTGGGTGGCCGCTTCAAACGCAGCTCAATCATAAGACGCTCTTAGGAGGTAGAATCACAGGTGCGGCAATACGTTCTATCTCGACGGGGTAGTTATCAAAAGACATGCTGTAGCTGGCCTCAAACCGAGGTCTTAAGAAGTCTTCGATTCCCGGGTCAAAGTCAACTTCGACCAGGTGTTCGCGGCCTTCGGGAGTAGCACGGATGTCTCCATCATCAATCACCATCTGACCACCCTTGATGACATAACGTGGATGTCCAAACATAGCTGCCACATCCTGCTGTGGAGTGTATAGCACCACATCCGCATCGCTGCCAACGGCCAGGCTACCTTTGTGCGGCATACCCAGCGCCCGAGCCGGACCGGCGGAGGTGATAATGGCGATTTCGTACAGACTGTACTCGCGCGTGATCTCCGGCAGCTTAATATGCATCTTGACCTTATCCGGCAAACTCTGCATGCATTCCCGGCGGAAGTCGGCTGACATCAATAGATGAACAATCTCGGGATAGCGCCAGAAACAGGCGCCATTGGGATGATCGGTGGTCAAGAACACCCGCCATGGGTCCTCGATCAGCAACAGCAACTCCAAGCCAACCGCCCACTGCACCGCGTTCACGCGATTGCTGGGCTTGTAGGTATAGGGTACGATGCCGCAGCCCGTTTCGTTCTCGACATCCAGATTGCCCCATTTGCGGCCCGTCAGTTGATAGAGCAAATGTTGCCAGGGACCGTCGGCTGTGATGGTAACGCTATCTCCAAACAATACCGCGCCAGCATCCGTGGTGGTGCCGGGGTGCGTGTTGAAATACTCGGCTAACTGAGCGGACTGGCTGGCAATCGTATCCCAGTCATCGCCGCCGTAGGCGTGATACTGCATGTGGGCAATATGCACGCGATGGCCCTCGAGATGCTTCAGTGTCTCAAGGGTAGTCTTGATATTGCCGGGCGCTCCCAAGTTGTTGCAATGCAAGTGGAGAGGATGCGGAAGCCCCAGGTCATCGACAATGCGAGCCAACTGGGTAATGATTTCACCCGGAGTGAGTTTCGAGTAACCGGCGATCGAGCTGGTCAACTGCTTGGCATCATGGCCCTTTTTCCAAGCTGCGACCCCGCCTGCGTTTACCGCTTTGATGCCATAGGCCTTGGCGGCTTGAAGGTACCAAGCCACGACCTGTTTGGCGGTTTCATAATCGCCTGTTTCGAGTAAATCGAGCAGCGTCTCATTGTTGGCCATCAAGACCAGGCAGCTCTTGTCGACGATAGGGATGTCATTGAGTTCTTCATGCGTATGCCGAGCCGACAAGACGGGTACTGCCGCTTCGTTGACCGTAGTCCAGCCCATGCCGGCGTACAAATAACCCGTCGCAAAGGTCGTAGGGGCGAAGCCACCCAGCCCCGAGCGGCAGGTTTTAGTCCGAATGAATGCTCGGGCGCGACGGTGATCCTCGGGCGTCATGGCCCGGGCAAAATTCATGGCTCCGCCAGCCACATGAGTATGCACATCGACTCCGCCGGGAAAGACTAGCAGGCCGCTGGCATCAATTTGCTGGCCGCCTTCGACGGAGTCCACAATCTTCCCATCGCGGATGCAGATGTCCTGTATCTGCCCGTCAACGCCACTAGCCGGGTCGAATACTTTGCCTCCAGTGATTCGTAACATTACCTACCGTTAATCGCCAATCAAATAAAATGTCATCACTCCGCTACTCATGGACCCGCAGTATAAGGAGTTGAGAAGCGAGTTGCGAGTTGCTAGTTGCTAGTTGCCAGCGTGAATGTTAGTCGTCCCCGGTAAGTGGGTTGCGTTTCTCGGAGATGCTGCGAAAGACGACAAAGAAGGTGGGTACAAAGAGCAGGGCGAAGATGGTGGCGGCGATCATCCCGCCGACAA
>JANSWS010000450.1 GCA_024743355.1 bacterium
CTCGTGCTCGTGCTCGTGCTCGTGCTCGTGCTCGTGCTCGTGCTCGTGCTCGTGCTCGTGCTCGTGCTCGTGCTCGTGCTCGTGCTCGTGCTCGTGCCCGTGCTCAGCGGAGCAGTGCTCGCGCTCGTAATCGATGTTCAGCATCGTACTCTACGCTCGACTCGGCGACACCATCGAACTTCATCGAGTGATTATGCCGTCTCGAAGGACACAGCGACATAGTCAATTGAAAGACGATAAACGTCAAGTCGTTCGTGATCGAAGGATTGCGAAGCCATCGGGCTGGGTTCCGATTACGAGTGCGAGCACCGTCGCTCCGCGACTGAGCACGAGCACGAGGCTACCGCAGTCCGTTTTCCTCGTACTCGTGCTCAGCGAAGCGGGGTTCGTTTTCGGTGATCAAAATTCAAAACATGCTCTGGACATCCATTAAGACGGCACCGACGGCAATCCCTTACACCCTGCGTGGCATTTTTCAGAGACTTTCCCTCGGCGTGATCTGCCCCAGTTCTCTCTCCACATCGGCTAGAGCCGAGCGACGGTAAGAAAAATAAAATTTCTTTGCCATCGTGCTTGCGCCCTGAGTCGCGAGAAAGGTGTGACATGATGTCAGGTACCTTTCTTCCCTGCCTCGTGCTCTGTCATTATTTGTTATTGGGATCGGCCGTAGTGCGCTAACACACGGGCCACGGGAGATTGCCAAGACGCTAGCGCGCTCCGGCTGAAAGGACAAATCCATTTGAATCTGGACACAGCGTTAGCCATCTTTTGGCAGCAACAATCCAACTGCCTCCGATACCCAGCCGCTATTCCAAGCGTGGGTACGCCGCGGTCCGTCGGAGTAGTGGTGCGGAATCTGCAACTCGTTCAGCAGCTTGTGAATTTGCTGATGATCGTTACGGAAATTATCGTAGCCGGTGAGAATCAGTCGCGTCTCACCACGCAAGTGCATCGCATTTTCTCGCAACAAGTCCAGGATCCGATACCGCTCGAAGTTTTGCTGCGTCCCGAATATCTCTCTGCTACCATACTTGCCGACTTGCTCCATCATCAGGGGTGCATCCCAAGCTGCGGCACGCTGAAACATATTCGGATGTCGCAGTAAGAGCGTCCAAGCTCCCCAGCCTGATTTGCTAAAGCCCAGCAAGTGTCGTTCCCCGGACGTTGGATAATTTGCCTCCACTGTGGGCACGACCACCTTCAGAAAATATGTCTCCTGCCGGATCGAAGGAATCGTCGGATGGTCGGCATACCAAGGAAGGTCCGAAAAAGACGGGAACACAAAGATCGATTGATGCTCGTTATGCAAATCGTGGTTTTTGATTTCCAGCAGACTGTCACCCCATCGCGTTCCCCGCCCCGCCTCAACCGGCAGCACATACACCACGGGGTAACGTCTTCCCGGTTCCAAGCGATCTGGAATTAGCACTCGGATGTCGGTTGGCCCGGCTTGATACTCGGAAGTCACCGCGTGTTCCAGGAAACCTTCCTGGTCTAATACCGCTTGCGAAACCTCGTGAGCTTCCGATCCCGATAGCAGTACAGAAAAAAGCCAAACGATCGTTGGGAGCCAAACGCGCATTCTTAGTAACCTTGCGGCGAGAGTTCCGGATTGATGGGAATCTACTCCATTCGACCAGGCGAAGGCACCGCCTCCCAGAAGCAAATAGCTTGGCGGCCAGCGGCGATCAGTCGATCACCTATCTCTCGAGGTGGTGACCCATTGGAATCTTATAGCTAGCGGATTAACGCGAGACCATCGATTGACAGTTTACCGCAATATAGCTTCGCCAACGTTCTGTCGGTGACCCCGCAACCGGTGAAAAGGCGAGCCTAAAGTGATTCTTGCATCAAGGATCTCGGTTAAACTTGAGGTTTGGGCTTTGGACCTACGCTTGATCGGATAATCGCTGGAGTAGGAATTTGTTTGTGTCTCTGAAAAGTAATGCTAGGGATTCCGCCAAATATGTCGCGATGTCAGTCACGATATGTTTTTGGCTGTTGACGGAACATCTGACGCGCGCCGACGAAAATCAGACGACTGGCAACGATGCGACTGGGGTTGCCGCTGCTTCCATTGTGGAAGAATACAAGCGTGTGGTATTGCCGATTTTGCAGGACTATTGTTTCGATTGCCACGCCGAGGGGGCTAATGAGGGCGATTTGGCGTTGGACAACTTCACATCGTTCCATGCGATGACAACCGATGCACAGACTTGGTGGGCGGTCTTAAAAAATGTGCGATCAGACGTGATGCCACCTCACGGCGAAAAACAACCGAGCGATGCAGAAAAAAGACTCTTGTTCGAATGGATAACTGGGCACGTGTTTCCAACCCATCGCCTCTCGGCGGATCCAGGCCCAGGCAAATTGCGACGACTCAACCGGCTGGAATACCGCAATACGATACGCGATTTGATGGGTGTCGATTTCGATACATCCATCGAGTTCCCGCCGGATGACTCGGGCGATGGCTTTGACAACAACGCCGACGCTCTGTCGATATCACCCCTGTTGGCGGAGAAGTACGTCGCGGCGGCCCAAGAAATTGTTGACCGTGCCGTGCCGAAGACATCCCGAGTCATTCCCGTGCAACTAATCGATGCAGGCCAGTTTCAAACCGACATCGATTCTAAGTCAACGCGTCTCTTGTTTAATACGGCCGCGACTGCTTCGACAGAGTTCCAAATCGCGGGTGATGTAGAATACCGCGTTGTTGTGCCGATCGATGTTGACGGCAGTTTCGATTTCAATTCCGCTCGAGCCCGTGTGCAGCTATTCTTGGATGAACAGGTTCTGCACGACCAGGAATACGGTTGGCGATCCGATTTTGTATTCGAAGTCTCGCACGAGTGCCGCCTGAGCCAAGGCAAGCATTCGCTGAAGTTCAAGATTGATCCCATCGAATCCAAGGATGGCCAGGGGCGTTCCCCAGACGAGGACGGAACTTTCGTCAGGTTGCAAATCCCCACTGTTCGCATTGAAGGACCGCTGGATCCCGCTCAATGGAAAAGACCCGACGGCTATGATCGCTTTTTCCATTTGAGTGATACTCCGACCGATGCCACCGCAAGACGCCAATATGCTGCGGAAGTTCTGCGACGGTTCTGCTTGCGTGCCTATCGTCGGCCGGTTGATGAGACGCATCTGAATCGCTTGCTCGACATGGCTGGGTTGTCCAGCCCGGCAAACGCAGCCGAACCCAGCGGGCCATCGAAAACACTCACCTTTGAACAGAGAATCGGGCGGGCGATGACAGCTGTACTCGCTTCCACTCGATTCCTGTTCCGCATTGAACAACCTCGAGCCGACTCGGCCGACGAGTTCCCGGAAGTCGATGATTTTTCACTCGCGTCGCGGCTATCTTATTTTCTGTGGTCGACGATGCCGGATGAAACACTTCTTCAGTTGGCCGAGCAGGGGAACCTAAAAGCGAATCTTAGCGAACAAGTAGAACGTATGTTGCGGGATGAACGCTCGGACCGCCTGATTGAAAATTTCGTGGGGCAATGGCTGCAAACACGCGATGTTGAAAGTGTCTCCATCGATCCGTTGGCCGCCCTGGGGGTACGTGAAGAATACGAGAGGCTGAGCGATTACCTGGAATCTACCGCAAGTGGTCGGCGACGGCCCCCGGCGGATGACGCGTCGCCGGAGCAGCACGCCGCATACAATCGATATCAAGAAATCCGTGGGCTTCGGAACCTTGTTGATGGAGATCTACGCCGCGACATGGCCCAAGAAACCCAGCAGTTGTTTGCTTACGTGCTGCGCAATGACCGCTCGCTCCTTGAACTGATCGATTCCGACTATGCATTCTTGAACCAGCGACTCGCCAAACATTACGGCGTGCCTGGGATTGCAGGCGATGAAATTCACCAAGTCCAACTACCTCCCCAAAGCCCATTGGGCGGCGTTTTGACTCAAGGTACTTTCTTGATGGTTACGTCGAATCCCACGCGGACCAGTCCCGTCAAACGCGGGCTGTTCATTCTCGACAATATCCTTGGCACCCCCGCTCCCCCGCCACCGGCCGCGGTACCCGAGTTGGAGGATTCGGCCGAACAGAGCAAGTTCGAAAACCCAACGCTCCGCCAGTTGCTGGAGATCCATCGCAGCGAGCCACTGTGTCGTTCCTGCCACGCTCGCTTTGATCCACTGGGCTTGGCGTTTGAGAACTTTACGGCCATCGGCACATGGCGCGAAACTGATCATGGCCAGGCAATCCAGCCCGGCGGTCAGTTGATTTCCGGCGAATCATTTGAAAATGTGACTGACTTGAAACAAGTGCTGACGGGGTCTCGACGCTTGGATTTCTATCGTTGTCTGTCCGAACGTATGTTATCCTATGCAATTGGTCGAAGTCTGGATTTTGGCGATGAAGTCACATTGGAGCGGATCACCCACGACTTGGAAGAACATCGGGGGAGCGCTCGCTCACTGATTTTTGGCGTGGTAGAGTCGGTGCCGTTCCGTCGAATGCGACGAACTGAAAATTGACTGCAAGCAGCCGTAGAGTTGGTCCGGTAACCATAGGCTTCACGTTTCGCACCTGGCTACCGCGACGAACTTAGCAAACCAACGCTCCGCGAACAAAGGGATATTCATGAACCGCTTCATGGATCAACAGCGTCGAATGTTTTTGAAAGGTGTTGGAGTATCCATTGCGCTGCCAGCCTTGGAAGTGTTACGTCCCGCGACCGCCTCAGCAGCTGATGGTCAACCAGGCAACCCCATCCGGTCGGCGTTCATTTATGTTCCTAACGGGGCTCAACAGGACGCATGGTTTCCATCGGGAGGGGGCAAGGCGTTTGAACTGAGTTCGACGATGAAGCCGCTCGAATCGGTCAGAGATCACATTCAAGTTGTCACTGGCCTAGATCACCAGCACGCCGAGGCAGGACCCGATGGTGCGGGCGATCATGCGCGTGCCAACGCCACCTTCTTGACCGGCATGAGGGCTAGAAAGACTTCCAGTTCTAACATTCGCGTTGGGCAGTCGATCGATCAGCTGATTGCCGAGCATGTTGGACATCAGACCAAGTTTTCATCTTTGGAATTGACCTGCGACGCGATTCGAAAATCCGGCCGGTGCGACTCGGGTTATTCGTGCGCCTATCAGTACAACGTATCGTGGCGAACACCGGTGACACCCATGACGCCGGAACCGAATCCCAGGAATGTCTTCGAGAGACTGTTCGGCGACCAGGATCCGCAAGGGGATCGACAACAACAGATCCGCCGCGAAGAACAGCGATCGATACTCGATTTTGTGCTTGAGGATGCCAAGCTGCTGAGAAAAAGCCTGGGCAACGCTGATCATCGCAAGGTCGATGAATACATGAGCGGCATTCGCGACATCGAGAAGCGGATTGAACGCATGGAAAACTTTCCAACCGGTAAACTGATGGATTTTGATGCAACCGATCGAGCTGTGCCTGACGGAGTTCCGCGGGATTACGCAGAACACATTGACGTCATGTTCGAGCTGCTGGCGCTCGCATTCCAGACCGATACGACACGCATTGCTACGTTGATGATGGCCCACGACGGCTCGAATCGCAGCTTTCCAGAGCTTGGAATTCAGGAAGGGCACCACAATTTGACGCACCGGCAGGAGGAGGAATATGCTCGGGAACGGGTTGCGCGAATCGATGTGTTTTATATGACTCGATTTGCGAAATTCCTCGAGCGTCTGCAGGAAATGCAGGATGTCGATGGCGGGACGCTATTGGACAACAGCATGATCGTCTATGGCAGCGGCATAGCCGACGCTAATCGCCACACCCACGACAATCTTCCACTGATCCTGGCCGGTAGAGGTGGCGGCAGCTTGCAAAGCGGCCGCGTTGTCGACGCCGGTTCGCAGCCCATGTCCAACCTGTTTCTCTCAATTGCGGATCGCATGGGAGTAAAGGCCCTCGAACGCTTCGGTGATTCCACGGAACGTTTTACGAATATTTAGCCCGAAATTCTCGGAGTATCGCGGGTCAAATCAGAGTTCAAACTGTTATTCTCTCGGAACTACACTGGCATGCCAGTGCCACATTTGGCCGACACTTAAAATCAAGGATGTAACGAGCTGATTGGGAAATGGTCTGGTGGCCAACCAGACTA
>JANSWS010000783.1 GCA_024743355.1 bacterium
GCCGTCTGAGACCGCTTGTAGGTCACGCCCGCCGCCCATACTTCCTGCCGATCTATGGGGGGCAGAAAAGTGACTTCCGATACCGGTAGGGTTTCACCCAAGGCCGGCAAAGACTCCGACAAAATGGGTAGCTCAGGCGAAAAAAGAAGATCGGCCAGGCTTTCCAGTCCGCCCTGCCGCAGATCCAAGAGAGTCACACGATCATCCACGACCCGGCCAACCGCCACCTTCCCCTGGGCGTCGACCAATTTTGCGAGCTTCGTCATAGGCTTGTTGCTGTGAGATTAACGAAAACCGTTGGTACCCTGGTCAGTTCCGCTCGCTCCGAACTAACCAGTGGCCGACTCGATAGCTAACGGATGTTGCGTGGGATGTTATATCCTAAGCAACCGCATCGGCAACCGCTTCTTCGGATTCCTTGGTCGGGTTCTTCTTGCCGCCCGGCGGTCCATGACGCTCCTGTCGCGTGGGAATGATGTCGCGGGCCAATCCTAGCTTCTCCAGCAACTTGATCTCGTAATAACTAATGTCGATCTCCCACCAACGATGCTGAACAGTGCAGGCAGATGGATCTTCGTGATGGTTGTTGTGCCAGCCCTCTCCCACACTCAGGATGGCCACCAGCCAGTTATTGCGGCTGTCTTCCCCCGTTTCGTAGTTGGTGTAGCCAAACATATGACTCAACGAATTAACCGACCAAGTGATATGCCATACGGCGATGATCCGCATGATCAATCCCCATTGCACCATGCTGTAACCCAGCTGAACCGCATCCCAGATATTGGTGCTCCAGAAGAAACTCAGACCAAAACCCAAGGCAAAATAAATGGGAATCTGTGCAAGGATGTAGAAAAACTGCAAAAAC
The DNA here is from genome assembly GCA_024743355.1 of bacterium. GTDB lineage: Bacteria > Planctomycetota > Planctomycetia > Pirellulales > Pirellulaceae > Aureliella. The sequence goes on from JANSWS010000783.1 coordinate 866, forward strand.
GGATTCGTCTCCAGACGCATATAAAACGGATCACGCAAAAGATCTTTTGCAAATTTCTCCAAACCGGCAACGCTGTAGGTTTCACGATTGATAAACATCAACCATCCCATGTGGGACCACCAAAACGTCACCCGCGGGCTATGCGGATCGGGAATGCGGTCGGAATGCACATGATGCATGCGATGCACCGAAACCCAACGGGCAGGCGTATCTTGCATCGAACAAATCCCGAGAATCGCAATGCAATGCTCCAACCACTTTGGCACCTTGAAGCTGCGATGTGTCAATAAGCGGTGATAGCCGATGGTGATCCCCTGTCCAAAAACGTGGATGCCCAAAATGAAGACCACGAAGGCCGTCCAGCTCCACAAATAGGGAACCAACGCCAGAAAACCCATTAAATGAACGACGACGATCGTGGTCGCATAGGTCCAATTGAGTTTTAACGGC
>JANSWS010000398.1 GCA_024743355.1 bacterium
AGCAAAACTCAGTCGCTGCGCTCCTTCCTTTTCCTAGCACACGGCAAAGCATAACCCAGAATCAAAAGTAAGTGTCAGATCAAGTTGAGTGGTTTGCAGTTCAGCTGGTCTTTATTGCTATGACCTCGACGGCAACAAGCTTTGGGAACGAGATCTGGGCGAAGCAAAAGTGGGTTCCAGCCTCGGTGAAGGCTGTTCCCCAGTTTTGCATGATGGCAGGCTGGTTGTCGTTCGTGATCACGCAGGCCAGAGCTCCATCGAAGTGCTAGACGGTAAGACGGGGGACACCCTCTGGCAACGCGAGCGAGATGAAGACAACGCCTGGGCAACACCGAGAGTGATCCAGCATAGCGGGAAAACGCAAGTCATCACGGCGGCCTCGGGTGCTGTCCGCAGCTACGACCTCAATTCAGGCGAGATTATCTGGCAATGCAGCGGACTGACCGGCAACGTCACCCCGTGTCCAGTCATCGATGGTGACTACGTGATTTGCATGAGCGGTTACCAGGGATACGCCGCGATGGCAATTCCGCTCACTGAAACAGGAGATATCACTGGTAGCGAAAAGATCCTCTGGAAGCGAGACCGCGGCACACCCTACATCCCATCTCCACTTCTTTATGATGGCTTGCTCTTCTACAACCAATCGAACCAGTCGATACTCACCTGCGTCGACTCCAATACCGGTGAGACGGTTTTTGGCCCCGTACGTATCGGCCAGGTTTCTAACATCTATGCCTCGCCAGTCGGTGCTTCCGGCCAGATCTACATTGTGGGACGTGGCGGAAAAACGCTGGTCATAAAGCGATCAAGCAATTTCAAAGAAGTAGCCACCAATAGTCTCAACGATCGATTCGACGCCTCTCCAGCTCTCGCTGGCGACCAACTCTTTCTCCGTGGTGCGAATCACCTTTATTGCCTTGAGGGGCTCTAGCAAACTCATACCGTGGCATTTTCAATGCCGATCTTTGGGTAACGGAAGCGACCGCCGATACTTCGGTCGTGGCGTTCGCATGCGCGAAAGGAATCGCTTTCTAAGCGGGCTCAAAACTCGTAAAGGGCACATCCTTTGAAGCCGCGATCGCAAGGTGCATAGCCTAGAGGGAAAAGCTTTTGAAGCGAAGTGAACTTCAGTGGCAAATCAGTGCCAGGATTGCCCGTTTAAGACCACCGCGAGTACAAGGCAGGTTCAACGCGAGAATGTAGGTTGGCATTAGAAAGCAATGCGTGCCACTGCTGATGCAACTCATCGCAAATGCGGCCTTGATGGATTCAGGTCCAAGTTCGATGAATCCAGGTTATCTTACGATTCCGCACGTTCTCATGGTCTTTACCGTTTGTCGCGGACAAGCTCAGTGGCACCGATGTGAATGCGTTGTAGTTGCGTTAAGGTCCGGTACTCTAGGTCATATACCTAGCGCGGCATTGTGCTCGATTGAGGATGACTGGGCATTGTTGTAGATCGCCGGAAGCCAAGAACCTGCAAACAATACTTCCCCTGGTTCGGCAGATGTCTTCAATCGCTAAGTGTCCCCGGTTTTTCCCCAATTGGAATACCTATTGGTAGCCCAGCTGGGAGCGTCTTTGCTCGCCGAAGATCACTCAATATTCCTGTGGCAGATATCGCCAGTTTGTCCCCATGTCCTTCTCAAGGGGCGGGAATGTTGGCTAACATCTAGCCGCAGACAGCTGAAAGCGCAAGCGGCTCAACAAAATTAAATTCAGCCCGATGCGAGGTTGAGTACCTAGCCTTTCCCCCCACCATCCAAATCTATTTTGGGCGGTATGGCCTGATACGGTCCCTAATGCGTAAGGTACCGCTCGAGTTCGTATGGTAGCGTCTTCCGTTGTTCTCCCAAATTCGAAGTGCGAGCGTGCTGCGGATGGATTCGTAGCGAACGAAAGCACAGAGGGTCTCGCGGAGAACGGGAGGTACAGATGCCATCGGGCCACGAGGATCCGTAACAGGCAAGGTGAGCGATAACTGGAAATCGAACGCAGTTCACGAGCCAGCCAAATTCGACTATGGCCATGGTCGGCGAAGAAATCCCAGAATCGATCGACCATGAAATTGTCGTAGTGTCTCGACGCCATTCCGATGAATTCGCCATCCGAATCCAGTAGAGAGCAGGCCAAGCTCCAGGGCGACAAGAATACATATTGTTTCGCACGATCCATCTGGCGAACCTTTTCCTTATTTGCTGTCTTGTTGGCAGTCAATGTGACTTGAACTCTGGCTCCACGTTTGCGTTGCAGCTCCGGATAACGGACTCTGATGTCGGTCTTCTGCAAATAGTCCTCGTGCAGCCTGGCTCGCCTCGCGCAGAGTCGAGATTCATTGAGTATGTCCAAAACGAGCTGCTCAAACTTTCTCCCGTCATTTGCTCGGGCTAACCCACGAACGACATTCGATGTTAACTGAACACCTTGCGGCATGCGTCCGATGTCGAAGAGATCGTGAGCAAATTGGCTTACCGAGCTACGCACCAATGCCACCGCGAATCGCTCGCCATCCGCTGGGACTTCGAAGTCGAATTGGATCCCCCATTTGCTGGCTGCGATAAGCTGGTCTAACCGAAGAAAAAAGTCTTGGTCCTGATAGCATACGCGGTATAGTTCCTTGCCTCCGTTCGCGTTGCAGATGGCTCGCGCCGTGAACTTCAGCTTCGACGACAAGAGCTGAGCTCTAAGTTGGTTCAGCAAACCGTCTACTGCAGCGCGCCGCATGCGGCAGGAGCGACGTGAAGCAGGGATGTCTCCTAATCTATGGTAGCTCCGAAGTACACAGGTTCCGATGATCGACTCCAACGCTTCGGAGTGCACGTATTTTGACAAGGTTCCGTCGCAATACGCACGCTCCAGATGCTGAATGCAAAGACGAAACTCCTGGAAGAAGCTGTCTAGGTCCTGGTTCCCCAATTGAGGATCCATATCCACGGCAGTCGAGTGACGCATTTATTTCCTCCTGCGGCGGCGGGCAAGGCGTTCCATCAGTTCGAGCGTTCTTAGCGGATCATTCGTCGCTCCGCTTTTTCTCCTAGCACCATGCGTCTTTTACTGGCCATTCGTCTCGCTATTGCCGCAGCGTCTCAATCAAAACGCCCAAATACTGCATCGCTCGTCGCGCCCAATGCACGTCGCGTGAAGGCCTAGCGACCAGCACTGACGATCTGCATTTCCGACGCGGATCCCAAACTCCCGGGCCGAGGAAAATTTTCGGGTCGAGCCTGAGACGAATCTGGACTGCATGACGCATGTATCCTCGACGTCCAATTTGCTTGGCCATGTGGCCCGCAGTCCAGTCCGCGACAAAGGAACGATTTGGGAGTTCATCCATGGAAACGCTGGCCGATTTTCATTCAACATCGCAAGATGTGTACAACAACTGTCCTCCACTCGATCGCAACCATGTTACCGAGGGTACTTCGCCGCATTTGGCAGCACCATGTGCCGACACACCTCCAATATCTCGCTTTTCAAACGGCACCACTGGGCACAAAACCAAGCAGCAGATTTCAACTGCAACTTCCTCACTGTACAGCTTTCTTGGTAACCTAAGAAGACAGCGTCAGGAGGCGGCAAAGGCCCTGGTATGGTCAGCATTGATCGCTGCAGTGAGTATGTTTTTCGCAGCCTCGACGGATCTGTTATCTCCCGCATGTGCCTTCGGATTCGTGCTCGGAGCCTGGTTGGCTAATGCGGTCGCTATTAGGCAGATCCTCTCCTTTGCCGACAAACGTACATTCACCCGGACAGCCTGACGTGCAAAGTTCTGCTTTGCCAGGTACACGCAGCTATTAGGAACGCTAAAAACCTAGCGGACGCGGTGCCGATATCCTGCGGTAGGCAATAATCCCTCGGACTTTATCCGGTCGAGTTCCTCGTGAGCTATCATCCACTCCTTAGCGCAACCTCGACCACAGGGGCGTTTCTCGGCATGGATCCGCCCCAGACGACACCACTCACGGACGGTCCATTCTGCCCTCTCGAGAATTCTGGCGACGTCCGCTGTGGAATAAAATTCCTGGATTGGTTCCGGCCTTGCACTAAGTAGTTGGTCAAGCTTTCTCTCAATGTTGGACAGCCTGTACGAAAGCTGATCCATGCGGCTATCGCCTGTTGCACCTTTGCTTTCAACATATGTGCTATCGGGAAAGCAGTTCAAGCCTAACTCTCTATCGTTCGCCGGCATTTCTTGCATGCACGAATCCTCTCTACTCAACTTGCGACCTCAACCTCGAAGCGATGTTCCTCGTTTTATTCCGCTTGGATCATCTCGCAGATCCAGCTGTGGGCTTGGTCCAACAGCTTCGCTGCGACCAGTAGGTCATCCCTTCCAAATCGCGACGACTCGTTCCACCGATCACCGTTTTTGAACAGGCGAGCGATCGTCACGGAGTAGTGGAGTCCGTTGGAAGTCTCGTTCTGCCAAATGCAGACCTTGACAGTTCCATAACGCAGTACGTGTACCGGTGGGTTGGCCATGTTCATCTCCTCGAGAAGTGTTCTGCGGACATCACTCCTATGATCTGACGATCCATTTCCTACGAAACCCGAAGCTGAGTCGATTCTGAGTCCATGCATTCTGCCAAGAAATTTGCGCTGAAGCTGAGACGAATCTGGTCTGTTCGTCGCATGCAAAAACAACGGCAGCTATGGCGGACGTAGGTAGGCCGCCGGACATCATTAATCATTCTCCATTCAAGAGACAGATAACCATGCGACTTCAGCCGGAACTTCAAGTTGAAACGTCCGAACCGGATCTTTCCCAGCCCAGGCTTGCTTAGGTTGAGGAAAGCCTTCAGCGACTGAGCCAAAACACGAGGATGCAAACTAGAGCAGCGCCACCAGCCGGCGGCACTGCCTTTGTGTTGCTTCGGCCAGACTAATATCCTCGGATGTAACGATCCTCTTGTTGCCTGTATTGTCGTTCCGACATCTCGAGGTGCGTTTCGAGTTCGGCCTGATACCGTATATCCGCCTCCGTCGGATATACGCCAATCCTAGGACCTGGCGGAATAAGGCTTAGCCGATTCATGACCTGAATCGCGGGAGCATGGCCCTGAGCGGCCGATGCGGCCATCCACTGCATTGCCTCTTTCATATCGCCGCCGCTATTCGCCAGCAACCTGGCCAGATTGCACTGAGCAATAGGTTCTCCATTCTTCGCTGCCTTGCGGTGCCAATATTCTGCCTCACTAAGGCTTCGCTGCACGCCTTTGCCATTCTGATATTGCCACCCCAAATTGCATTGCGCCTTAGGGTGTCCTTGCTCGGCCGCCTTACGGTACCAGAGGGCGGCTCTTTCGAAGTCTTGTTTGAGCTGGCCTTCACCATTTTCATACATGATTCCCAGGTTATAGCAGGCAATACGCTCATTCTTCTCGGCGGCCAAGGCATAGTACTGGGCCGCTTTGGCCGCATCTTTCTCAACGCCGATGCCATTGATGTACATATGAGCTAAGACCGTGTGTCCATTAGGGTGGTTCAGATCGGCAGCGACCTGGGCCCAACGTTTGACCTCTTCGATCGATTTCGGGACACCTTTTCCGCCGGCATAGGCAAACATCAGCGCTATAGCTGCTTTGTGAACCCCTCCCAAAGCAGCCTTTTCGAATTGCTCAATGGCCTTTGGCAAGTCTGGATTCTGACCAATGCCATCTCCCAGATAAGTGCCATATACAAAGGCACCTATGGGCAAGGTTTGTGCTGACAGTCTGCCCCACTTAAGCGCTTCTGATAAATCCTTAGGCACTCCCAATGAGTCCAAATACATGCGTGATAAGACAAGTGCGGCGCGTGCGTCTCCGGACTGAGCCTGCTGGACCAGGGAGTCGAATGCCGAGCTAAGAACGGAAATAGACTTCTCGTACAGTTTCTCTCCCTTTTTTGCGTATGTCGCGATCATAATAGCGCCGAGGGGATCACCGGCATTGGCCGCGCTTCGTGCGAGTTCAAGGGCAGCTTTTTCATTCTGCTTTACTCCATACTCGCCCAAATTGCATATCGACGCCAGGATTCCCTGGGCACGCGGGCTTCCGGCCTTTGCGGCCCGCCTATACAAATCGATCAATGGCCTTCGCTGAGCGGTCGTTTTCAGCTGGAAGGCGTTCTTCTCTAGTTGCATGGCTTGCCGAAGGAGTTCTTCAGGCAATGCTGGGTCCGAAGCAACCGCTTGCCCTGCGGAGCCAAGCGCCAGAAACAGTAATAGAAGCCTCACCCATAGATTCCTACACATTCTTCACCTCACATCGAGATTGAAACTGGATTCGTAACAGCCAACCCGTTGTTGACTGTGTCCGACGCTGCTACATGCGACGTTTGGAGATGGAGTGTCTCAACTTAGGTCTCGTGAAGTTAGAAAGAGTGGACCTGCGAACTTGAAGCAAAACACAAGCGAGGGCTGAAGAAGGCCACCGCAAACAGGAAGGATGTGTAGCGGTGGTTGTCGAGCTCGAAGCGCACCCATGGCGAGCCAAGAGATGGCTGGCGCGTCGATCAGGATAATTTCCAGTTCACTGAGCCTGCCGTCGCTCAGTTTTCGGCTAAGCGGAAGTCGGACTCACACTAACTGATTTTTGACGTGTCAACCGTTTGGCCCATTCTCCCAAGACTTGTTCGGCATACGCCGTTGCCTTATTCGGCTGATTATTTGGACCTCTTGCCTGCCTTACTTCGCCACTGGGGGCAAGCTCCACCGTGGCGCAGTCGCATCGGTATTCTACGTGGAATAAAAAACACTCACCCGACACTGCCTTATCGACGTATGAATTTACGCAATGCTGCATACGTTTGCTTTCAGAGCGAATCGCCCCGACGGTACTTAGGAAATGGACACCCGCCATTTCCGGCAACGGAAACTTTGGCAGGCTGGTGGGGGTGGATTCGTCGTAGCCGGCTGGTAATTCGTTGCCATCGAAATCGACGTCATCGTAGTCGAAGTGTGTCCTGTGCCATCGAATGGCCTCTCGCACCAATCCAAGAAAAGTCCCACGATGTTCTTCGGGGTAACGAAGTAAATAGCGGACGAATGATCCGAGGTCGCAGATTCGACGATGGCTGAGTTGAACCTGCCAATCTGCGGAAAGTCTGGCCATGCCTTCACGAATCTGCGGTGGAGTGGCGTGGTGAAAAAGCCGCCGGTTGCGAGGAGCTTGAGCACCGTTCTC